>JAKBTL010000042.1 GCA_021844425.1 Actinomycetes bacterium | reverse complement strand
CGGCCGGGGGCCGGGGTGAGGGTTCCGGCGCTCCCGGGGCGCCCGGCGCCGCGCCGAGCCAGAGGGCCGGGGTGAGGGGGCCGGCGCGCCCGGGGCGGCTGGTGCGCCCGGGGCGGCTGGCGCCGCACCGAGCCAGAGGGCCGGGGATGTCCGGCTGCCTCCCGCTGCGACGCGGCGCGCTCCGGTCGCTGTCTACTCGTTACCCGCGCTCGATGAAAATGCACTCCCCAGGGCATTCCTCGGAGGCCTCGACGACCGCGTCCTCCAAGTCCTCCGGGACGAGCGCCATGCCTGCCGAGCCTGCTGGCTCGTTCTTCACGTCGTCGCCTTCCTTCACGTAGGCGAGCCCGTCATCCAGCAGGGTGAAGACCGCGGGCGCGATCTCCTCGCAGAGCCCGTCGCCGGTGCACAGATCCTGGTCGATCCAGACCTTCATTCGTCACCTTTCTGCGTCGCTGCCGGCAGATCCCGAACCTGCCCTCTGCTCGTCCCGTGTCCCGCCTGTCGACTGCGTCCCGTCCTCGCCGTTCTTCGGCACCCGTCGCGGCCCTTCTCCTGGCCTCGAGGACCCAGGTTCCGGAACCTGGGTCCGGAACCCCAGGTTCCTGGCCTTTCCACCTCCTCCAGCACACCTCCTGGCTCCGTCAGATCGGGGGCCGAAAGCAGGAGGAGACCGAAAGCGAGCCGACACCGGGCCTGCGCCCAACAGACTACACGCACTACTCCCTCGCACCCATCCTCTCGAGGATCGCCGGAGCACGCGTCCTCCCTGGTGGGGAGGGGTCCTGCGGACACGGCGGGCAAGGTGCCAGCGACGCGGCGGAGCGCCGGGCGGGCACTGCAGCGGGCACTGCGGCGGGCACTGCGGTGGAGCGCCGGGCGGGCACTGCAGCGGGCACTGCGGCCGGCACTGCGGCGGCGCGCCGGGCGGGCACTGCGGCGGACGACACGGCGGACGACACGCCGGACGAGACGCCGGCCGAAATGCACGACTCTGCCGCGCGCCCCCGTTCCGTCGCCGGTATGGTGGCCTCAGGCGGACCCACCAAGCGGTGAGCAAGGTGAGCAAGGTGAGCACGGAGGGCACGGGATGGGAGGTGAGTCCGACGCCTGATCGAGTGTTCGAAGACGGCGGAGACCCTCGCGCCGAGCTCGAGGTGCTGCGCGCCCGGCTCCAGGCGGCCGAGGAAGAGGTGCGCGCGTTGCGGCGGCGTCTCCAGGAGAGCCCCGGGCGCGTCCAGACGCTCGAGGAGCGGCTCCTCGAGTCCAAGGGGCAGCTGGCCCACGCGATCTCGCAGAACGAGAAGCTGACCTTCACCCTCCAGCAGGCCAAGGAGCAGCTCGCCGCGCTCAGAGAGGAAGTGGAGAAGCTCACCCAGCCGCCTGCGGCGTACGGCACCTACCTCGGGCAGAACGACGACGAGACGGTCGACGTCTTCTCCGGCGGCCGCAAGATGCGCGTCTCCGTCCACCCCGACATCGACATCGGCAGCCTCTCGAAGGGCGACGAGGTCGTGCTGAACGAGTCGTTGAACGTCGTGCTCGCGCGCCCCGGCGAGCTCGCCGGCGATGTGGTCACCCTGAAGGAGGTGCTCGACCCGGGACGCCGCGTGGCCGTCTTCGTCCGCGCCGACGAAGAGCAGGTAGTGGAGCTGTCCGACGCGATGGCCGAGGTCCGCCTGCGCGCGGGCGACACGCTGCTCATGGACGCTCGCAGCCGCCTCATCATCGAGAAGCTCCCGCGTCCCGAGGTCGAAGAGCTCGTCTTGGAAGAGGTGCCGGACATCACGTACGCGGACGTCGGCGGCCTCGACACCCAGATCGAGGCGATCACCGACGCCGTGGAGCTGCCGTACCTGCATCGCGCGCTCTTCAACGACTACCGGCTGCCTGCGCCCAAGGGCATCCTCCTCTACGGCCCGCCCGGGTGCGGCAAGACCCTCATCGCCAAGGCCGTCGCCAATTCCCTCGCCAAGAAGGTCGCAGAGGCGACCGGCAACGCCAACGTGCGGAGCTACTTCTTGAACATCAAGGGGCCAGAGCTCCTGAACAAGTACGTCGGGGAGACGGAGCGCCAGATCCGCCTCGTCTTCCAGCGCGCCCGGGAGAAGGCGGAAGAAGGCGTGCCCGTCATCGTCTTCTTCGACGAGATGGACTCTCTCTTCCGCACGAGGGGCACCGGGATCAGCTCGGACATGGAGTCGACGATCGTCCCGCAGCTGCTGGCGGAGATCGACGGCGTGGAGGCGTTGCGGGACGTGATCGTGATCGGCGCCTCCAACCGGGAGGACCTCATCGACCCGGCGATCCTGCGACCGGGACGCCTGGACGTCAAGATCAAGATCGAGCGACCCAACGCCGAGGCCGCTGCCCAGATCTTCTCGAGGTACCTCCGCGCCGACCTGCCTCTCGATGCCGAGGAAGTCGACCGCCTCGGCGGAGGCGACCCCGAGAAGGCGGCCCAGGCGATGATCGAGGCGACGGTCGCAGACATGTACCGTGCCGACGACGAGAACCGCTTCCTCGAGGTCACCTACCAGAACGGCGACAAAGAGGTCCTCTACTACCGGGATTTCGCCTCCGGGGCGATGATCGAGAACATCGTGCGACGCGCCAAGAAGCTCGCGATCAAACGCGAGATCGCGAGGGAGGGGAGGGGCATCCGCACCTCGGACCTCGTCGCCTCCATCCGTCAGGAGTACAAGGAGAACGAGGACCTGCCCAACACGACCAACCCCGACGACTGGGCGAGGATCTCGGGCAAGAAGGGGGAGCGGATCGTCTACGTGCGCACCCTCATGAGCGAGGAACGCGACGGGCGCGGCGGGCGTGCGATCGAGCGGGTGGGGACCGGCCAGTACCTCTGACGAGCGGGTAGGGTCGCTCTCATGGCCATTCCCAAGGTCTGCGGGATCGAGACCGAGTACGGCATCAGCGTGCCCGGTGGCGACGGCAATCCGATCACCGCGTCCTCGCTCCTCGTCAACGCCTACGCGACCGAGGCCGAGCGCCGAACGGACTGGGACTTCGAGGACGAGACACCGGCCAACGACGCGCGCGGGTTCACGAAGGAGGGGGCTCTCGCCCCGATCGTCGAGACGCACCTGGCCAACACGGTGCTCACCAACGGCGCGCGCTACTACGTGGACCACGCCCACCCCGAGTACTCCTCGCCCGAGTGCGCCGACCCGCTGACCCTCGTCCTCTACGACAAGGCCGGAGAGGAGGTGCTGCGCCGCTCGATGCGCGCGGCGGCGCACCTCTACCCGGGCACGCCGCCAGTCGTCGTCTACAAGAACAACTCGGACGGCAAGGGCAACTCCTACGGCTGCCACGAGAACTACCTCGTGGACCGGGCCGTCCCCTTCGTCAAGGTCGCCGCCGCGGTGGTCCCGCACTTCGTGACCCGCCAGATCTACACCGGATCGGGCAAGGTGGGCGCCGAGACCCCCACGCTCGACAAGGCCGGGGTGACCTTCCAGATCTCCCAGCGCGCGGAGTTCTTCGAAGAGGTGATCGGCCTCGAGACGACGCTCAAGCGCCCGATCGTGAACACCAGGGACGAGCCACACGCCGACCCGAGGCGCTTCCGCCGCCTCCACGTCATCATCGGGGACGCCAACCTGTCCGAGGTCGCGACCTTCCTCAAGGCCGGCACCACCGCGCTCGTGCTCGCCATGGTCGAAGACGGCCTCGCCCCGCCCCGGGACCTCACCCCGGCCGATCCCGTCCGAGCCCTGCACGAGGTCTCGACCGACCTCACCTTGCGCCGCCCGTTCACCATGGCGGACGGCTCGACCGCCACGGCGCTCGCCGTCCAGTGGGAGCTGTACACGGCAGCCCGCAAGTACGCCGACCACCACGGCCTGTCGGTGCTCGGAGGAGACGAGGTCGGCGAGCGCGTCCTCGGACGCTGGGAGGCCGTCCTCCACGGCCTGGAGCAGGACCCTTCCACGCTCGCCGGCCAGCTCGACTGGGTCGCCAAGCGCAGGGTGGTCGAGGCCTACCGAGAGCGTCACGGCTGCGACTGGGGGGACAGCAGGCTCTTCGCCCTCGACCTGCAGTACCACGACCTGCGCCCGGAGCGCTCCCTCTATGCCCGCCTCGGCATGGAGCGCCTGGTCGACGACGCGGCGGTCGCGGCAGCGGTCACAACCCCGCCGGCCGACACGCGGGCGTGGTTCCGCGGGCAGTGCCTCGCCCGGTGGCCCGAGGCCGTGGTGACGGCGAACTGGGACTCGCTCGTGTTCGACCTGGGGACCGACCCGTTGCGCCGCGTCCCTATGATGGACCCCCTGCGGGGGACGGCGGCGCACACGGCCGCCCTCCTGGACGCGAGCGCGACGCCGGCGCAGCTCCTGGAGCGGCTGAGCGCATGACGAACCTCGAGGACCGCAGGCCCGCGATCGGAAAAGACGCACATACCGGTGGCTGGCGAGATAAGACAGTGACGTGCAAGAGGGGACGAAGCGATGCCTGAGCGAGAACTGAAGCGCAAGAGCGCGCCGGCTCGCACCGAGAGCGAGGTGGTCGAAGAGACCCCCGCGACCTCCGAGCGCGGCGAGAAGATCAAAGCGGAGCTCGACGATCTCATGGACGAGATCGACGAAGTGCTCGAGGACAACGCCGAGGAGTTCGTCCGCAATTACGTCCAGAAGGGCGGGCAGTAGCCCGAGGTGGCGCTCCCGCTCTTCCATCCGACCGACGACCCTGGACCGGACTTCTCGAGCCTCCTGCGGCGAAGCGGCATGCCTGCCGTGCCCGCCGTGCCGCAGGGAGCTGACGTGGCCGCGTCCGTCCGCCACGCCACGACCGTCGTCGCGCTGCGTTTCGCCGAGGGCGTCGTGATGGCGGGCGACCGGCGCGCGACCGAGGGTCATGCGATCGCGCACCGCGCGATGGAGAAGGTGTTCCCTGCCGACCGGTACTCTGCGGTGGCCATCGCGGGCGCTGCGGGGTTCGCCGTCGAGATGGTCCGTCTCTTCCAGACCCAGCTCGAGCACTACGAGAAGGTCGAGGGGGTGCACCTCAGCCTCGAGGGAAAGGCGAACCAGCTCGCCCAGATGGTCCGCCAGCACCTGCCGCTCGCGTTCCAGGGCCTCGCCGTCGTCCCACTGTTCGCCGGCTACGACACGGCGCGGGGAGCCGGGCGGATCTTCACCTACGACGTGACCGGCGGCCACTACGAGGAGGCCGACTACCAGGCGACCGGCTCGGGCGGGCGGGATGCCAGGACGACGATCAAGCTGGGCTTTCGCGAAGGCCTCTCGCACTCGGAGGGCGTGGAGCTCGCCATCCAGGCGCTGTACGAGGCGGCGGACGAGGACTCGGGCACGGGCGGGCCGGACGTGGTGCGCGGGATCTACCCGACGGTAGCCGTCGTCACGGCCGACGGCTACCGAGAGGTGCCCGAAGAGGAGGTGGCGGAGCGCTTCCAGGCGCTCATCGAGCGAAAGCGGACCGAGCGCGAAGCCGTTGGGGGCTCCTCGAGCGGAGGTGAGCTGGCATGACGATGCCGTTCTACGTCGCCCCCGAGCAGGTGATGAAGGATCGGGCCGAGTACGCCCAGAAGGGGATCGCCCGCGGCCGCTCCCTCATCGCCACCGCGTACGCCGACGGGGTCCTCATCGTCGCGGAGAACCCCTCGCGCTCTTTGCACAAGATCAGTGAGATCTACGACCGCATCGCGTTCGCCGGGGTCGGCAAGTACAACGAGTACGACCAGCTCCGCGTGGCTGGCGTGCGTCACGCGGACACGAAGGGCTTCGCGTTCAGCCGGGAGGACGTCGACGCACGCTCACTCGCCAATCTCTACGCGCAGTACCTCGGGAACGTCTTCACGCACGAGATGAAGCCGCTCGAGGTGGAGATCCTCGTCGCCGAGCTCGGGACCAACGGAAGGGCCGACCAGCTGTACCACGTGGCCTACGAGGGAACGATCACCGACGAGGACCGTTTCGCCGTCCTCGGCGGAGAAGCGGAGACGATCAGCGAGCGGTTCGCCGCCGACTGGCGACCGGATCGTGACCGGGCCGAGGCGATCAGGGCGGCGGTGAAGGCCCTGGCCGGCCCGCAGCGCACCCTCGGCCCGAACGACCTCGAAGTTGCGGTGCTGAGCAGGGAGAACGGCCGCCGCTCCTTCAAGCGGGTCACCGACGGCGAGCTCGCCCAGGTCCTCGAAGGGGTGGAGCCTCCCCCCGCGCCGGCGCAGGCGGGCGAGCCCACTCCACGGACCTCCGGCGGAGCGGACGACCAGGCCGCCGTCGAGAACAGCGGGTAGCCGGGAGGCAGCCTGGCAGCTCCTCTGTCCGCCTGACGCTCGCTCGCCGGCGGCTGGCGCTCGCCGGTGGCGGCTGGCGCTCGTTCCTGCCTGACGCTCGCCGGCTGCGTGCCCGGCACTACCGTGACCACTGTGGAGAGGCGGATCTTCGGGCTCGAGAACGAGTACGGGGTCACCTTCACCCTGCGCGGCCAGCGCCGGCTGAGCCCCGACGAGGTGGCGCGCTACCTCTTCCGCCGCGTGGTCAGCTGGGGCCGCTCGTCGAATGTCTTCTTGGAGAACGGCGCCCGGCTGTACCTCGACGTCGGCAGCCACCCGGAGTACGCCACGCCAGAGTGCGACCGCGTCAGCGACCTCGTGGTGCACGACAAGGCGGGGGAGTGGATCCTCTCGCAGCTCGTGGCAGGAGCTCAGACGCGCCTGCGCGAGGAGGGGATCCGCGGCGACGTCTACCTCTTCAAGAACAACACGGACTCGGCCGGGAACTCCTACGGCTGCCACGAGAACTACCTCACCGAGCGCAACGACGACTTCGGCCGCTACACCGAGGTGCTCATCCCGTTCCTCGTGAGCCGGCAGATCTTCGCCGGGGCGGGCAAGGTGCTCCAGACGGCACGCGGCGCCGTCTACTGCATGAGCCAGCGAGCCGAGCACATCTGGGAGGGCGTCTCGTCGGCGACCACGCGCAGTCGCCCGATCATCAACACGCGCGATGAGCCGCACGCCGACGCGGAGCGCTTCCGCAGGCTGCACGTGATCGTCGGCGACTCGAACATGAGCGAGTACGCGACGTACCTCAAGGTCGGCACCACGGCCGTCCTCCTCACCATGCTCGAGGACAGCGGCACCGTGCTGCGGGACCTCACGCTCGAGAACCCGATCCGGGCGATCCGCGAGATCAGCCACGACATCACCTGCCAGCGGCGGGTCCGCCTTGCCAACGGGCGCGAGATGCGCGCGCTCGACATCCAGTTCGAGTATCTCGAGCGCGCGTTGCGCTTCCGAGACCGCCATGGGCTCGGGCCCGAGGGGGATCGTGCGCTCGAGATGTGGCAGCACTGTCTGAAGGGCCTCGAGTCCGACCCGCTGTCCCTGTGGCGGGAGTGCGACTGGGTGGCCAAGTACCGGCTCATCGACGAGCTGCGCAAGCGCCAGGGCGTCGCGCTCTCGCACCCCAAGGTCGCGATGATCGACCTCATGTACCACGACGTCGACCGAGAGCGCGGGCTCTTCTACAAGCTCCAGGCCCGCGACCAGGTCGAGCGGACCTGCGCCGACGCCGACATCGTCACGGCCATGACGGAGCCCCCCCAGACGACCCGGGCGCGGCTCCGCGGCGCCTTCGTGCGACGTGCGAAGGAGCGCCGGCGCGACTTCACCGTCGACTGGGTCCACCTGAAGCTGAACGACCAGGCCCAGCGCACCGTGCTGCTGAAGGACCCGTTCCGCTCGCACGACGAGCGCGTCGAGCGCCTCATCGCCTCGCTCTGACGCCGTTGCCAGCCCTCGGCAGGGCCCGTTCTGCCGGCCCCCGTCCTGCCAAGGAGGAGCACACCCTGTAGCCTCGGGACCCCGTGAGCGACGAACTCCCTGCCCACGCCGTGCCCAACGCCGGCCCTTCGGTTGGCAGCAGCCCCGGCACCGTCCTGCCCGGCGACGCGGTCGATGCCCGGCAACCAGCGACCACGACCGGCGGCGAGCTGAGCGGTGGGCCGAGCGGCGAGCCGACCAGCGCGACAGGCGGTGGTCCGAGCGGCACGGCCGGCGGCGAGCCGACCAGCGCGACAGGCGGTGGTCCGAGCGGCACGGCCGGCGGCGAGAACGGAACCGGCGGCGGGGCCGGGCCCCGACGCCGCTCACACCGCTGGATCGTCGAGTGGATCGTCGTCATCCTCGTCGCGGTCGGCGTCGCCTTCGGAGTCCGAACGTTCGTCGCGCAGACCTACTACGTGCCGTCGACATCCATGTGGCCCACGCTAAAGGCAGGGGACCGGATCGTCGTGAACAAGCTCTACGGCACGATCCACGTGGGCGACATCATCGTGTTCAAGCGGCCGCCGGCAGAGGACTGCGGCGGACCGCCGGTCCCAGACCTCGTCAAGCGCGTCGTCGGGCTCCCGGGCCAGACGGTCTCCGCCCAAGGCGGGCAGGTGTACATCACAGGGAAGCTCCTGAAGGAGCCCTGGTTGCCGAAGGGTCCCCAGACCTACACGAGAATGTCGAAGCCGTTCACCGTGCCGAAGGGGGACTACTTCGTCATGGGGGACAATCGGGTGAACTCGTGCGACAGCAGGATGTGGGGCCCCGTCAAGGCGTCCTACGTCGTCGGGAAGGTCTTCCTCATCCTCTGGCCGCCGTCGCAGTTCCGGTACTTCTAGATCGGAGCCCCCAGGTAAACTGGCGGCGCGTGCTGGACCTCAGCCCGACAAAGCTCATCATCATCTTCGTCGTCGTGGTGGTCCTCCTCGGGCCCAAGCGCCTGCCCGAGGTCGCCCGCCAGCTCGGCGCGGGGTGGCGCAAGGTGCGCGAGCTGCACCTGCGGCTCGACAGCGAGCTCCGCCAGGCCGTCCCGGACCTCCCGAGCAGCCAGGACATCGTGCGCTTCGCCCGCTCGCCGGTGACCCTCTTGAACCAGCTGGCGGACGTGCACGGCGAGTCGCCGTCACAGGACGAGGACGCGCACGCCGACGGGGTCGCAGGCACCCGAGCCGCCGGGGCGTCCACGCCGGCCAACGGCGCCCGAGCCGGAGCCGCCGGGGCGTCCACGCCGGCCAACGGCGCCCGAGCCGCCGAGGAGACCGGCACCGGAGCGGCGCGGTTCGTGGCTCCGGCGCTCGCGAGGCTCGACACCGACGACCCGAACCTGAACTAGCCGATGGCCATGCCCCTCTCCGAGCGCGTCCCGGCGCTGCGTCGCCTCCGCGCCCGTCCCGACGCGATGACGCTCGGGGAGCACCTGGGCGAGCTTCGTCGCCGGCTCGTCATCGTCGTGGTGGCGTTCGTCGTCCTCGCGACCGTCTCGGTGTTCTTCTACAGCTGGGAGTTCTCGCTGCTCCGCCATCCCTTCTGCGAGATCGAGCACGCCGGCGCGTGCCGCTTCTACGTGACCGCCCCGCTCGATGCGCTCGGGCTTCGGGTGAAGTTCGCCGCGTTCGGCGGGCTCGTCCTCACCTCCCCTGTGGCGCTGTGGGAGCTGTGGAGGTTCATCACCCCGGGACTGCGCCCCTCCGAGAAGCGCTACGCCGTTCCGTTCGTGATCGCCTCGGTCGTCCTCTTCCTGTGCGGCTGCGCAGTCGTCTACGTCGTGCTCCCCCACACCCTCGGCTGGCTGATCCACATCGGCGGCCCGAGCATCCACGCGCTGTTGAACCCGAACGCGTACCTCACGCTGGTGCTGCTCTTGATGCTGCTCTTCGGGCTCACCTTCGAGTTCCCGGTCGTGCTCGTCGCGCTGCAGGTCGCCCGCGTGATCACTCCCGCCGCACTCCTCCGTCACTGGCGGTGGGCGGTGATCGGGATCACCGTCGCTGCCGCGGTCTTCACGCCGAGCTCCGATCCCTTTTCCATGATCGCCCTCGCAGTCCCCCTCATCGCCTTCTACTTCGCGTCCATCGGCGTCGGCAAGCTCCTCCGACGTTGACCACCCCGTCTACGGGTCGGCCCGCGGCAGCGCCGGCCGGGACCCCGCACCCCCTGCGGGCACGCTTTCTCCGCTCGCTCCGCTTCGTGCCGGACCCTTTCCAGACGGAGGCCTTCGACGCGCTCGACGACGGCTGCTCCGTCCTCGTCTCCGCGCCCACCGGCTCCGGCAAGACCCTCGTCGCCGCCTACGCGGTCGACCGCGCACTGGCGACGGGAGGCAAGGCTTTCTACACGACGCCGCTCAAGGCGCTCTCGAACCAGAAGTTCGCCGAGCTCTCCGCGGCGCACGGGAGCGAGCGTGTCGGCCTCCTCACCGGCGACATCGCGAGACGCGCAGAGGCGCCCGTCGTCGTCATGACGACCGAGGTCCTGCGCAACATGCTCCTCGCCGGCTCGGAGCTCCTCGACGGCCTGCGCACCGTGGTGCTCGACGAGGTCCACTACCTCCAAGACCCCTACCGGGGAGCGGTGTGGGAGGAAGTCCTCGTCCTCTGCCCACCGACGGTGACCTTCGTGTGCCTGTCGGCCACGGTCTCCAACGCCTCCGAGCTCGGCGACTGGCTGACCTCGGTGCGCGGCCCGACGGCCGTCGTCGTGGAGCGGCGACGCCCTGTGGTCCTTCGCCACCACCTGGCCGTCCATCGCCGCCAGCCCGAAGGGGGAGGGCCGCCGGAGACCGATCTGCTCCCGCTCCTCCACGACTCGCGCCCGAGCGCCGAGGCGCTGCGCCTCGACGACACCGCACGCAGGCTGGCGAGGTCGACTCCTGCGCCGCGCTGGCGCGGGAGCGACCGGCGCTGGCCGCGCCTGCCCTTCCGGGCGCCAAGACGCATCGAGCTCGTAGAGGCGCTCGAAGAGCGCGACCTCCTGCCGGCGATCGTGTTCATCTTCAGCCGGGCGTCCTGCGACGACGCCGTCGCGCAGTGCCTTCGCGAGGGGATGCGCCTCACCGACCACCACCAGCGTGCGGAGATCCGCTACATCGCCGAGGCGCACGCAGAGGACCTGAGCGACGACGCGCTCGACGTGCTCGGCTACACCCAGTGGCTCGAAGGATTGACGTCGGGCGTCGCGGCCCACCACGCTGGCCTCGTCCCAGCGTTCCGCGAGACGGTGGAGGAGTGCTTCGCCCGCGGCCTCCTCCAGGTCGTGTTCGCGACCGAGACGCTGTCGCTCGGCATCAACATGCCGGCGCGCACCGTCGCGATCGAACGGTTCGACAAGTACGGCAGCGCCGGACGCGCGCCGCTCACGTCGGGCGAGTACGCCCAGCTGACCGGACGGGCGGGCCGGCGCGGTCTCGACGACGTCGGCCATGCGGTAGTCCTGTGGGCCCCCGACGTCCCTGTCGCCGAGATGGCCAGGATCGCCGTCGCCCCGCCGCCGGACCTCCGCTCGGCGTTCCGCCCGACCTACAACCTCGCCGTGAACCTGGTGCGCCGCTTCGACCGGCCCACCGCGGTGTCGGTGCTGCGCCGCTCGTTCGCGCAGTGGCAGGCGGACGCAGCGGCCGGAGCGTCGAGGTCGGCTCAGCCGAAGCGACGGACCACGCCGCGCGACGTCCTCGTCGAACACCTCGGCCGCCGCCTCGCCGTGCTCGAGGAGCTGGGCTACCTCGACGGGTGGCGGCTCACCGCGCGCGGGGCGCTGCTCGCCCGGATCTACCACGAGTGCGACCTCCTCGTCGCCGAAGCGCTCGCCGGCGACGTGCTCGCCGACGCGGAGCCGGCGGTGCTCGCCGGCGTCCTGTCGTCGGTCGTCTTCGAGCGCCGCCGTGCCCGCCGGCCCGCCGGGGGACCGGCGCACGGCCGGCGTAGGGCCGCCAGGGAGCTTGCCCGCACGCCGCGCCGGGGAAAGGGCGGGAGCGACCGGATCGGCGAGCGCAGGCGCCAGGAGCTCGCGTCCCGGCTCGTCGTGCTCGGCGAGCTCGGCGAGCATCTTCGAGGGGTGGAGGAGGTCCACCTCGTCCCGAGAACCCGCCAGCCCGAGCCCGGCCTCGCGGGGGCGGTGGCCGCGTGGGCCCGGGGCGCCTCCTTCGGCACGGTGCTCGAGATCGCATCACGCGACGTCGGAGAGATCGCCCCAGGGGACTTCGTACGGACGGTCAAGCAGCTGGTGGACCTCGTCGGGCAGGTCGCGTCGGTGGCCGCCGACCCTGCTGTCGCTGCCGCCGCGGACGGCGCGCTGCGGCTCCTCAGACGCGACGTCGTGGCTGCGGGAGGGTCCCCCGACCTCGGCGAGTGAGGTCCGCCACCGCGACGGGGCGGACGCATAACCTTGGCCGGGCCATGGCGCCCTACATCCCCGAGGAGTTCACCCAAGACGAGCAAGCGGTGCTCCGCCGCTACGTGACGAACCTCGACCTGCCGGTCTTTGCGCTAGTGAACCTTCCCGAGGTCGTGAAGGGCGCCCTGTTCGCCCGCTACTCGCGCTCCGCCAAGAGCCTGCGGCGCCTATTCCTCGACGAGTTCGTAGGAGAGCTCGACGTCACGGGCGACGCGACCATCGACGCCACGGTCGGCTTGCGACGCGCGGAGAAGCTGTACCAGCGGGTCTTCTTCGAGTACGGCGACGACTCGGTCGCGCAGCTCGGCGGGGTCCACCTCGCCTGCGAGCAGTCGTCGAACGTCCTCACCAAGGTGCTCGAGCGGGGACGGCTCATGTCGTACCTCGAGCAGTCGACGCGCTACATCGCCTACGACCAGCGCCTGCCGAGCGGCCACTACCGCTACCACCGTCCCCCCGAGATCCTCGAGTCGCCCCTCGGCGCCCGCTACGTCGGGGACATGGACCGCATGTTCGACGGCTACGGCGCCCTCCTCCTGCGTCTCGTCGCGTGGCTGAGCACGCGCTACCCGCGCCAGCCAGGCGACTCGGACTTCGTCCACCGCCAGGCGATCAAGGCGAAGGCGCTCGACGCGGCGCGCGGGCTCCTGCCCGCGGCGTCCCTCTCGAACGTCGGCATCTATGGCGACGGGCAGGCGTACGAGGGGCTCCTCCTGCGGATGGCGGCTCACCCGCTCCCCGAGGTGCGCGCCTACGGGGCGATGATGCTGACCGAGCTGCGCAAGGTCATCCCCTCCTTCCTCCAGCGCGTGGACATCCCCGATCGCGGCGGCGATTGGGCCGCGTACCTGGCGGCTACCCGCGAGGACACGGCCCGCGTCGTCGAGCGGCTGTGGTCGGAACGCGCCGGTGGCCGCGGCACGATCGTGGTGGGCGGTCGAACCGGCGGGGGCGGCGCACCCGAGGACACCGGCATGGCCGAGGACACCGGCATGGCCGAGGACGGCGGCATGGCCGAGGACACCGGGATGGCCGGTAGCGGCGGCGCACCCGAGGACGGCGGGCCGCAGGTGCGGCTCCTCGACTTCGACTCGGATGCCGAGGACAAAGTGCTCGCGGCCATCTGCTTCCCCCACGGCGCCGTCTCAGAGCTCGAGGCGCTGGCGCGCGTGCGCGCGCTGTCCGCCGAGGACCGGCGAGCGCTGTTCGAGGCCTACGTCGGCGAGCGCAAGAACCGCCGGCACCGCCCCGGCCGCGCCTTCGAGCGGACCGGGTACCGCTTCGAGATCGTCACCGACTACGGCGCGTTCCGGGACCTCCAGCGTCATCGGATCCTCACGGTCGACTGGCAGCCGCTCTCGACCGGGCTGGGCTACGACGTCCCCGACCTGATCGTCGAGGCGGGCGAGGCCCGAGCCTTCACCGAGACGATGGAGCGGTCGCACGCCCTCTACGACGCGCTTGCGCCGGTGTTCCCCGCGCAGGCGCAGTACGCGGTCGCGTTGGCCTTTCGGGTGCGCTACGTGATGCAGATGAACGCGCGCGAAGCAATGCATGTCATCGAGCTGCGGTCCGGGACGCAGGGACATCCCTCCTACCGGAGCGTCGCGCAGGAGATGCACAGGCTCATCGCCGAGGAAGCGGGGCACCGGCTCATCGCCGAGGCGATGGTGCACCTCGACCGATCGCCTGCAGGCCTCGAGCGTCTCGACGCCGAGCGGCAGGCGGAGGCCAGGCGCTCGCGGGTCGCGCGATCCGACGGTTTCGCGTGACCCTGACCAGGCGCGATGAAACCCCTTGAGCGCGACCTGAGAACTGTCTAGTGTGCTGCGCAGTCCCAGACGCCGCGACGAGGCTGGCCAGAGCCCAGGCCCGCGACGGGGGGGATGCTGTGAGAGGCGGAGCGAGGCCCAGGGGGTCGAGTAGAGAACGTCTTGTCCATGGGGGGACGGCCCCATCGGCGACGAGACGGCCCCAAAGGCTCCCGGGCCCGGCCGCCTGAGCACGACCTGGGTCAGGTTTTCCCTGGTGAGAGCCGCTCCTCCGAGCCGCTCCGCGTTGCTTGATCGCGCGGGACCAACGTCTATGCTGCCGCGTCACATTCGCGGCGAAAGGCGGCCATGGCAGACGACCTTGACGACGTCACCATCCCTGACGACCTCGACGGGCTGGACGACGAGCTCGAGATCGACGAGATCGACGAGACCGGCGCGGACGAGCTCGACGACGAGCTCGTGGAGGACCTCGACGAGGACCTCGACGACGAGCTCGACGAGGATGTCGACGAAGAGGAGGAAGAAGAGGAGGAGGAGGAGGCGGGACCGACCGGCGCGGCGGAGCGATCCGCCGATGAGGCAGAGCTGGAAGACGAGGACGAGGACGACATCGACGAGGAGGACGTGGAGGCTAGCCTCGACGTCATCTTGAAGGAGCGGCTCGTCGTCGTCGACGACGAGCCGGACGACGACGAGGAGGGGAGCGACGTCGAGGACCGCACCGAGGCTGGCGAGAGGGTCCTGCCGAAGCAGCCCGACGAATTCGTGTGCCGCTCCTGCTTCCTCGTGAAGCACCCGAGCCAGCTCGCGGACAAGACGCTGATGCTGTGCCGTGACTGTGTCTGAGCCGTCCGAGCCGTCCGAGCCGACCGAGCCGACCGAGCCGACCGAGCCGTCCGAGCCGACCGAGCAGTCGGGTGGACGAGGAGACGGCAGTCGCTCGGTCACTGAGCGGGTGCTCGACCTCTTCGTGTACCTGCCCGCCGGCGTGCTCCTCACGGCGATGGAGGACACCTCCGAGGCGGTGGCCAAGGGCCGGACGCGCGTCGACCAAGAGCTCCGCAATGCGCAGTTCGTGGGTCGCTTCGCCGTAGATCTCGGATGGCGCCAGCTGAAATGGCAGATCGAGTCCCTCGCCCGCGAGGCTCGAGCGGACCGCGGGGTCCGCGAGGCTCGAGCGGCCCACGAGGCTCGAGCGGCCCACGAGGCTCGCGAGGCCCACGAGGCTCGCGAGGCTCGCAGCGCGACCGCCTCGAAGGAGCAGTCGCGAAGGGGGGAGCGGGCCGCCGGCACGCGCACACCTGCAGAGAACTCGCGTCCAGTCACGTCCGTACATCGAGAAGAGTCCCATCGAGAGCGGCCTCGTCGGAATCAGTCCCGTCCAGGGACCTCCCGTCCGGGGACCTCCCGTCCGGGGGCGGAGCGGCACGGCACGGCGCCCCCTCGGGACCCTGAGGTCGACCGGGCGATCCCCGACTACGACATCCTGGCGGCTTCCCAGGTCGTCCGTCGCCTCGACGGGCTCGACCACGACGAGCTGCGCGTCGTGCTGCGCCATGAGCAGGCCACCCGTGCCCGGCGCGCCATCGTCCAGCGCGCCGAGGAGCTACTCGGGCAACCCGGCAGCGAGCGTGACAGGCCGACGGACACCGGCAGCACTGACTGAGGATCGACGCGGCCATGGAGGGAGCCCGTCCCGCGCGACCCGAGGAGCTCTCGACATGCGCCCGCCTCCTCGAAGAAGCGAGGGACCGTGCGACGACGTTGCGCGGCGGCCCCGAGCTTCTTGCAGTGTGGCTGCTGCCTGCCGCGCCTGACCAGATCACCGAGCAGTGGCTCACGCAGCACTGGAGCGGCGGCGATCGGGTGCTCCTCGTGGGCACGATCGACCAAGTCGCCGTCGGCGTCGGCGCGGGGCACGTGACACGGCACGCCGGCGAGCGCGTCGGCGTGGTCGACTGCTGCTACGTGGAGGCGGCCGCCCGCGGAGTGGGAGTGGGCACTGCGCTGGCCCAGGCCCTCGTCGACTGGTTCACGGCGGCCGCGTGCGTCGCGATCGACGCGCCCGCGCTCCCCGGTGACCGCGAGACCAAGCAGCTCTTCGAGTCGCAGGGCCTCAGCGCGCGCTTGCTGGTCCTGCGCCGCCGGCTGCCATGAGGCTCGGGCCTCGCAGCGCCGGGCGGCGCGGCGGGGGAGGGGGGATCCGCAGCCCGAGCAGCTTCGCCAGCTCGGGCACGAGGCCCGCAGCGCGGCGCGCGGCGTCCTTCGCCTGCTCGTCCGCGGGGATGCCGCGAGGCTTCACGTTGCGGCGCACCGGCGACTCGACGACCGCCTCGAGCAGGGTGATCCACTGGGCAAGCGGGGTCTCCGCGGTCATGGCCTCGCTGGCCGCCTCGGCGAGGCGGACCGCGAGCTCTGCAGGAAGGCGCGTCGAGGGCTCGGGCGGCCGGGCGGCGGCGCGCACCGCGTCGACCACGCGGCCGTCGTCGAGCGCCTTCGTGACCCGTCCGACCCACTCCTCGCTGAGCAAGCGCACGCGCTGGTCCAAGGACTCCTGAAGGGCGCGAGACATCGCCCGAGCCTCGTCGTCGAGGGTCACGGCTCGCGCAGCGGTCACCACCGCTCGCAGCTCGCGCAGTCGGAGCTCCTTGCCCGCCGCCTGCGCAGACGCCGCACGGTCCTTCCAATTCGCGAGGTTGACCCGCGGCAGGAGCTGCTCGGCGAGCGCGAGGACCGCATCGCGGTTCGCCGCGGTCGCGGCGTCGCCCGGGCGTGCGGCGTGCTGGTCTTCGAGCGCCTGGCGTACCGCAGGGATGCCTCCACGAAGCAGCTGTTCGGCGATCGGGAGCTCTTGGGGGCCGAGCTTCGCCAGCATCGCGTTGCGGTGCGCGGTCGAGATCGCCGGTCGGCGCTCCCTGCGCCGCTCGACGCGCTCCTGCCCACCCGCCTGCGTCCTGCGTCCCTCGACGCGCTCCTGCCCACCCGCCTGCGTCCTGCGCCGCTCGACGCGCTCCTGCCCACCCGCCTGCGTCCTGCGTCCCTCCGGCCTCGGGCCTGCATGCGTGCCGCCTTCTTCCGCGTGCTCTCGCCGTGCGCGACCCTCCCTGGGTGCCCTCGACGCGCCTGACGGCGGACGACCGCCGCGGGGCGCACGCCCTGCAGACCGCGCCGCGTCGTCCCGGCGCGGGCGTCCTCCTGCGTAGCTCACCACCACGTCGGGGCCGCGGCGCTCGGCGGTGAGGAGCTCGATGCGGTTGGTCGGTCGCTCCTCGGTCTTGTCGTGGCGGGGGAGCACAGCCACGATCTCGAGGCCCTCGAGGCCGGTCTCCACCTCCGCACGCACCACGTCGCCGACCCCGACGCCATCGGGGACGAGGTTCGTGGCCACGGTGCCCTTGGGTTGCTTCGCCCCGGCCGCACGCCAGGTGAACACCCCGTCGCCGGTCCGGCTCGTCAGTTCGATCTCGATACGGCGCGGCATGCGGCGGTCACGCTACCGCTTCTACGACGAGGCGCGTGCTGCACACGTCCGCGTCCGAGGAGCCGCCCCGCAACTCAGTGCGCCGCCTGGCGGCGAAACCGCTCACGAGACACTCGCAGCTCCTCGAGCGCCGCCTCCCGCCCCAAGAACCCCATCGTCTGGGTCTCCTTCCCAGGCTCCAGCGCCTTGTACACGCTGAAGAAGTGCGCGATCTCATCCAGCAACTGGGGTGCCAAGTCCGAGACGTCGGTGGTGTCGGCGCGGATCGGGTCGTGCTCGAGCACGGTCAGCAGCTTCGCGTCCATTCCTTTCTCGTCGCGCATCTGGAAGACACCGATGACCCGGACGCGCACCAGGCAGCCCGGGAAGGTCGGGTCGTCGAGGATCACCAGCGCGTCCAGCGGATCACCGTCGAGCGCCAGCGTGTCAGGCACGAAGCCGTAGTCCGTCGGGTAGCTCGTCGCGGTCGCGAGCCTGCGGTCGAGACGGATCAGGTGCCGATCGTGGTCGTACTCGTACTTGTTCCTGCTGCCCGCTGGGATCTCCACGATCACGTCGACGACGTCTTCACTCGTTCCGCCTGTAGCCACCTCCACATCTTTCCCCGTCGCCCGCCGGGGCGCACACCTCGAGCGGGCTGGAAAGGAGGCCCAACGGCAGAGGCCCGCCCGGGGAGGCCCGACGGCAGAGGCCCGCCCGGGGAGGCCCGGCGGCAGAGGCCCGCCCGGGGAGGCCCGGCGGCAGAGGCCCGCCCGCCGAAGCCCGCCGGAGCAGGCCCCGGAGGAGCAGGCCCCGGCGGAGCAGGCCCCGGAGGAGCAGGCCCCGGAGGAGCAGGCCCCGGAGGAGCTCGGAGCGATCTCTCGAAACCGCCGATAAGGGCCATTATGTCAGAATGTGACGGCCCGTCGCCTGGGCCCTAGAGGGTCCAGACGCGGCCATCCGGCCGGGCTCCCCGACGCCGCCGGAGCCGGCACACGACGAGGCCGCCGGAGCCGGCACACGACGCCGCGTCTCTCGCCCCGAGAGCACCTCGCGGCGCAAGATGGGACATGCGCACGCATGCGGTCGGAGACGCTCTTGCGGTGTCCTCTTCGCATGGGTCGCCGAATGGGTCGCCGCACGGGTCGCCGGGCACCTTGCTACGGGCTTCGACAGGCGTCCAGCCGGGCGCCTTGCTACGGGCTTCGACGGGCGCCGGCCGTGTGACCGACGCGCTGCGTGCGATCGGCGTCCACGTGCTCGTCGTCGCGGCGTTCGCGCTCCCTGGGGTCGCCCTGTGGTGGCACGCGTGGGACGGCCACCTCTCCTCGACGCTCACGTGCACGTGCGGCGACGCAGGACAGACCGTGTGGTTCGTCGCGTGGCCTGCCTACGCGCTCGCGCACGGTCTGGATCCATTCTATTCAGGAGCAGTGCAAGCACCCTACGGAGTGAACCTGCTCGCCAACGCCAGCGCGGTTCCGATCGGCGTCCTCGTCGCGCCGCTCACGCTCACCGCCGGGCCGATCGCCGCCACCAACGTCGCCCTCACGCTCTGCCCGGCGCTCAGCGGATGGTCGTGCTGGGTCGCTGCCCGCAGCCTGGTCAGCTGGCAGCCGGCTGCGTTGCTTGCGGGGCTCGTGTTCGCCTACTCGCCCTTCGTGGTCACCAACCTCGCAATGGGCCACGCCGGCCTGGCCCTCCTCGTCGTCCCTCCCCTGCTGCTGGTCGCCACGCGTCACGTGCTCTTCGGTGCCCCGGAGCGCCGCGTGCGCTGGGGCGTCGCCCTCGGGGCGCTTCTCGGCCTCCAGTTCCTCATCTCGAGCGAGGTGCTCGCGATCGCGGTGGTCGTGGGCGCGCCCTGCGCGCTCGTGGCCGCGGTGGTTGGCCGCCGCTCGCTCGGCTCCGTCTCGGAGCTCGCCCGGGCGCTGGCGGCGGCCGGGCTGGTCGCGCTCGGCCTCCTCGCCTTCCCGATGTGGCTCTTCGTGTGGGGCCCTCAGCACCTGCACGGCCCGCTGTGGCCCGGGGCCCCTGCCGAGGGCAATCCCGTGTCGGCGCTGTGGGATGCCGGCCGCTACAGGGCGGCTGCGGGCACACTCCTTCGGTTCGGAGGCTACGAAGGCCAAGCGGGACCGCCGTCCTCGTACCTCGGGCCCGTGCTGCTCGCGCTCGGAGGCGCGTCGCTCGTCGCTGCGCGGCGCAGGCGGAGCGCATGGGTGCTCGCGCTCGGGGCGGTGCTCGCTGCCGTGTGCTCGCTCGGGGCCCTCGTCTGGTGGACGCCTGGGCACGCACTGAACCTCTGGGCCCCATGGCGGATCCTCGGCACGTGGCCCCTTCTCGACGACGTGATCCCGCAGCGCTTCAGCGCGGTCATCGACTTGTGCCTCGCCCTCGTGATCTGCGTCGGCATCGACTCCGTGCGGCGCGCGCCGTTCGTGGGCCGCCGCGCCGGATCCTGGTGCACCGTCGCGGCGGTCATCATCCTGTCCGCCGCAGCGGTGGGATCGACGTGGCGGACCTACCAGGTGCCGTTCGAGACCCGGGCTGTCGCCGCGCCCGAATGGTTCCGCGTGGCAGCCCCTCGGCTCCCGCCGCAGACGATCGTCTTGTCCTACCCGTTTCCCTTCCCCCTCGACGGCAGCTCGGCCCCGATGGTGTGGCAGGCCGTCGACGGGATGCAGTTCCGCCTCGCAGGCGGCTACGTGAAGGAGCCGGGCCACGGCGGACGGCCGCTCTCGGACCGTCCTTTGTCCTCCCCCTACGACCTCCTCGCCCCGCTCACCGCCCGAGCCGACGGGCGCCTGCCCGCGGCCCGAGCCCCTGAGGTCGACGCGTTGCGGGCCGCGCTCGCACGCTGGCGCGTGGACGTCGTCGTGGTCGTCGAAAAAGGGCGCGACCCTCAGCTCGCGCTCCGCCTGCTCACCCGCGCGATCGGGAGGCCGCCGCGCCGAACCCTTCGGGCATGGGTCTGGAAGCTCGCCGGTGCGACCCCGCCCTGACCTCGAGGCGCCCATCGTCGCGGTGCGCGCCGGTCCTGGCGCCCAGGTGACCTTCGTCCTGGCGCGGGCCGCGCCCTACGTCGCGCCCACCACCGGCGCCGCGTGGCCCAGCAAGAACCCCTGCGCCGCGTCGCAGCCGAGCCGGGCGAGATGCTCCAGCTGCGCGTCCGTCTCCACTCCCTCTGCGACGACGTCGAGGCCGAGCGCGTGCGCGAGGTGGATCATGGCGTCGACGATCGCCGCGTAGCGGTCGGCGGTGCCGAGCTGAGCGACGAAGCTGCGGTCCACCTTCACCACGTCCACGGGCAGCCTGGCAAGCCAGGAGAGCGACGAGTACCCGGTGCCGAAGTCGTCGACGGCGATGCGCACCCCGAGCGCCCGGAGGCGCTCCAGCGCGTCGGCACGATCTGTCACGAGCAGCGCCTCGGTGAGCTCGACGGTGAGCGCGTCCGGCGGCAGGCCGTTCTCCCCGAGCGCCGCCTCGACCTCCCCTGGGAACGCCGCGCTCGCCAGCTGGAGCCCTGAGACGTTCACCGTGACGCCCACATCTGGCTCGCCGCCCCTGCGCCAGGCCGCGCAGTCCCTGCACGCGGCGGACAGCACCCACCGCCCGATGCCTGTGATGAGCCGCGTCGACTCGGCGAGGGGGATCATCTCGGAGGGCGCGACGTCCCCGAGCACGGGGTCGTGCCAGCGCACCAGCGCCTCTCGGGCGAGCAGCCGGCGGGTGACCACGTCGCACAGCGGCTGGTAGACGAGCCGCAGGAGCTGGTCTTCCAGGGCACGACTGAGCGCTGCCGCCACCTTCCCATGCCGAGTCTCGAGGTCGTCGATCGCGGGGTCGTAGAGCTCGACGCGGCCGCGCCCGAGCTGCTTCGCGCGGTACATCGCGTGGTCCGCACGCGCGAGGAGCGCATCGGCGCTGTCACGTACCCCGGCAGGCGCGACGCCGATGCTGGCCCTGACGACGACCGGGTGACCCGAGACTGTGAACGGCTCTTCGAACAGCTCGATGATGCGCCGGGCGACCATGAGCCCCTCTGCCGTCGGGTCGGAAACGTCCTCGCACAGGACGACGAACTCGTCGCCCCCCAGCCGGGCGATCGTGTCCTCGGGCCGGACCGCGCTCTGGAGCCGCCGGCCGACGTCGAGCAGCAGCCGGTCGCCCGCCGAATGCCCTGAGGCGTCGTTGACCGCCTTGAAGAAGTCGAGGTCCATGAAGAGCACCACGGCACCCGTGCGCCGCCGCGCGGCGCTCTCTGCTGCATGCTGGATGCGGTCGAACAGCAGGACCCGGTTGGCGAGACCGGTCAGCGGGTCGTGGAGCGCCTGGTGCTCGAGCCTGGCGCGCTGCTCGGCCACCTCCTCCTCGAGGCCGCTGCGGGTCCTCTCGAAGCGCTGGGTCATCTGCACGAGGCTCACGTCGAAGCCGACCTGGAGGACCCGCAGGCACTGCTCGAGCGCATCCTCGCCGGCCCCGCGCCGCCGTACCTCCTCGCGCAGCACGTCCTCGCACGCGGCGCGCCAGTGGGTGTAGAGCTTCGTGAGCCCCGACAGCGTGGTACGCCCGGCAAGCGGCGCCTCGCCCACCCACACCCACGCCTCGGACCGGTCCCTCGGGATCTCCTGGCCGGTGACGAGGTAGTCCGCCACTGCGAAGATCCCTGCCCGGCTCGCATGGCGGATGTCGGTCTCCAGTGTCAGTGTCCGCTGCTGGCCGGTCGACTCGCTCTGCCGGCGCCACCACGACACGAGGCGGTCGCAGATCTCCTCTGCCCGGTCCCGCAGCGCGACACCGATCTCGGGCGCAGGACCGCCACATCCTGTCAACCCTCCGCTCGTCCCCAATGTCGGACCACCCTCTTGCCGACTACCCACGTGCAGGCGCCCACCTGCGCCGACGCTCCCCCAGCATCGCACCTGCGGTGAAACGCGAGGTTACGCACCCTTCGTCCTTCACGCAATCGCGCTCGAGGCTGGGCCGCGTGCACCATCACCCTGCGGCACGGCGCGCCACCAGTCCACCGCCGCCTCGAGCTCGGCGCGACCGAAATCGGGCCAGTAGGTCGACGTCACGTAGAACGGTGCGCCGACCGACTGCCACAGGAGGAAGTTCGACAGGCGCTGCTCACCCGACGTGCGCACGAGGAGGTCCACCGGCGGCATCGCCGGCTCGTAGAGGAACTGCGCGACGGAGCGCTCGTCGATCACGGTCCCTTCGCGCAGGTGCGCCTCGAGGAGGTTGCGGGCCGCGTAGACGAGCTCCTCACGCGAGCCGTAGTCGAAGGCGAGGGTGAAGTTCAGCCCGGTGTTCGCCTTGGTCAGCTCGACCGACTCCTCCATCTCTCTCAGGATCTGACGGGGCAGCCTCGACGTGCCGGCGACCGGACGGCCGATGCACCGGATGCGCACGTTGTTGCGATGCATCTCGAGGCGCCTGTCGAAGATGTTCTTGTGGAGGCTCAAGATGAAGTCCACCTCCAGCTTCGGGCGCGACCAGTTCTCAGTGGAGAAGCCGTACGCGGTGAACCACCGGATGCCGAGGTCGTCGGCCGCTCGCACCACCTCGGCGAGGGTCACCTCGCCCTGCCGGTGGCCCTCGGTGCGCGGGAGGCCCTTCGACTCCGCCCACCGCCCGTTGCCGTCCATGATCACCGCGACGTGTGCGGGCACCGGGCCCGTCCCCGACGCGCCCATCCCCGACGCGCCCGCGGCTGGCGAGCCCATCCCCGACGCGCGCGCGCCCCCGGCGGCGGTGTCGTCGCTCACGCCTGAAGTGTACGGGCGGCTCCGGGCTCGCGGCGGTCAGACGCAGGCAAGCCGCGGTCAGGGTGGGGCAAGCCGCGGTCAGGGTCGGGCAAGCCGCGGTCAGGGTCGGGCAGCCGCGGAGTCGAAGCTCCCGATCCTGCGGTAGACATCGACCGCGAAGCTGGTCGGCAGGGGGTCTGCAGGCACCAGCGCGTAGGTCGGAGCGCCGTCGGCGGCCCGCTCGGCGCGCAAGAACCGGGTGGTCTCCGGCCTCGACCTGCGGAACCCGTCTGCGAGATCGAAGAGGTGCGTCACGAAGAACACGGTCATGTCACGCTCCAAGAGGGCCTGGACCACCTGGCGGCCGATCTCCGAGCCCTCCCGCTCGTTGGTCCCCGAGAACGACTCGTTGAAGAGGACGAGGGCACCGCGGCGCGCGGCGTCCACGATGGCGTCCATCCGGCGAAGTTCGTCGTCCAGGCGCCCGCTGCGCATCGAGGCGTCCTCCTCCCTGCCGAAGTGGGTGAAGACGCCGCTTCGAAGGCTCGACCGAAACGAGGAGGCGGTCACGAACATGCCGCACTGCGCCATCAGCTGCGCGAGCCCCACACTGCGCAGGAAGGTGGTCTTGCCTCCCGAGTTCGCCCCGGTGACGACGACCAGCGGCCGCCCGTCCGCCTCGACGTCGTTGCCCACCACCGGCTCGGAGGTCTGGAGGCTGAGCGACACGTCGCGCAGGTCCGAGCACGAGAAGTGCACTGGCTCGCGCGCCGGCTCGTGTGCCGGTTCGCGCGTCGGTTCGCGCGTCGGGTCGTGCGCCGGCGCGCGCTCCCGGAGCTCGGGGAAGGTCAACGGCGCTCCCCGCTCTACGAGCGCGGCCCGGAGGTTCAGGCACGACACGTAGAACGCGAGCTCCAGGCGGAGCATCGTGAAGTAGCTCTCCACGTGGTCCGCCGACTGGGCCGCCGCGTTCGCCACGTGGTTCAGCCCCCGGTTCGTGAGGTCGGCCAGCTCGTTGCCCGCCGCCTCGTCGCGCGGCGGGATAGTGAACGAGTAGGAGGTCCGCGGCGCGAGGCCCACGCGTTCGCGCCAGCGCGTCCGCGTGGTCGAAGGGGAACGCAAGACGTAGTCGACGCCCGTCGCGTCGCGGCCGAGACGTGCGCTGAGGAGCACCCCGCCTCGGAACTGGAGCTGGCGCAGGTGCGTGCGCAGGACGTCGAGGTACTCGTCGTCGAGGTCACGGCGCACCGAGTCGAAGAGGCTCTTGAACCCTTCGGAGCGAACATCTTCTGCGTGCGCGTCGGCGAGCGCTCGCAGCTGCGCCAGCCGAGCGGCGAACGCTTCGAGCTGCGCGACCGCGCCGTGCAGGAGGACCGACGTCGAGGTGGTCGAGCGAATGCCCCAGATGCCGCGCTTGTCCTCGAGCGCCGCGATCACGAGCGCGTAGAGCTCGCGAACCGTCTCTTCATTGGCGATGCAGTCTGCTAACACGGCCTGGCGATAGCGCACCACCGCAGCGTCGTCGAGGCCCTCGAGGATCACCTTCCTCGACACGTCGAAGAGGTACCGGTCGCCTCCGGCCATCGCCCGAAGGACGACGCCGAGCTCGAGATCGCGCTCGAGATCGTCGTGCTGGGAGACCGGCTCGGCCGCGACGTCGAAGTCCCGATCCGGGTAAAGGAGGTGCGCCTTCACGAGATGCGCTCGAGGAGCTGGGGGTAGGTGAGCCGGTGCTTCTGCGCGAGCGAGAGCGCGTAGGCGAGCCCGTTCGCCGGTGCGCGCACCACCTTGAAGGTGCGGGTCGCCGGGTCCTCGGGCACGATCGTCGAGATCATGGACACCACCGAGGGAGCGAACGACGCCAGCTCGTCGATGAAGGTCACGTAGACGGCGAGACAGTCGAGGTCGACGAGGCACCGCATGGCCTCGGTGCCGAGGAACCGGGCGTCTTCGAGCGACGTGGAGGAGAACACCTCGTTCATGATCACGACGCT
This sequence comes from Actinomycetes bacterium, assembly GCA_021844425.1. Lineage (GTDB taxonomy): Bacteria > Actinomycetota > Acidimicrobiia > Acidimicrobiales > RAAP-2 > JAJYVT01. The sequence goes on along the minus strand of JAKBTL010000042.1, from coordinate 42,493 downwards.
TCTGGGGGTCGCGCTGCGCAGGGTCCGCTGCATCTCGACCAGGTCCGTCTCGAGCTTCCCCGTCAGGGTGGAGAGCTCCTCCTCACGCTCGAAGTGGGTGAAGATCCGGTCGCACAGGTAGAGCCTCGCACGCCGACCGGGCACCGGCACCCCGATGGCAGCGAGATGGTGGAGCTGCCCGAAGGTCCGGGCGAAGGTGGTCTTGCCACCCTGGTTCGGCCCGGAGACGACGAAGATCCGCTCGCCCGGATCGAGCCGGAGGTCGTTCGTGACGACCGTTCCCCCCTCGGCGAGGAGCATCGAGGCGAGCGAGAGGTCGAAGGTGTCCTCTGCGAGCTCCTCCTTGGACTGCGCGTCCACCTCGGGGTAGCAGAAGGTGAGCCCCGCCGCTCGCATCGGGTCGATGTGCTCGCGGTAGGACACGTAGAACTGCAGCTCGCGGTAGAAGCGATGGACGCCGGGGTCGAGGAAGCCTCCGTGCCGCTCGAAGTGCACCGCGAGGAGCGAGAACTCGTCGGGGAACAGCCTCACCACGAGCGCCAGGATCTGCTCGCCCACCCTCGTCATGCCGGGCCACATCCTGTAGTCGATGAGGTACCTGCGCACGGCACCTTGGCGGAACCGCTCGAACACCGACTGGATCTCCTCGCTGTAGTCCGCCTCTCCGGCAGTTCGCCGGACGGTCACCCGCCCGCCGTCGATCTGCACGCAGTACGAGACCCCAGCCAGCGCGTCCTTGCACTCGGTGGTCTCGGCCTCGAGCCGCTCGAATGCCTCGGAGCCCGCGTAGGCCTCGAGGTACCGTCGGAAGTCCTGCAGCCCTCGCGAGGCGAGCGGCGCCCCGCCGAGCTCCTTTGTCAGCTTCCGGACGGCGGCGCAGTAGATCGCCGCGGCGTCGAGCGTCCAGGCCTGGCGCTGCTGCGCCACTCGCATGGCGCGCGCCTGGGCAAGATGGGAGACGACCTCCCGCAGCGACGCGCAGAGCTCCCCGACCGCAGCCCACACGCCGGAGTCCTCGAGGTCCCCGAACACCTCGTGGCGGTGCTGCACCGTCGCGACGTCACGCGTACGCGTGAAGTACCACGTCTCGAGCGTGTCGTCGTCGCGCGTGATGGCCGAGACGATCTGGTCGAGGTGGAGATCGCGCGCGTGATCACGCCGGTCGACGTCGCCGTGCTGGGCATCGCCGTGCTGGGCATCGCCGTGCTGGGCATCGCCGTGCTGGACGGGCGCCGGGGCGAGAAGGTCGAACGCTGCCAAGCTCTCCCCACGCTCTGGTCCCATGCACCACTCCCCTTCTCGCCGGCATCGCGGCCGAAGGCCGCCAGCGGTCAGTAGGAGCCATCAGCCCGAGGCCGGTGCGGCCCGAGGGCGGTGCAGCGAGCTCCATCGCCGTTCCTTGCATGATCCTACCGAGTCGCGCGTCGCACGGGGCCGGGCCTGTGGAGCCTGCCTGCATCGCCGGTGCGCGGTGCCGAAGACGTAGACTGACGTCGGCGATGGAGCTCGCCACCGACCGCCATCACGGCTGATAGCTCCTGTCGAGGTGCAGCACCGGCGGGAGGAACCTATGCCAGCCAGCCCACGACCGAGCACGACGGTCGCGTCGCTCGCCCGTGAGATGGCTGCGCTCGGGGACCAGCCAGCCGCGTTCGCCGAGCGAGCACTGCGGCTCGCGGAGCGCTCCGAGGCCCAGCGCTACCACATCGCGGTGCTCGGCGAGTTCAAACGCGGCAAGTCCACGCTCGTGAACGCCCTGATCGGCGCGCCGGTCCTCCCCACGGGCGTCGTCCCCGTCACCTCCGTCGCAACCGAGGTCCACTTCGCGCACCCGCACCCGGGACTGCGCGTGGTCTTCGACGACGCCACGAGCCGCGAGCTTCCTCTGAGCGAGCTCGCGCGCTACGTGAGCGAGCGGGACAACCCCGCCAACCGGCTGGGCGTCAGGCGCGTCGAGGTGCACGTCGACACGCCCCTCGGGGCCCAGGGCGTGGTGCTCGTCGACACCCCCGGCGTCGCGTCGGTGAGCGAGCAGCACACCCTTGCAGCTAAAGAGGCGCTCTCCGACAGCGACGGAGCGGTCGTGGTCCTGTCCGTCGACGCCCCACTCTCCGAGCAGGAAGAGAGCCTTCTCGCCGATCTCGCCGACCGCGGCGGACGGGTGTTCGTCGCGGTCAACAAGTGCGACCACCTCGTCGCGCACGAGCTCGCAGAGGTTCGCAGCTACTTGAGCGGCCACCTCGCACGGCTGCTCGGCGAGCACGCTGAGGTCTACTTCCTCTCGGCGCGCCGAGCCCTCGACGCGCTGTTCCCGGCGGGCGGGACCGACGCTCCGGGCGCGCCAGGCGAGGCGGGCGGGACGGGCGCGCCAGGCGAGGCGGGCGGGACGGGCGCGCCAGGCGAGGCGGGCGGGACGGGCGCGCCAGGCGAGGCGGGCGGGACGGGCGCGCCAGGCGACCCGGGCTTCGACGCGTTCAGGGGCGACCTGGAGGCGTTCCTGCGCGACGACCTCGCCGCCGAGCGAGAGCGGGCAGGCGCCGCGGAGCTCGGCCGGCTGGCCGCGGCCCTCTCGGAGACCGTCGCCATCGAGCGGGCGGCAGCCACCTTCGACCTCGCCGCGCTGAAAGAGCGGCTCGAGCGGTTCCGCGCGGCTGCGGACGACGTGCGGCGCGAGCTCGCAGCCAGCCGGCTCGTGCTCGACCACGACGTCGCACAGATCGCAGAGGCGGTGGGCGCCGCGCTCGCCGCAGGCGCGGCCGAGGTGGCTCGACGTGCCTGGCCCAGCGTCGAGGAGTCCGTGGCAGGTCTTCGCGGCCGCGCCCTCGACCGCGCGCTCGACGACGCTGTGGACCGCGCGGTCACCGACGCCTTCGACCCGTTGCGCCATGCGGTCGAGGAGACGGCGGACGAGGGCTGGGCGCGGTCCGCGGAAGCGTTCGCGGGCAAGCTGCGCCAGCAGGTCCAGTCGCTGCGCACGGCGGCGAGCGCCCTCTTCGAAGTGCACCTCCCCGAAGCGGTCCTCCCGACGGTCGCCGAGCAACGCGAGCGCTTCTCGTACCTGTTCTTGCAGGTGGAGAGCCCCGGCTCCTCGCTCGCACGCGCCGTTCGGACGGTCCTTCCGACGGAGCGGTCCCGCCGTGCGATGCTCGACCGGGCGCACCGACGGCTCGTCTCGGAGCTCGACAAGCACGCGGGACGCGCCCGATTCGACGTCGTGCAGCGTCTCGACACGGTGTCACGGCGGTTCGTCGCCGCGATGACCGCAGAGCTCGAGGAGACCGAGGCCTCCATCATCGCGGCGGCGTCGAGTGCGCAGCACGCACTCGAGTCGACCGAGTCCGAGCAGGCGGCGAGAGAAGCCGAGCGCGCCCGAACCATGTGCCTCGCACGCCAGGCCGAGCAGCTCTCGAGCACCGAGCTGGGCGCACCCCAGGGCCGGGGTCCCCGCAGCTGAGGACCCCCGACGAGCCCCGCGGAGCCCCGACGAGCCCCGGGGACCCCCGACGAGCCCCGACGAGAGCGCTCAGACCACCAGCACCGGGCAGGGATGGTGCCGCAACAGCGACTCGAGCGCCTGGCCGATGCCGCGGTGGGTCGCCCGCTCCCGCCCGTGGCACCCCACGACGACGAGGTCGAAGCCGTGGACCTCCGCGTGCTCCGCGATCGCGCGGGCGGGGTCGTCGGCGAAGACTACGCGCGTCTCGGGCACTCGCCCGAGTCCCGGGCGGAGAAGGGCTTCGAGGCCCTGCGACAGGTTGTCGCGTTCGGCCGACGCGGCACTCGCGAGCTCCTCGGGCGTCTCGACGTGCGCGGGCGGGCGGACCACGAGAAGCACGCGCACGTCGCCGTCGACCTCCTCAGCCAGCGCGACCGCGGTTCGCAGCGCATCCTGCGCCTCCCTCGACCCGTCGTAGCCCACGAGGATGCGCCGGAAGGCACGAGCGCGCGGCGGCCCTCCTCCGGCCGCGCTCATCGCAGTGCCGCCGTGACCGCGAGCGCGATGAGGAGCGCGACCAGCATGTAGGCAACGTAGGCGTTGAGCGACCCCGACTGCAGCCGGCGTGCTGCGTCGGCCACCGCGACGGCCAGCCTCCACGCCGGCCGGTAGAGGTACGCCTCGACCGGCTCGACGACTCTCGTCTCCGACTCGACGTGGACGCTCGTTCCCTCTTGCAGACGGCTCTCCGCCTCGCCCGCGACGGACATCCCTGCGACCACCGGTCGGACACGACGGATCCGCTCCGTCGCGAGCACGTTGGCAAGCACGTGGCGCAGCGGGTTCGCGAAACCGAACGCCGTGTACGACGACCGGCCGGCCACCCCCGCGGTGGCGGAGCGCCACGCCGGCACCCGGCGGACCCGCACGTAGCGCCCCCTCGACAAGAGCATCGCCATCGCGAAGGCGCCCACGCACGCGAACGGCAGGACGACCCACAGCCACGACGGCGAGAGGATGGAGAACCCCTGGTAGACGGGCTGGAGCACCCATGGGGACTTGAGCGCCCCCAGCACGCCGGCTCGCGGCACGAGCGGCGCGAGCCCGTGCCCGAGGAACCGGACCTCCCAGGGGCTCGCCGCAGCGATCCCTAGGCACCCGAGCGTCAGCGCGACGAGACCGACCCGTCCGAGCACGCCGGCGTCCCCGGCTCGCGTCGCCGCACTCGACGCCGGCGCAGCCGACGCGGACACCGGCGACACCGACGACGGCGACACCGACGACGGCGACACCGACACCGACACCGAGGCAGTCGAGTCAATCCGGCGGCCCAGGAACGTGAGGCCGAGGACGCGGACGAACGCGAGGGCGGCGAGCCCGGTGGTCAGCGCGACGAGCGCCCCGGCCCCTGCGAGGCCGAGACGCAACGCGAGCCCCCCCAGACGGAACTGCTGCATGAGCGCCTCGAGCACGAACCACTCCGAGACGAAGCCGATCGTCGGCGGGAGCCCCGCGAGCGCCAGGGCGCCAGCCCCGAACGCCGCGCCGCTCCACGGCAGGCGGCGACCCGCGCCGCGCAGCGCGTCGAGGTCGTCGGTCCCCGCTTCGGCTTCGGCGAACGCGAGCGAGCAGAACACCGTGGACTTCGCGACGGCGTGGGCCACCACCTGGAGCGAAGCGGCGAGGAGGCCGACCACCTCCAGAGTCGTCGAGCCGACGGTGACCCCGGTGAGCGCCACGCCGTAGGCGACGAGGATGATCCCGGCCTGCTCGACGCTCGAGTACGCCACCACGCGGCTGAGGCGCGACTGCACGCCCGCGAAGAGGATGCCGAGGAACGCGGTGACCCCTCCGGCAAGCAAGACGACGATCACCAGCCACACCGGTGGTCGTCCGAGGACGCCGAGGAAGCGCCAGAGGCCGTAGACGCCGACGTTGGCGGCGATCCCCGCCATCGCGGCACGGGACGGCCCCGGCGCGGCCGGGTAGCCGACCGGGATCCAGACCTGCAACGGCACCACGCCGAGCTTGGCGGCGAAGCCGACCAGGAGGAGCACCCACGCGACGTCGTGCAGCCCGCCGGGGCCGACGTGCGACCAGCTCGCGATCGCCAAGCTGTGGGTGCGGCCCGCCAGGAGCAGGAAGCCGAACAGCAGGCTCGCTCCGCTCAGCTTCCCGATGCCCGCCGTGATCCACGGGGCGCGCGCCTGGCGCTCGCTCCCCCGCTGCGCCGACGTCAGCAGGTAGAAGGAGACCGTCAGCGCCTCCCAGGCGAAGAGGAAGACGAACGCGTCGGCCGCGCACACCACCACCGCCACCGAGGCGAGGAGCGTGAGGTAGCCGGTCGCGACCGCTCGGCGGTGCGCCCTTCCGGCGTCCGACCACGCCCACGAGGCGAAGCACAAGGACACCGCCAGGCCGATCCCGAACATGAGCGTCAGGAAGAGCCCGGCGAGCGGGTCCACTCGCAACGCGCCGCGCGCCACGTCGAAGAGCGGCGCGATGCCGATGGTGGTCGGCGTGCGAGAGAGCGTCGCGTGGATCCCGACCGCGAGCAGACAGGCGCTGCCTACAGCGCCGAGCAGGTATGGCAGCGCGCGCACCATGGCCCAGCGCGTCCCGAGACCCAGGTCGACCGCAGCGCCGGCGAGCAGACAGGCGAGCGCGGCCACGATGAGCGCGGCGGTCATCGGGCGCCCGCCTCATCCTTCGGGCCCTCCGCGCCGATGTGCCGGCGCGAGCCGAGGATCCCCACAGCCTCCAAGATGCCGTGGAGGATGCCGAAGGGACTCGGCGGGGAGCCCGGGACGTACACGTCCACGGGGATGAACCCGGCAACCCCGCCGCGCGCGGCGTAGCCCGCATGCACCATGCCGCCGCTCGCGGCGTCGACCCCGGCGGCGACCACCACCTTGGGCTCGGGCATCAGGTCGTAGGTCTGGCGGAGCGGGGACTCCATGCCCGCCGTGCCGATGCCGGTGACGAGCAGCACGTCCGCGTGCTTGGGGCTCGCGGTGAAGAAGACCCCGAGGCGCTGGACGTCGTAGACGGGATTGGTCAGCGCCGCCACCTCCCACTCCTCTGCGCCGTCCGATCCGGCGTCGACATGACGGACGTGGACGGAGCGGCGCAGCCCGCGGACCCGCCGGGCGAGCCGCGCCCGGGTCTCCGCCAGCGCCGCGTCGTCGTCCTCGGCCGCCGGCACCACGAGCGCGCGCCGGCCGTGGCCAGCCGTCTCGAAGCCCGGGTCGGCACGGAACGTCGACGGGGCGAGCGCCACGCAGCGGCCGCACAGGATGCACCGCCCGCGGTCCAGCCGCACCACGTCGCCGTCGAACGTGATCGCGCCGGTGGGGCACTCGTCCACCGCCGCGGCGAGCGCTTCGGGACCGTCGCCGCGGGCGAGCGCCTCGGGACCGTCGCCGCGGGCGGGCGCGACCTCGACGTGCCCGAAGAAGCCGGGACCGTACCCGTCGGGACGCTTCGGGTAGCCGCTCGTCACGATGCCGTGACGCAGGCCGCGGGGGATCCAGGGCATCAGCCGGCCGCCCCTGCGATCGAGAGCCCGAAGCTGGCCTCGATGAAGGCCACGTCGGTGAAGATGTCCTTCGGGAAGGCCGCCGGGTACGCGGCGAGGTTGTGGAACGACGCGGAGCGCTGGCTCACCTGCACGAGGCGCCCCTCGGCCGCCTCGACGACGTAGAGCAGCTCGCCTTGCGGCGCCTCCGCCCACCCGATCGACCGGCCGGTCACCGCAGGGACACCGGCACGCCAGCGCTGCGGCTCCCCGAGCTCGTCGAGCAGGTCGACCGCCTGGCGCACCAGGTGGAACGCGCCGGCGATCTCGGCGATGCGGACGCGTTGGCGCGCCAAGGCGTCGCCCTCTTCGTGGGGTTCGAAGATCCGCTGCCCGAGACGCTGGTAGGCGCCGTAGGGACGGCTGGTGCGGACGTCCTCCGACTGCCCCGAGGCCCTCCCGACCGGGCCGACGACCGCGAACCGGCGCGCGTCGCTATGCGCGAGCACTCCGGTCCCCCGCAGCCTGTCCACGAAGGACGGGGTGTCCATCAGCCGGCGGACGTCCTCGTCGATCTCCCGCTCGAGCGAGGTCAGGGTCGCCAGCACCTCTGACGGGCGGAGCCGCAGCGGCCTGATGACACCGCCCGGCACGACCACCCCCCTTCCGAAGCGGCTGCCGGAAAGCCGTGCCCGGAGCCGCTGGACCCGCTCCTTGTGGTGCGAGAGCACGGCGTAGGCCACCGCCTGTCCCGCCGCCTCGGTGTGGCGGACCATGGTGTCCAGGTGGTTCGCGACACGCTCGAGCTCGGCGTGCACGACGCGGACGAGCTGCGCCTCGAGCGGGACCGCGACGTCGCCGATCTGCTCGATCGCCTGGCTGAAGGCGACGGCGTGCGCGACGGACGCCACGCCCTCGACGCGCTCGGCGAGCAGCACGCCGTCCGCGACGCCCAGGCCGCAGAAGCGCGCCTCGATCCCCCGGTGCTTGTAGAAGATGCGCGTCCGGAGGTGCGAGATGTCCTCGCCCGACGTCTCCACCAGGTACTCGACGGCCTCGAACACGCCCGAGCGGACCGGGCCGTAGGGAAGGGTGAACACGCCCTCGCCGTGGACGTGCGCCGGCAGGGGGCTCGGGTCGGGGGTCATCGGGACCATCGGGTCGCCTCCGATCCCCCGCGGCGCGGCGCTGCCTGCGGGCACGGGGAAGGAGAGCGGGTCGAGCCGCGGGTGGCCGAGCGGCTCGATGCCGAACAGGTCGCGCAGGCGCCGCTCGTACCAGCCTGCGGCCGGGGTCGCCGGGGTGAGCGACTCGTACCTGGGCCTCCGCCCCGCGTCGAGACGCGCCTCTTCGACGAACAGCGTTCCCTCCGACGACACCACCGCGAGCAGCGCCGCGCCGGCGGCACCTCGGAAGCCCTCGCCTGGGGATCCCTCGCCTGGGGAGCCCGCGCCTCGGAAGCCCTCGAAGAGCCCGCAGAAGCGCGCGCCGGCGGCGACGCGCTGGCGCGTGGAAGGGAAGACCGCGACATCCCCCGCATCCTCGGCGTCTGCTGGCTGCGCGTGCGCCGATGACCACAACGTCTTCATGGCGTCGTTCACGGTGTCCTCAGCTCGTGCGCCGCATGGTCGAGCAGCCTGCTGAGGTCGGCAGGCAGGTGGACACCGAGAAGCACCAACGCCGCGATGCCGAGCGCCATCGCGAGGACGATCCACGGGCTCACCTCGCCTTTTCGCACGCGAGATGACACGACAGCGGCGTGCGGGGCGTGCGGGGCGTGCGGGGCGTGCGGGGTGTGCGGGGTCGCGTGCGGCGCCGCGGCGAGCGCGGCGTCCGCGGGCCCCGTCGTGAGCATGGTCTGCGTGGTCGACCACCCGAGGCCCACGAAGGCGAGCGTCACGAGGACCACGAGCACCGCCGCGACCGCGTAGCGCGGATCGGAGAGCCCACCTGAGACGATGAGGAACTCGCTCCTGAACAGGCCGAACGGCGGCATGGCGGAGAGGGCGAGCACCGCGGCAACGAGCATCGAGCCGCTCCATGGCAGCGCGCCCACCCCTCCACGCACGAGCGCCATGTCCTTCGTCCCGAACTTGCGCACGACCGAGCCCGCCCCGAAGAAGGCGGTGCCTTTCGCGGCGGCGTGCGCGAGGACGTGGAGGAGGACGCCGATGAACGCGAGCGTCACCCCGAAGCTCACCCCGATGGCGAGGACGCCCATGTGCTCGATGCTCGAGTAGGCGAGCATCCGCTTGATGTCGCGCTGACGCAGCAGGTAGAGCGCCGCGAGAAGAAGGGAGGCGAGGCCGAAGACCAGCAGGACGTTGCGAGGGAAGACGGAGCCGATCGCCGCGGCCGTGATCTGGTAGTACCGGAGGATCGCGTAGAAGCTGGTCGCAAGCAGCGCCCCCGAGAGCAGCGCGGACACCGGGGTCGGGGCTTCGGAGTGCGCGTCGGGAAGCCACGTGTGCACCGGTACGAGGCCCATCTTCGTCCCGTAGCCGAGCACTGCGAGCACGAACGCGAGCCGCAGCACCTCAGGGGGAAGGTGGTGCCCCGCTGCGAGCATCTTCGCGTACGAGAGGTCGTAGCCCGCCCCGAAGACGGAGGTCCCCGCGTAGTAGAGCACGATCGTCGCGAGCAGGCTGATGCCGAGCCCCATCGAGGCGATCAGCACGTACTTCCACGCAGCCTCGGTCGCCGTCTCGGTGTCGTCGATCGCGACGAGCAGCGCGGAGACCACCGTCGTGACCTCGATCGCGACCCACAGCAGCGCGAGACCGCTCACGAGCGGCGCGGCGAGCATCGCCCAGCAGAAGACGTTCAGGCCGGCGTAGAAGCGCCGGCCGTAGCGGGCGCCTGCCGGGCCGCTGTCGAGATGCAGGTACCCCGCCGAGAAGATCGCGGTCGCGAGGTAGAGGAACGAGGTGGCGATCAAGAACACCACGGACAGCGAGTCGACCCGCAGCTCGCTTCCTGCGGTGATGTGGCCGTGGGTGAGGACCGCCGGCACGAGGGCAATCGAGAGGGCGAACGCGACTGCCCCTGACACGGGCGCGAGGACCTTGGAGACCCGCACCGGCACCAGGTAGGAAACCACGCCCACGGCGAACGGGAAGGCGAGCAGCACGACGAGCAAGGCAGCCATCTCTCCTCCTACCCGCGCAGCCTGTCGAGCTCGTCGGTGGACAGGGTCCTCGATCGGCCGTGATGGACGCGGATGATGATCCCGAAGGCCACCACCGCGACGAGCAGGTCGAAGAGGAACGTCGTCTCGACGACGAGCGGCAGCCCCGCGGCGATCACCAGGCCCGCGATCGACACGCCGTTCTCGAGCGAGAAGAACCCCATCGCCTGGGAGACCACGTCGGAGCGCAGCACGATCAGCACGAAGGCGACCAGCACGACCGCGGACGCGACCGCCAGCGTCGTCGACGGCAGGAGCGAGGAGTGGACGTGGAGAGACCCGACGGCGAAGAAGCCGAAGACCGACACCGCCAGCGCCACCAGCATGGAGCTGGCCACGCCCAGCTTCGAGCTGCCGGCGAGGTCGACGTCGACGTCTCGGAGCAGCCGCGTCATGACTGCGGGGACGATCACCACCTTCAAGACGAAGGAGAGCCCGGCGAGCGCGTAGATGTCCGCCAGGTGCCTCGTCGCGGCGACGACGACGGCGAGCACGCTCACCGCGAGCGACTGGAACGCGTACAGGCGCACCTGGGAGCGCAGGAGCGGACCCCGCAGCATCGCGAACTCGGTGAGCAAGACGAGCACCGCGACGACGTCCTCGACGCCTGCGGTGGTGGAGGGGACGTGGACGGGCATCACGCAGGACCCACGTAGAAGACGACGACGGCGAGCACCGCGATGCCGAAGGCCGCCGCCAGGAACTCGGGGATCTTGTACAGCCGCAGCTTGGCGAACAGGTTGTCGATCACCGCGAAGACGAGCCCGAGGAGCACGGCCTTGCCGAGGAGCGCGCCGATCGCTCCGACCACCGACCCTGGCGCGCCGTTCGAGGAGAGGCCGAAGGGAGCGACGAACACGTTGATGAGGATCGTGTAGAGGACCAGCTGCTTCATCGCCGATCCCCACTGCAAGAGGGCGAGGGCGGGCCCAGAGTGCTCGAGGGTGCGCGCCTCGTCGATCATGCCGAGCTCAAGGGTCCCGGTATGGGTCTCCACGGGGATCCGCCCGGTGTCCACGAGCACCACGAGGAAGAATGCAACGGCTGCGAGGACATGGCCCGGCCGCACGATCTCCGACGACGAGCGGACGGTTCCGGCGAGCGCGTAGGGAAGATCGGTGCTGGTGATCAGGCCCACCACGAAGACGACGAAGAGGATCGTCGGTTCCACCAGCGCGCCGAACGTCATCGCTCTGCTGGCGCCCAGCTGCGCGTACGGAGCCCCGGACTCTGCAGCCGCGAGCGCGACCGAGAACCCGCCGAGCGCGAGCACGAAGCCCCCGCCGAGGATGTCGCCCATGTAGCCGAGCGGCAGGGGGTACGTCGTGAGGACCGGGATGAGCAGCGGCACGATCAGGTAGCAGCTGAACGCGACGACCGGCGCCGCCAGGAAGACCCAGCTCGACTCGTCGGTGACGAGCGTCTCCTTGCGGAAGAGCTTCGCGAGGTCGTAGTAGGGCTGGAGGATCCGAGGGCCACGCCGTCCCTGCAGGCGCGCTTCGACATGCGAGATCACCCCGCTCACGAGCGGGGCGCCGACGACGATCGTCAGCACCTGAAGCGCCTGGACGGCCTTCGGCGCGACGACGGCAAACCCTGGGGTCACATGTGCCTCCACGCAATCGCGTAGAGGCCATTAGCGCGCGCGGGATGCCGCATCCCGTGCGAGCAGTTCGGGCACGTCGGCCCACCAGGGACTCATCTGGCGGGTCACACGTTATCGCATGGGCTCACCGTCCTAGTGCGCCAGATGGCCCGGTGCGCCCGGTGCTCCAGGTGCGCCCGGTGCTCCAGGTGCGCCCGGTGCTCCAGGTGCGCCCGGTGCTCCAGGTGCGCCCGGTGCGCCCGGTCACCTCCCGTCACGCCGGAGGTCCAGGTCGAGAACCATCCAACCTGCAGTCGACGTGCGCGTGGAGCTCCAGCCGGCAGCCTTGGCCACATCCTTGGCCACATCCTTGGCCACATCCTTGGCCACATCCTTGGCCACATCCTTGGCCACATCCGTGGCCGCGGCGGACTCCTTCAGGCCCTTGCGAGCTCGCTCCTCGCCGACCCGAGGTTCCGCGCCAGCTTCGGGATGGCCGGTGCCGCGAAGAGCACCCCCGGGACGGTGACGAGCACCAGCACGCCGTCCAAGCCGAAGATCTCCGCCAGCATCGCGAACCTCCATTCCCTTCCGGGCGCACCACGGTCCGCCCACCTCCGGTCGCATGTCGCAGCACCCACTTCGGGTCGCCGCTCGGTCTGCCCGATCGAAGCGGCCATCACGCGCCGCACACACAACCGCAACTGCTCAGCAGCGAACCTGCGCAGCGCCGGGGCGCCGGCCAAGCGGCACCTCGAGCACCTGAGCACCCGGGTCGTACGCAATCGCTGTCGGAGGGCAGGCGAGGGCGCACAACCCGCACGTGGAGCAGTCCCTAGGGCCCTGACGCTCCTTGCTTCCCGACGTCCGCGCGTGCGTCGAAGGTCGGTACGAGCACCCGGGCTGCACGCGCCTCGTCGAGACGACCGACCGGCGTCGTGCGGGGTGCGGCGTGCGCGGCCTCGGCGCCCGCCGGCTCAGCCGCGTCGGTGGCGATCCGCTCGAACGCGTCGGCGAGAGCTTCGAGCGTCTGGAGGCTCTCGGTCTCGGTCGGCTCCACCATGAGCGCCTCGTCCACCACCAGAGGGAAGTAGACGGTCGGCGCGTGGAACCCTTCTTCGAGCAGCCGCTTGGCCACGTCGAGCGCACGTACGCCGTAGCGGCGCTTCAGCGTGGAGGCAGCGAGCACCGCCTCGTGCATGCACGGCCGGTCGAACGGCACGTCGTAGGCGGACGAGAGCCGGGCGCGCAGCCAGTTCGCGTTCAACACCGCACGCTCGGCGACCCGGCGCAGCCCGTCGCCGCCGTGGACGCGGATGTAGGTGAGCGCGCGGGCGAGCACGAGCGCGTTGCCGTGCCAGGAGTGGACTCGCCCGATCGAGCGCGGCGGCATCGCCCAGCCGTACGCGGCGGCACCCGTGCCGTTCGACGCCGCGCTCTCCTGTGCTTCGTGGAGGAGCCGGACCGGGCGAGGTCCGGGGAGGAAGTCCACCAGGTGCTCGCCGACCGCGACAGGCCCTGCGCCGGGGCCGCCGCCGCCGTGCGGCGTGGCGAAGGTCTTGTGCAGGTTCAGGTGGACGATGTCGAACCCCATGTCCCCAGGGCGCACGACGCCGAGGATCGCGTTCAGGTTCGCGCCGTCGTAGTAGAGGAGACCGCCCACGTCGTGGACGGCGGCTGCGATCTCCTCGATGCCCTCCTCGAAGAGCCCCAGCGTGTTCGGGTTCGTGAGCATGATCCCCGCGACGTCGCGGTCGAGCACCGAGCGCAGCGCGGCCAGGTCGACGCAACCCCGGTCGTCCGACGGCACCGTGGTCACCTCGTAGCCACCGATCCTGACCGAGGCCGGGTTCGTGCCGTGGGCCGAGTCCGGGATGATCACGCGCCGGCGCCTGTCGTCCCTCGCCTCGTGGTACGCCCGCATGAGAAGCAGCCCCGTCAGCTCGCCCGCCGCGCCGGCAGCAGGCTGGAAGGTCGCGGCGGCCATGCCGGTGACCGCGCACAGCGCCTCCTCGAGCTCGACGAGCAGTGCGAGCCACCCCTGGCTCATCTGTGCGGGGGCGGCGGGGTGCACCCCGGCCAGCCCCGGCAACGAGGCCACCGTGTCGCAGACCTTCGGGTTGTACTTCATCGTGCACGACCCGAGCGGGTAGGCGCCGAGGTCGACCGAGAACTGCCGGTGCGAAAGGCGCGTGAAATGTGCGACGAGGTCCCGTTCGGACACCTCGGCGAGCGGCACAGGCTCGTGCCGGCGGTGCGCGGCGGGGAGGAGCTCTTCGGCGCTCCACTCCGGAACGCCCGTCGTGCGGAGCTGCCAGCTGTGCCGACCCGGCTCTGAGAGCTCGAAGAGCGTCGGCTCCTCGGCACGGCCCATGAGCGGGGCGCTCCACGCGCGGCCCCCGGGGGCCCGGCCCCCGGGCTCCCGGCCACCAGGCAGGTCGTGGCCGCCTGCCGTCCCGTCCGGCGGGACCTCGGTCGTCACGGCCGCACCGCCTTCTCGAGGGCGACGAGGTACGCGTTCAACTCGGCGAGCGTCCTGCGTTCGGTGACGGCGACGAGCAGACCGTGCTCCGCCGCGCTGGCGTCTGCGGAACCGTCGCCACCTTCGCCGGTCAGCTCGTCGAGCGCGACGCCGGCGAGGAACCCTTCAGCCGCCATGCGGTCGATCACCGTGCGCGCCGGCACGGCCGTGCGCAGCGCGAGCTCCCGGACGACCGGCGTGTCCCCGGTGAGCGGCGAGACACCGCTCATGCCGAGCGCGCCGTCGCGCAGGTACCGGGTGCCCCTCGCACAGCGCAGGGCGACCTCCGCCAACCCCTGCGTGCCGAGCCATCCCAGCTGGATGGCGGCCGTCACCGCCATGAGCGTCTGGTTCGTGCAGACGTTGGACGTCGCTTTCTCTCGCCGGATGTCCTGCTCGCGCGCTCTCAACGTCGTGACGTACGCCCGGCGGCCCGCGACGTCGACGGTCTCGCCGACGAGACGGCCAGGGAGGCGGCGCACCTGGGCCATCGTGCAGGAGAACAGCCCGAGGTACGGTCCGCCGAAGGAGAGCGGCATCCCGAACGCCTGGCCCTCCCCGACGACGACGTCCGCGCCCCAGTCGCCCGGCGAGCGCAGGAGCCCGGCGGCGACGGGGTCCTGCGCCACGACCATCGTCGAGCCGTGCGCGTCGGCGATGCGACGCACGGCGGCGAGGTCCTCGAGGCAGCCGAGGTAGTTCGGGTAGGCGACCACGACCACGCCAGGCGGTTCGTGGTCGCCCCGAAGTGCGGGGTCATGCGGCCACGCGCTCACCCCGTCGACGAGCGGGATCTCCACGATCCGGTGACCCGAGCCCCGGGAGAACGTGCGCAGGCACGCCCGCCAGTGCGGATGGACGCCTGAGGACACCCAGACGGTCCCCCGACCGCTCGCAGCCGCCCCCAGGTTCACGGCCTCCACCAGGGAGCTCGCGCCGTCGTAGAGCGAGGCGTTGGCCACCGGCAGCCCCGAAAGCCTCGAGACCATCGTCTGGTACTCGAAGACCGCCTGGAGCACCCCTTGGGCGACCTCGGGCTGGTAGGGCGTGTACGCGGTCACGAACTCCGAGCGCCCGGCGAGCGCGCGCACGACCGCCGGCACCTCGTGGTCGTAGGCCCCCGCGCCCGCGAAGCACACCAGGTCCGCCGCCCGGTTCGCTCCGGCGAGGGCGCCCATGTGCGCGAGCACGTCGGGCTCGGGCTCCCCGCTCGCCAGCGCCAGGCCGCCGGCGAGGCGCAGCGCGTGCGGCACCGCAGAGAACAGCTCGTCGATGTCGGACAGCCCGAGGAACGCCAGCATGGTGGCGACGTCCGCGTCGGTGTGCGGGAGGTAGTCGGGCATCAGCGCGCCCCTCCCAGAGGCGGCCAGAAGCGGGTCCTCCCGACGGTGACAGGCACCTCCCGGCCACGGACCACCGCGACGAGGTGCGCACCGTCGGGGATCCCCGCCACCGTGTCGACGAAGGCGAGCGCGATCCCGCGCTCGAGCATCGGCGAGAAGTTGCCGCTCGTCACGGTGCCGACCCTCTCGCCACGTGACGTGACCTCCGCCCCGTCGCGTAGCGGCTGGCGGCCCTCGGCGACGAGGCCGCGGAGCGTCCGGCGCGGCCCGGCGGCGCGCTCTCGCTCGAGCGCCGCACGGCCCCTGAACTCGCCCTTGTCCCAGCCGACGACCCAGCCGAGGCCAGCTTGCAGCGGCGTGATGCCGGGCCCGAGCTCGTGCCCGTGGAGCGGGAGGCCGGCTTCGAGCCGAAGGGTGTCGCGTGCGCCGAGCCCGGCAGGGACGACCCCTGCGTCGAGCACCGCGGCGAAGAACCCCGGGGCGACGTGCGCAGGGACCGCGCACTCGACGCCGTCCTCACCCGTGTACCCCGTCCCCGCCGCGGTGCACGGAGCCCCCTTCCACTCGAAATGCGCCACGCAGAACCTGGGGACCGCCGCCGCCTCGGGTACGACGTCGGCGAGGCGCTCGCGCGCCTTTGGGCCCTGGACGGCCACGACCGCACGCTGCGCAGTGGTGTCGGTGCCTCCGAGCGCAGCGACCACCCGTGAGGTGTTCGACGCGTTGGGCATCACGTCGAAGACCTGCTCGGCGACCCACCACACGATGATGTCGTCGGCCACGGAAGCGTCCTCCTCGAGGAGGTGGGTGTACTGCGCGCGACCGGGCGCGATCTTCATGAGGTCGTTCGTGAGCGTCCCCTGCAGCACCTCGAACGCGCCCGGTCCGTCCACGCGGACGGTTCCGAGGTGGCTCACGTCGAAGGCGACGGCGGCCCTCCGGCAGGCGCGGTGCTCGGCCAAGGTCCCCGAGGGGTACGCGAGCGGCATCTCCCACCCGCCGAACTCGACGAGCTTCGCCCCGAGCGACCGGTGCACGTCGTAGAGGGGCGTCCGGCGGAGCGCGCCACTCGTCGAGCTCATCGGGAGCAGCCTACGTCTCGGCCTCGCCCTCGACGGTCGCCCGCGCGGCTGCCCGCGCCGTCACGCGGCACCGGCGCACGAGGGGTCCAAGCCGTGCCGGGCCAGCAGCTCGAGGAAGTCCCGCTGGTAGAGCACCAGCACCTCCACCTCGGGATAGAGCTCCCGCATCCGGCGTACCTTCGCGTTCTTGCGCGTGACCAGCCGCTGGTCGGCGGTCGTGAGCTCGACGAAGCATCCGAGGTCCGGCAGCCAGAAGTCCGGCCGGAAGCCGCCCGACGGGGTCCCCTCCTCGTCCCAGCGCAGCGTGAACTCCACGGGCTCGTACTCCCAACGAATGCCGTGCAGCTCCAGCAACGCGGCGAACACCCGCTCGGAGGGGTGCGCGAAGCGGATCCGCGCCGCCGGCGACGCCGAGGGGTGCCGAAGACGGTAGGCAGCGCCCTGATCCCCGCGCCGCGCCGACGCGCCAGTGCAGGCGGAGTCGTGCCGGCTCACGAAACGCGGCTCACCGTCGGCCCCCCGCCGGCCGGCCCCGGCGCGAGCAGCCCTCCGCGGAACGAACCGTCGACGGGAGCAGCCGTCGGCACCTTGGTCAACGCGCCGACACCTTGCCCACGCCCGACCCCACGCCCGACCCCGCGCCACTAACGGTGGCATCCCAGCCGAGGGGCAGTGACGGGTCACGCCGGCCGCCGAGCTCCACGATCGCGGCGTCGAGCTCGCCGACGACCCCGGAGAGCGGCACGATGTTGAACACTCCCTGGCCGCCGGCCAGCAGGTCGACCACCTCCCCGTTGGTCTGCGCGAGCACCGAGCGCCCTTCCGTCAGCACGAGCTTGGCGGACGCGAGGTCCACGCCGAGGTTCTGGCGCAGGCAGTCGACGGCCCTTCGCGCGGACTGCAGCGAGACGCCGGCGTCGAGCAGCTGCTTGATGACCTTCAGCTCGACGAGGTCCCGGTAGGAGTAGAGACGCTTGCTGCCGCTGCCCCGCGCGTCCGCGACAGAGGGCCGCAGCAGACCCGTACGCGCCCAGTAGTCGAGCTGGCGGTAGGTGATGCCGACCAGCTTGCACACCGTCGGGCCGCGGTACCCCTCGCCGCTCCCCTGCTCGGCGCCATCCCGTTCGGTCTCCGTCGCGGTCATCGGGCCCTCCCGTGCGATCGTCCGACTCGCGCATCGTACCCCAAGAAGTCACATCGCGGTAGTTACGCCGGAGTGATCTCCAGCCGCAAGGTACCGGCTCGGCACAGTCGCACGATAGGCTGTCCGTTCATCTCGAGTTCGGGAGACCTGAGATCATGCTCGCGACCTTCGTCATCTTCCTCCGAGAGGGCGTGGAGGCGTCGATGATCGTCGCGATCCTCCTCGCCTACCTCGACCGCATCGGCCAGCGGCGGCACTTTCGCGACGTGCTCCTCGGCGTCGGCGCCGCGGTCGTGCTGATGCTCGGCGGCGGCGTGGCCGCGTACCTGCTCTTGACGACGTACGCGGGGTCGCGCGTCCAGACCATCTTCGAGACCGGGACCTACCTGCTCGCCGCGGCAGTGCTCACCTACATGACCTTTTGGATGCAGCATCATGCCCGCGTCCTCTCTTCGGAGCTTCGCACGAGGGCCGAGCAGGCTCTCGACGGCCGAGCGAGATGGGGTCTCGGGCTGCTCGCCTTCCAGGCTGTCGGACGCGAGGGTCTCGAGACGATGGTCTTCACCCTCGCCATCGTGTTCGCCTCGCGCGGCAAGGGCGTGATCGCAGGCGGCGCCGGCGGCCTCGCCGTCGCCCTGGCGACCGCGTTCGTGATGTACCGGCTGGGCAGGAGGATCGACATCGGGCGGTTCTTCACCGTGGTCGGGGCGCTGCTCATGGTCTTCGCAGCCGGGATCCTCGCCGACGCCGTCGAGAACCTCCAGCAGCTGCACTGGCTGCCCGTCGTCGGCCCGCACCTGTGGAGCACCGCGGGCGCGCTCTCGGAGAGCAGCTCCATCGGCGACGTGTTCCACACGTTCTTCGGCTATGCGGACCGGCCGACCGCGGCACAGCTCGGCGTCTACGTGGTGTACCTCGCCGTCACGATCGGCCTCTTCTCGAAGGGCCGTCGCGCCCAGCGCAAGCCCGCGCCTCCCGCTGCCCAGGCGTGAGCCGCGCGACATGTCGCGGGCCCAGGTGACAGCCCGGCCTCAGCTACCGAGGAGGCCCTCCCACGGGCTGGAGGCGAGCGCGTGGAACCGAGGGGGGATACGGCCCGCGTGGCGCGCGATCCAGCCCGCTTCCACCGCGAGCGCCATGGCCCGGGCCATCGACGCGGGGTCCTCCGCGCGGTTGACCGCAGAGGCGACGAGGACCGCGTCGCACCCGAGCTCCATCGCCCGCGCCGCGTCGGAGGCAGTGCCGATGCCGGCGTCGAGCACGACGGGCACCGAGACCGACTCGCGCAAGAGCGCGAGGTTGTGCCCGTTGCGGATGCCGAGCCCAGAGCCGATCGGCGCGCCGGCAGGCATCACGGCCGCGCAGCCGACCTGTTCGAGGCGGTGGGCGAGCACCGGGTCGTCCGTCGTGTAGGGCAGGACCACGAAGCCGTCCTCGGCCAGCTGCTCGGCCGCCGTGAGCAGCTCCGCGCCGTCTGGGAGGAGCGTCCGGTCGTCGCCGATCACCTCGAGCTTGACCCACTCGGTCTCGAAGGCGTCGCGGGCGAGCTTGGCGGTGAGGACCGCGTCCGCCGCGGTGAAACACCCGGCAGTGTTCGGCAGGACGCGCACGCCGAGGCTGGTGAGGAGCTCGACGAGCCCCCCCGGCGCCGCAGGGTCCACCCGGCGCACGGCGACGGTGGCGACCCGCGCCCCGGACGCCGAGATCGTCGCCTCCAAGGCTGCGAGGCTCGTCATCCCCCCGGTGCCGAGGAACAGCCGGGAACCGACGGTCACCCCGGCGACCACCAGAGGTGGGAGCGAGCCGGACCCCACGAGAGCCCCGTCCTCACGCGCAGCTGCCAAGGGCCCAGGAGGGGTGCTCGCAGCAAGATCGCTCACCACCCCCGATGGTACCTGCCCGCTTCGTCGTGCCTGCAGGGCCGGTAGGGTGCGCTGCGATGACTCCGAAGGTGGCGCTGACCATCGCGGGTTCCGACTCGGGCGCCGGCGCCGGCCTCCAGGCCGACCTGAAGACCTTCGCGGCGCTCGGCGTCTACGGCACCAGCGCGGTCACGGCGGTCACGGCGCAGCACACCGCCGCGGTGCTCCGGGCCGTCCCCCTCGACCCCGACACGGTCCTCGCGCAGGTCCACGCCGTGCTGGCCGACCTCCCGCCGGCAGCAGTGAAGACCGGGATGCTCGCCAATCCGGAGATCGTGAAGAGCATCGCTGACGTCGCGTCCCGCGGCCTGCTGCCGAACCTCGTGGTGGACCCCGTCCTCGTCTCGACGAGTGGCCACTCGCTGATGGACGACGGCGGGGTCGACGCCTACCGCGAGCTGCTCTTCCCCCACGCGCTGGTCGCGACCCCGAACCTCCACGAGGCCGCCCTGCTCGCCGGCGTCGACGTGGTCGAGCTCGTCACCGTCGAGGCGAGGATGCAGGTCGCCGAGTCGCTGCGACGGCTCGGGCCCGCCATCGTCGTGGTGAAAGGCGGGCACCTCGATGACGACAGTTCCACCGACGTGGTCGCCGGCCCCGGGGGCGCGGTCACCCTCGCCGCCGAGCGCGTCGACACGACGAACGACCACGGGACCGGCTGCTCCCTCTCGGCGGCGATCGCCGCGCATCTGGCACTCGGCGCGTCGCCGATCGACGCCGTCGAGCGCGCGAAGTCCTACGTGCACCAGGCGCTTCTCGGCGCCGCGCGCTGGCAGCTCGGGAGCGGCCACGGGCCGATCGACCACTTCGGCTGGGGCGAGGGCACGCCTCCGAGCCCCTGACGACCCCCCGCCGGGTCGCTGACGGGTCGCTGACCCGCCCCCCGCCGAGCCGCTGACGGGTCGCTGACCACCGCCCTTCGAGCGGTCCTAGGCTGAGGCAGTCATGGCCCGGCTCGAAGCTCCCGGCGCTGCGCACGTCCCACCACCCCCGCCGCCCGCGGGCGTGCCGGCGGACCCGGTCCCGCCTCGCCGCACTCCAATGCCGAGCATCCGGCCGGCGCTCGTCGTCGTGGGCGTGGCGCTGCTGGTCGTCGTCGTCTTCGGCGTCGGCGCCGCGCTCACGACGACCCGCTCGTCCACCGTGCCGAGGGACGCACCGCTCAGGGGTACCGGCCTCGTCGCCGTACCGGCCGGCGCGGCGCTGCACCCGATCGAGATCCTCGGAACACCCCCGGCAGACGTGCTCGACGCTCTCGTCGTGCCCAGGGGTGCCCAGAGGGTGGCGGCGTCGCCGTGGAGCGGGGAGACACAGTACTCGGCCAAGATGACCTTCCAACTCGCGTCCTCTCAGGCAACGATCGTCAGCTTCTTCCACACCGAGCTGCGCACGAGGGGGTGGTCGATCGTGAACGTCGGCCCGGCCCGCGCCGAGAAGGGGGCGACGGAGGTCCTCGCGCAGCGCGCGAGCGCCGACGGGTGGTTCTGGGAGGCCGGCGTGGTGGTCTTCCCCACCACTTTCCGCCACGCGCCGTCCGACGCGGACGTGACCAGGTTCAGCCTCGACCTCTACGAGATGCCCGACGCGACCTGAGCGCGCTCGAGCTCGAGCACCGTCGCCGGAGCCGTGTCGGGCTCCCCGCTCTCCGCGGCGGACAGCATCCACCCCCAGACGAAGAAGTCGGCCGGATAGAGCAGGTAGCCGACGCGCGTCGCCGGGGCGAAGAAGATCGCCACGAGCATGACCCAGCCGGCGAGCGTCGCCACCTCGGCCGGGGAGGCTGGGGGGCGCCGCCACAGCCGCTGCACCACCAGCGCGCCGCCGACCAGCGCCACCACGACGGGCAGCGCGGTGTGCAGCCAGGGCAGCTCGGTGACGAGCACGTGGCCGGGGAGGTTGCTCGCAGCAGGCGAGGCGACCCCGGAGAGCCCGAGCGGAAAGAGGATCACGTTGTCGAAGAACGCCCGCGCCTCGGAAGCGGCGAACGGCGCCACCACAGGGCCCGCGATCGCCACGATCCCAAGCAGCATCCTCCCGGGCGCCCTGCGGCCGTCGCGGTCGCGCGCGCAGAACAGCGCGAGGGCCGCGAACGGCCACGCCGTGAACTTCATCGCCGAGACGACCCCGAGCACGACCCCGCTCCAGCCGGGACGGCGGCGCTGTGCGAGGACTACGGCGAGCAAGAGGAATGCGACGATCGGCATGTCGTCGCCGCCCGTCGCAAGAGGGAGGGCGGCGGTCGGCAGCACGGTCAAGAACTGCAGCGCTCGCATCTTGCGCTCCTTCGGGGCGCGCAGGAGCACGAGCGCCACGCCGACGACGACCAGCGTGACGATGCTGAACAGCACGCGCGTGTCGGTCACCTTGACGGGTCCCTTGCCGACGTTCTGCAGCCCGAACACCGCCATGAGCGGCAGGTAGGGGAAGAACGACTCGTAGGTGGGCTCTCCGCGCACGGCAGAGCGCACGTGGCCGTCGCGGACGGTGGCCGCGTACAGGTCCTTGCCGTGGAACAGGCGCTCCCCGGCCTGGGCGATCACCACCACCTCGGGCTGCACGTGCGAGCCCGGGGGGCCGTCGTTGCGCAGCGCGACTTCGGCGGCGAGGGGCGCGAGCGTCGCACCGACGAGCAGGAAGAGCAGGACCCACACGCGCGCCGGTCCCCACTCCGAGCCGCGTCGGGCGGCCGAGGCTGCTCTCGAGCGCCGTCGCCCCACGTACGCGGACACGAGCGCCCCGGCAGCGTAGGGACCGAGCGCCAGCCAGGCCCAGTCTCGGTAACCGGGAAGGCCGGCCAGAAGACCGGTCAGCACTGCGAAGAGCGCGGCAAGGCCGTAGAGCACTGCGTCGCCGCCCTCGGGGCCCCATGCCGTCATGAGCGTCCTCACGGCGCCGTGCGTGCGCGCCGTCACGCGCTGCGTCGTGCACGTTGCCCAGGCGATCACGGCGGCTCCCTCAAGGTGGTGGCTGCGTCGCGCGGTCGCGGTCACTCCGGTGTGACGGAGACGCCCACCACGACCCACCCTACTCCCCGACCTGTGGGCGCGGCCGTACAGTGTCGCCGTGACCTGGCTCGCCTTCACCGCCACCCGCACCAACGGCAACGTGCGCACCGCCGTCGAAGAGCTCGACGACGCCCAGCTCTCCGAAGGATCCGAAGGATCCGAAGGAGAGGTGCTCGTCGCTGTCGAGTGGTCGGCGGTCAACTACAAGGACGCACTGGTGACGGTGGCGGGCAACCGGGTCGCTCGCCGCTCGCCGCTCGTCCCCGGAGTGGACCTCGCAGGGCGCGTGCTCGAGAGCACCGACCCGAGCTTCGAGCCAGGCGCGGCGGTCCTGGTCCACGGCTACGACCTCGGCGTCGCGCACCACGGAGGCTTCGCGACCCGGGCGCGTGTGCCCGCATCGTGGGTCGTCCCGCTCCCCGAGTCCCTCACGACCAGGCATGCCGCTGCGATCGGCACCGCTGGGTTCACTGCAGTCCTCTCGCTCGACAAGCTCCGCCACGCCGGCGTGGACCCCGGCGACGGCCCCGTGCTCGTGACCGGCGCCTCCGGCGGCGTCGGCAGCATGGCGGTCGCCGCGCTCGCAGGGCAGGGGTACGAGGTCGTTGCGAGCACGGGCAAGGCCGCCGAGCACGACTACCTGCGGGGGCTCGGCGCGGCCGAGGTGATCGGGCGCGATGCGCTCGGAGACACAGGCCGAGCCCTCTCCTCCGAGCGCTGGACCGGCGCGGTCGACTGCGTGGGTGGCGAGACGCTCGCCTCCGTGCTGCGCGCGCTTCGCTACGGAGGAGCGGTGGCCGCGAGCGGGCTCACGGGGGGGACGGACCTCCCTTCGACCGTCTACCCGTTCATCATCCGGGGCGTTTCCCTCCTCGGCGTCGATTCCGTCCAGACGCCGATCACACAGCGCAGGCGCATCTGGTCGACCATCCAAGAGCGGCTCCCCGCATCTACGGTCGACGCGATGGTCGCGAGAGAAGTCGGTCTCGGCGAGCTGCGCGGGGTGCTCGGCGACGTGCTGGGGGCGCGCGTGAGGGGACGCGTCCTCGTGCATCCAGCGCTCTCGAGCTAGACCGGCCCAGCCGGGACTAGCCGCCGAAGTCCTCGGGCTTGACGGAGTCGAGGAACTGACGAAACTGCCCGACGAGCTCGTCCGGGCTCTCGTCGTCCTCGTCGGCGGGCTCGATCGCCAGGATGATGCCCTCGGCGTCCATCAAGTCGTCCGCCACGTAGAGCGGGCTGTTCATACGCACCGCGACGGCGACCGCGTCGGAAGGACGGCTCGACACCACTGATCGCTCCGCTCCTCGGCGCAGCTGCAACTCGGCGAAGTACGTCGACGACCGCAGCTCGGTGATCACCACTCGCTCCACCGACACGTCGAGCGTGGCGAGAAGGTCACGGATGAGGTCGTGGGTCATCGGGCGCGGCATCGCGACACCCTGCACGGCATACGCGATCGCGGCGGCCTCCGGGGTGCCGATGAAGATCGGCAGAGTACGTCCCTCCCCCTCGGTCTCCTGGAGCAACAGCACAGGAGTGTTGGACTGCAGGTCCACCCTGACAGCCCGCAGGCGGACTTCGACCATACGAGCAATGTAGCGTGACCCCGGAGGCGGTGTGCGGCGACTCGATCAGCCGCCGAGCTTCCGCCGGAGCTCCGCCCGCACGAGCGAGGCACGCATGGCCTGCCCGAGCCGAGCGAGGTCCGTTGCAGCATCGACGGCTCGCTGGCGCGCCTCCGGGTTGCGCTGGCGAAGGAGCGGGGTGATGATCTGCTCGACCAGTCCGATCTCCCGGTCCGCTGCATTGCGGTACATCCGCAAGTGGCGCGGCTCGACGCCGTAGCGGCTGAAGTCGACGACCAGCTTGCCCACAGTGAGCGCCTCCTCGTCGTAGTACGACCCGCCGGCAACCGCCATCGGGGCGAGGAGGCCGAAGCCCTCGAGCGACGCCACCGCCTCGGGGCTGAGCCCCGTCGCGGCGCACAGCTCGGCAAGCGTGAGGCTGACGCTTGACACCGACGGCGCCAGCACTCCTGCAGCGTCGGCGGCGCTCGCCTTGGCAGGCGCAGGGCCGACGTCGTGGGCCGAATACTCGTCCGCGGCTCCCGCCGGTTGGGCAGGGCGCGACGAAGGGTAGGGCCCGCCCCGCCCGACGGGAGGGGGCGCGGCCGAGAGGACGCCCTGGTGCCCTTGCACCGCAGCGGTCGGCGCCTCCGGTCGCTGGGCGGGATGCACCGCAGCGGTCGGCGCCTCCGGTCGCTGGGCGGGATGCACCGCAGCGGTCGCCGCCTCCGGTCGCTGGGCGGGATGCACCGCCGCGCTCGGCGCCTCCGGTCGCTGGGCGGGATGCACCGCCGCGGTCGCCGCCTCCGGTCGCTGGGCGGGATGCACCGCCGCGGTCGCCGCCTCCCGCTCGTCGACGAGCTCGATACCTCGGACGTCGTCGCCGCGTCCGTCTGCCGGCGAGGTCTCAGCGGTCCCGTTGCTCGCCTGGCCGTCGGAGCCGGCCACCACGTACGCGTCCTCGCTCCCACCTGCAGCAGCGGCGGCACCCTCCTCGCTCCCAGCCCCGGCAACCCCCGCGCTGTCGGCAGGCTCGGGGTCGACCGGCACGCCGTTGCCGGCTGCGGCGAGCCGGTCCCGGATGACCTTCAACGGGAGGAATTGGTCCCGCTGCTTGCGCAGCACCCAGCGCAGGCGTGCGACGTCGTCGTCGTAGAACTTCCGGTAGCCCGAGGGGGACCGCTCAGGGTCCACCAAGCCCTGGCTCTCCAAGAACCGGATCTTCGAGATCGTGACGTCTGGGAACTCCTCCCGCAGCAGGCTGAGCACGTCGCCGATCGACAGGTACGACCGGCCGCTCACCGCCCGCGCCCCCGTCGTGGCGCCCACCCCCCTGAGCTGCGGCTCACTCGTCGCCTGCCACCAGGTACACGAGCTTGAACTTGCCGATCTGCACTTCGTCGCCGGCGGCGAGGACGTGCTCTTCGATCCGCTCGCGGTTGACGTACGTCCCGTTCAACGAGCCGACGTCACGCACGATCATCCTGCCGCTCGCATCGCGCGCGATCTCCGCATGGCGACGAGAAACCGTGATGTCGTCGAGGAAGATGTCGCTCTCCGGATGCCGTCCGGCGCGGGTCACCTGCGACTTCAAGAGGTAACGAGCCCCGACCGCGGGGCCGCGCTTGACCACGAGGGCAGGCGTGCCGTGGGGCACTTCGACCAGGGTGACTGCAGGCTCTTCGTCCGCGCTCTCGCCGTGGTCATCGACGGGCATGAACACCACCGTCGTCTCCGACCGCTCCGAGGGAAGCGCGACGCCGCATGAGGAGCAGAAGTTCACCCCTTCAGGGTTGCGGTGCCCGCAGTTATGGCAGAACACGCCCACCACGGTAGCCGCTTTGCACGAGGGGTTCCGGGGTTGGGCGCCTTCTTTCGACCGCCGGGGACGGCGGTCAACCCTCGGTGAGCTGCCGGTAGCCGGCTGCGTCCATCAGGCCGGCCAGGTCGCCGGTCCCAGCCAGCTCGATCTCGCAGAGCCATCCCTCGCCGTAGGGGTCCTGGTTCAGCTTCTCGGGTGCGCCCGACAGTGCGTCGTTCACCGCGACGACCCTGCCGGCCACCGGCGCGTACACCTCCGAGACGGACTTCGTGGACTCGACCTCTCCGAGGACGTCGCCCACCGCCACCGCCTTGCCCACCTCGGGCAGGTCGACGAAGACGACGTCGCCCAGCGCGTCCTGCGCGTAGTCGGTGATCCCGACGCGTACCCGCCCCTCGCCGGGGCGAGCCCATTCGTGATCGGTCGAGTACCGGAGGTCATCGGGAACGAGCACGGAGGAACCCTATCCTGCCAGCCGCCGCAGCCGCCGCGGCTGGCTCAGCGGAGCAGCTGGCGCAATCCCGCAGCCGCCGCGGCTGGCTCAGCGGAGCAGCTGGCGCAATCGCACGGCGTACTGCTGGGCACGTGCCCTGGCCCGCGCCTCGCTCGGCCCCTCCGCCCAGACATGGGTCACCGGGTCGTCGGGGTCGGGCAGCACGAGGGCCCATCCGTCGTCTGCGGGCACCTTCACTCCGTCGATGAGCACCAGGTCCTGACCGTCGAGCTGCTCGACCAGGGTACGCATGACCATCCCCTTCTGCTCCCATGGGGTCATCACCGCCTCGTGGACGATGTGCACCGCGGGGAGATCGTCGACGATCTTCGAGAGCGGTTGGCTCGTGAGCGAGAGCATCGAGACGAGCTCGACCAGGGTGGCCGCGGCGTCGAAGGCCGGCAGGATCTCCGGCCAGGCGAAGCCGCCCGACTGGCTGGCCGCGAAGCCGACCTCCCCCGACGAAGCAACCTCCATGACGTTCGCCGCGGAGGCCTTGGTGAACACGATCGGGACACCTGCCTCGGAGCAGATCGCCTCAGCCCATCGGCTGACGCCGACGGGGAGCGCGACCGACAGGTCCCGGCGCGTCTGGACGACGAGCCGCAAGAGCGCGAGCAGCGCCTGGTCATCGGAGAGGACGGTCCCGGCGTCGTCGACGATCACGATCCGCTCGCAGTCGGCGTCGACGAGCGCGCCGAGCTGCGCGCCCGACGCGCGCACGAGGTCGGCGACCCGACGGGAGTGCACGTCCCGGTCGACCGACATCATCCCCGTCGTGTGCGCGTAGGGGTTCACCACGAGCACGTCGGCATCGAGCTTCGCGAGCAGGTACGGCATCACGAAGCTCGCCGAGCCGAAGGAGAGGTCGAGGACGATCTTCATGTTGGCCGCGCGAGCGGCGGAGAGGTCGACTGCGCCGACCATGTCGTTCGTGTACTGCTCGACCGCCCGCGCCGGGAAGTCGATGTCGCCGATCTGCCCCGCGAGGACCCTGCGGAAGTCCTCGCGGTGGTACAGGCGCTCGACCTTGCGCTGCCCGCTCTCGGCCAGGTCCAGTCCCTCCTCGTCGAAGAGGCGGATGATGACGGACTGGGGATCGTCCTGCGCCAGACGGACGGTGAAACCGCCCTGGTTCCCCGCCGCGCGGATGTGGTGCCGCGTGACGGGGACCGTCGCGACCTCCAGGTCCTCCACGTTCACCCCGGCGGCATTGCACCCGATCATCGCCGCGCGCTTGAGCACACGGGCAGCCCGGCTCGTGTCCCGCGAGGCGGTGATGGTCATCCCTCGGTCCAGCGTCGAGGCCCACGCCATGGAGAGCCGCACCACGAGCTCCGGGATGATGTCGACGTTCGCGATGCCGCGGACGCCGTCGCGCCCGAAGAGGGTGCGCGCGCCCCGGGACTCCCAGACGATCGACGAGTTCACCACCGCTCCGGCCTCGACCGTCTTGAAGGGGTAAACCTTCACGCCGCCCCGCACGTGCGCGTGCGCACCGATGAGGCAGCCCTCCCCGAGGACCGAGCCGGGCTCGCAGGTCGCTCCTCGGCGCAGGTCGCACGAGCGCCCGATCACCGCGCCGGCCACCCGGGAGCCTGGTCCGAAGTAGGCGTTGTCGTGCACCACGGAGCGGCGCACCTCTGCGCCCTCGGCCACCCGGACGTTGGAGCCGAGCGTCGAGTACTCGCCCAAGACGACACCGGCGCCGATCGTGCAGTTGTCTGCGACGAGCGCCGGCCCCTCGATGCTCGCCGCAGGGTCGATGGTGCAGCCCTTGCCCACCCACACCCCAGGCCGGATCTCGAACCCGCCGAGGTCGACCTGCACCTTGCCGTCGAGGACGTCTTGGTGCGCGCGCAAGTACGCCTCGGTCGTGCCGACGTCCTCCCAGTAGCCCTCGGCGACGTAGCCGTAGATCGGACGACCGCGTGCGAGCACCTCGGGGAAGACCTCACCGGAGAAGTCGACGGGGCGCTCTGCGGGGATGTGGTCGAAGATCTCCGGCTCGAGGACGTAGATGCCGGTGTTGATGGTGTCGCTGAAGACCTGCCCCCAGGTCGGCTTCTCGAGGAACCGGTCGATGGACCCGTCCTCGCGGGTGATGACGATCCCGAACTCGAGGGGGTTCTCGACCGCGGACAACGCCAGGGTCGCGAGCGCTTCCTTTCGCTCGTGGAACTCGACCACCGCGGTGAGGTCGATGTCGGTGAGCACGTCGCCGGAGATGACGAGGAAGCGCTCGTCGAGCTCGTCGCGGGCGTTCAGCACCGAGCCGGCGGTGCCGAGCGGGGTCTCCTCCGTGGCGTAGACCATGCGGACGCCGAGCTCCGACCCGTCGCCGAAGTAGGTCCGCACCGCGTTGGCCATGAACGCCACAGTCACCACGATCTCGGTCATCCCGTGGCGGCGGAGCAGGTTGACGACGTGCTCCATCATCGGCCGGTTGGCCATCGGCAGCATCGGTTTCGGCTGGTTGGAGGTGAGTGGGCGGAGCCGGGTGCCCTCGCCCCCTGCCATGATGACGGCCTTCACGCGCCGACCTCCCTGGGCTCTCGAAGCGATCCTCGCGCCCCGGGCGCTCCCCCGTCCCGCCTGCGGCCCGCCCGGCCCTCTGCGAGTGCGCGGCGGGCGGGCACGACGTACGCGAGGGCAGCTGCCCAGGCGAGCGCGATCCCCGCCGCCCCTGCGACCCAGGCCGCGACGTGCAACGGCTGCTGCCACCCTGCGGTGCCGTAGCTGACGAGGAACCCCGGATAGGCGACCATCAGCCCGAAGGTCCCGGCCTTGCCGATCCACAGTACGTCGATCCGCCGCGCCCCGAGCGCCGCCAGCACGACGACCGTGCCCGAGACGAGCGCCTCCCGCGCGATCGTGAGCAGGCCGAACCACACGGGCACCGCGCCGTGCACCATGACGGCGACGACCGCAGCGCCGACGAGCACCCGGTCGACAGCCGGGTCGAGCACCTTGCCGATCCGCGACACCTGGTGGAGGCGGCGGGCGAGCTGCCCGTCCACCCAGTCGGTGGTGCCGAGGACGGCGAGGAGGACGGCCGCTGCGGTCTGGTCGCCAGGGCCGAAGAGCAGCCACAGGAACACGCCGACGCCGAGGAGCCGGATAGAGGTGACCACGTTCGCGAGGGTCAGGACGCGGTCTTCGGCGCTGTGCCCCGGCTCCCCCCCGGCTGGCTCTGAGCGTCGCGCGTGGGGCACAGGGTCCGGGTCCGCCATTGAGTGCAGTCTACGGGCGGCCGATGTGCCAGTCTTTGCCTGTGCCACGCTTCGACGCTTTCAGAGGAGCGCGCTACGACAACAGCGCGGTGAACCTCGGACAGGTGATCGCGCCGCCCTACGACGTCGTCGGGCCCCACGAGCGGGACGTGCTCGCGCACCGAAGCCCCTACAACGCGATCCACCTCGAGCTTCCCGAGCCCGAGCTGGGCTCCGGCCGCGATCGCTACGTCGCGGCGGCCGACCTCCTCGACTCCTGGCTCGAGCGGCGGATCGTCGTCGAGGACGCCGCACCCGCCCTCTACCCCTACCGCATGACGGCGCCGGACGGCACGACCACGAACGGGGTGGTGGGCGCGCTGGCGATGGGCGACGACGTGCTCCCTCACGAAGAGACGATGCCGAAGCCCAAGAGCGACCGGCTCGACCTGCTGCGCGCGACGGGCGCGAACCTCTCGCCGATCTGGGGCCTGTCACTCACCCCGGGCCTGACCGAGACGTTCGCTCCCGACGGCCCTCCCGCAGAGGTCGCGTTCGACGACGACGGCGTGCGCCACGAGATGTGGGTCCTCGACGACCCCGCGGCGATCGCGAAGGTCCGCGCCGCGGTGGCGGCGTCGCCCGTCGTGATCGCCGACGGCCATCACCGCTACGAGACCGCCCGCGCGTACCGCGACGAGGTCCGACGCGCGAACGGGGATCGGCCGGGCGACCACGACCTCGTGATGGCGCTCATGGTCGAGCTGGCCGAATCGCAGCTGCACGTCCAGGCGATCCACCGGATGGTCGGGGGACTCTCGCCGGGGACGTACCCCGACGGGCTGCTCGGACGGTACTTCGACGCGGTCCACGCGGGCCCCGCGACCGAGCGCGTGGTGGGTGCGCTCGAGTCGTCCGGGTCGCTCGCCGCGGTGACGCCGCTCGACGCGTGGCTCCTCACCGTCCGCCCCGGCGCCTTCGAGGAGGCGGGCACGGACCTCGAGGCCGGCTTGGTCGACCTGGCGCTGCGCGAGGTGCCCGGGGCCCAGGTCACCTACACCGCGGCGTGGCAGGAGGCGTTGCGCGAGGTCGGCGAAGGCAGCGCGCAGCTCGCGATCCTCCTTCGTCCCGTGACCGTCTCGCAGATCTCGGAATGGGCACGCGCGCGCCGGCGCATGCCGCCGAAGACCACCTACTTCTCGCCGAAGCCCCGCACCGGCATGGTGTTCCGCATCCTCTCGGGCGACACCAGTTCCGAGGTCGCCCGGCCTTAGGCGACGGTCCAGGTCGCGCCGGAGCGCAGCAACGCCTTCAGGTCCCCGACCCCGCGGCGCTCCTGGGCGTCGGCCAGCTGCTCCGCCATGGACGCGCCGTACTCGGGCCGGCGCACCGCGCGGAACACCCCGATCGGCGTCGGCTCGTACGGCCCCCTCGAAAGGCGCGACAGGGCGAACGCGAGCCCAGGATCCTCTCGCTCTTCGTCGTGGACGACGAGCGCGTCCTCGCCGACGTCTGCCACGTCGACGACCTCGAGGCGTCCGTCGGGTCGCTGGACCACGCCCTTGTCCAAGTCCTTTCCGAAGCGGATGGGCTCGCCGTGCACCAGCGGCACCAGCATGGAGCTGCGGGCCTCTCGCCCGGTGATCTTCTCGAAGGCGCCGTCGTTGAACACGTTGCAGTTCTGGTACACCTCGACGAACGCCGCGCCCTCGTGCTCGTGTGCCCGCCGGAACGTCTCCTGCATGTGCTGGCGGTCCATGTCGTGGGTGCGCGCCACGAAGCTGGCCTCGGCACCGAGCGCGAGGCTGACCGGGTTGAACGGCGTGTCGAGGGAGCCGAACGGCGTGGACTTCGTGACCTTCGCGACCTCCGACGTCGGCGAGTACTGCCCCTTCGTCAGACCGTAGATCTGGTTGTTGAACATGAGGATGGTCATCCGCACGTTGCGCCGCAGGGCGTGGATGAGGTGGTTCCCCCCGATGGACAGGGCGTCCCCGTCGCCCGTCACGACCCACACGTCGAGGTCCGGGCGCGTGGTCGCGAGACCCGTCGCGATCGCCGGAGCACGCCCGTGGATCGAGTGCATCCCGTAGGTGGACATGTAGTAGGGGAACCTCGCGGCGCACCCGATCCCCGAAAGGAACACCGTGTTCTCACGTCGCACGCCCAGCTCGGGGAGGAGCATCTGCACCGCCGCGAGGATCGAGTAGTCGCCGCACCCAGGGCACCAGCGCACCTCCTGGTCGCTCGCCCAGTCTTTCCTCGTGGTCGCCGCAACGGCCGTCGCGCTCATGCGAGTCCTCCAAGCTCGGCTTCGATCGCCGCCTCGATCTCTCGCGCGCGGAACGGGACGCCTTGGACCTTCGACAGCGAGCGGGCGTCCACGAGGTACTCGGCCCGCACGAGACGCGAGAGCTGGCCGAGGTTCATCTCCGGGACCAGCACGAGCCGGTAGCGGGCGAGCACCTCGCCGAGGTTCCCGGGGAACGGGTGCAGGTGGACCAGATGGGCGTGGGCGACCCTGTGCCCGCGTGCGCGCACACGGCGCACAGCGGCGACGATGGCTCCGAAAGTGGAGCCCCAGCCGAGCACCAGCAGCTCCGCGTCGCCCGTCTCGTCGTCGACCTCGACCGACGGGACGTCCCGGACGATCCCGTCGACCTTGGCCGCTCGCAGGCGGACCATGCGCTCGTGGTTGGCGGGGTCGTAGGAGACGTTGCCGGACCCGTCCGCCTTCTCGAGGCCGCCGACGCGGTGCTCGAGCCCCGGGATCCCCGGCGGTGCCCACGGACGGGCGAGAGTCTCTGGGTCGCGAAGGTACGGCCAGAAGACAGGCGTACCGTCAGGGTCGAGATGGTTCGCCGCAGCGGCGAACCCGGGGTCGATCGGCTCGAGGAGGTCGACGTCCGGCAGGCGCCAGGGCTCCGCCCCGTTCGCAAGGTAGGCGTCGGACAGCAAGATCACCGGCGTTCGGTACTTGACCGCGATCCTGACCGCCTCGATGGCAGCGTCGAAGCAGTGCGAGGGCGTCTTCGCCGCCACGATGGGGACGGGCGCTTCGCCGTGACGCCCGTACATCGCGTGCAAGAGGTCGGCCTGCTCGGCCTTGGTCGGCAGCCCGGTCGAGGGCCCGCCGCGCTGGACGTCGACCACGACGAGCGGCAGCTCGAGGTTGACCGCGAGCCCGATCGCCTCGGACTTGAGGTCGACGCCGGGACCGCTCGTCGTCGTCACGCCGAGCGCGCCGCCGAAAGCCGCGCCGATCGCCGAGCCGATGCCGGCGATCTCGTCCTCCGCCTGGAACGTCCGCACGCCGAACTCCTTACGGCGAGAAAGCTCGTGGAGGATGTCGGACGCGGGGGTGATCGGATAGCTTCCGAGGAAGAGCGGCAGTCCCGAGAGCTTCGACGCTGCGATGAGCCCCCACGCGAGGGCCTGGTTGCCGCTGATCTGCGTGTACTCGCCGGGCGGGAACTGCGCGGGGCCGACTTCGTAGGTCGCCTCGAACAGCTCGGCCGTCTCGCCGAAGTGGTACCCGGCACGAAAGGCCCTCGCGTTCGCCTCGAGCACGAGGGGCTTGTCGGCGAAGCGCTTCTCGATCCAGTCGACCGTCGGTTCCACCGGTCGGGTGTACAGCCAGCTCACGAGCCCCAGTGCGAAGAAGTTCTTGGAGCGCTCCGCGTCGCGAGGCTTCACCCCGGCGTCCTTGCAGACCTCCTGGGTGAGCGAGGTCATCGGGACCTCGTAGACGGTGAAGCCCGCCAGGCTGCCGTCCGAGAGCGGGTTCGACTCGTAGCCGGCCTTGGCCAGGCTCCGCTCGTCGAACGCGTCCACGTTGACCACGAGGGTCGCGCCCTTCTCGAGGATCCCGACGTTCGCCTTCAACGCGGCAGGGTTCATCGCCACGAGCACGTTCGGCGCGTCGCCCGGGGTCGTCACGTCGGCGTCGGCGATCTGGACCTGGAACGCGGACACGCCTGCGAGGGTGCCCGACGGTGCCCGGATCTCCGCCGGGAAGTCGGGGAAGGTCGACAGGTCGTTGCCGAAGAGCGCGCTCGACGCCGTGAACCGGTCACCGGTCAGCTGCATCCCGTCGCCCGAGTCGCCGGCGAAGCGCACGACGACCCGGCTCAGCTGGCGCTGGGCGTTCTGGTGCTCGTCGGTTCGTTGCTCTTCGGTGGTGGTCACGCGGCTCGAGTCTAGTTGTGCGACTTCAGTCCACAGCTGGTGCGCGCGGTCCGTGCGGCCGGGATCCCGAAGCGGTGGTCAGGCGATCGTGACGTCGGAGTCCAAGTAGACGTCTTGGATCGCGTGGATGAGCGCCGCCCCCTCGTCCATGGGACGCTGGAAGGACTTGCGACCGACGATGAGCCCCTGACCGCCGGCCCGCTTGTTCACCACCGCGGTGCGCACTGCCTGCGCGAGGTCGCTCGCCCCGTGGGACTCCCCCCCCGAGTTGATGAGGGCGATCCGCCCGGCGTAACAGTTCACGACCTGCCAGCGCGTGAGGTCGATCGGGTGGTCGGTGGTCAGCTGGTCGTAGACGAGCGGGTCGGTCCTCCCGAACTGGAGCACGCTGTAGCCGCCGTTGTTCTCCGGCTGCTTCTGCTTGACGATGTCCGCCTCGATGGTGGCTCCGATGTGGTTGGCCTGGCCGGTGAGGTCCGCCGACACCTCGTAGTTGACGCCGTCCTTCGTGAACCCAGGGTTCCGCAGGTAGCACCACAGCACCGTGAACATCCCGAGCTCGTGCGCCTCCGCGAACGCGTCGGACGCCTCGTGGAGCTGGCGGTCGGCGAGGTCGGACCCGAAGTACACGGTCGCGCCGACCCCAAGCGCCCCGAGCTCGAAGGCCTGACGCGGAGAGGCGAACGGCACCTGGTCGTACGTGTTCGGGTAGTGAAGGAAATCGTTGTGGTTCAGCTTCACGATGAACGGGATACGGTGCACGTAGCGCCGCGACACCGCGCCGAGCACCCCGAGGGTGGTGGCGATCGCGCTGCACTCCCCGGCCAGCGCGAGCTCGCAGAGGTTCGCCGGGTCGAAGTACTTCGGGTTCTTGGCGAAGCTCGCCGCGGCAGAGTGCTCGATCCCCTGGTCGACCGGGAGGATCGAGAGGTACCCGGTGCCTCCGAGGCGCCCGTGGGCATAGAGGGTGCCGAGCGCCCGGAGGACGGCGGAGGACCGGTCCGAGTCCCGGAAGGTGCGCTCGAGGAAGTCTGGCCCGGGGAGGACGAGGCCGTCGGCCGGGAACGCCTTCGCCTCGTGGTTCAACAGGAAGTCCGCGTCGTCGCCGAGCAGCTGCTGGAGATCGATGGCCATGCCGGCAGCCTACTTCGCACCCTGGAACGGTCCGTTCGGGACCTGCCAGGACCCGCGCCTCGGACGGCGAGACCGGCGCGCCCTCGCGGGCCCGAGCGCGTCGAGCCGCTCGGCGACGTCGTAGGCCTCGGGGTCCACCTGCGCGACCCGCCCGAAGAGCTCCCGAGCCCTGGGAAGGTCGCCTGCACGCTCGAAGAGATCCGCCAATGCGTACCACTGGCGCAGGTGGCGGTCCGACGGGTTGCGCAGCGGGCGTGCGGCCCCTGCCGACGCCAATAGCTCGATCGCCTCGGGCAGCTGACCTCGGTCGGCGAGGCTCCCGGCCGCGACGATGCGCGCCTCGGCGAGCACGTCGGCGTCGGCTGCGGCGCGCCGGAGCTCCGTCCATGCCTGAGCGACCTTCGAGTGGCGTCCGAGCGCACGCAGCGAGTCCATCAGCGCGGGAAGCGCGTCGGGGTCGCCGCTCAGCTTCGTGTACGCCTCGAGGTGCCTGGCCGCGTCGCGCCAGCGCCCCAGCCGGTAGGCCGCGAAGCCGGCGATCCGTCGCACCGCGGGCACTGTCCTGACCTCGCGCACGAGCTCCGTCCCGTAGCGCGCCGCCTCCTGGTACCTCCCGCGCTCGTACGCGGCGACCGCCTTCTCCATCCGGCTGACCAGCGCCTCTCGGTGGTGGGCAGTCGCAGCGTCCGCTGCGCGGCGGATCTCGCTCGCGACGTCTGCGGGCAGCGAGGGCGTTCTCACCGGCGGCCGCCGCACCACGTCGTTCGCACGCGGGGCCGTCGCTCGAGCGTCTTCCACGCGCACCCACTCGTCCTGTGGCGGGGGAGGCGCCGAAGGCAGGCGGTACCCCCGACGGTGCTCGCGCTCCTCGTCGTGCAGACCCCCCTCGGGCCTGCGACCACTCGGTCCAGCAGGTCTCGCGTCGGGCCTCGAGACCTCGTGCGCGCCCCGCCGCGCGACCCCGCCCCAGCGGCGGGCGCCTGGCGGGAGGTCTCCACGGCGGCTCCGGTCGGCTCCGCGATCGGCGCGATCCGGCTGGCGCCCCGCACGTTCGCCGCGAGGTTCGCCGCCGCGCCGTTCGCCGCGAGGTTCGCCGCCGCGCCGTTCGCCGCGAGGTTCGCCGCCGCGCCGTTCGCCGCGAGGTTCGCGCGCCCCTCCCCGCCGGTCGGCGGTGCCCTGGGGTCGCGGGCGGGCGCCCTGCGTGCGGGGAGTGCGGGGAGTGCCGGCCGCGCCGTGCTCGGTTCCGCCTCCACGAGACCCACCCCTGGTCACGCCTGCCTTCGCCGTCGGCGGACGACGCGGTCCCGCCGGCTTGCCGGTGCCGTAGGCGCCAGCAAGCGGCGCGCTCCTTCGACGACCCTGTTCTCCCGCCCGGGGCGGTCTCTGTGCGCGACCCTGCCGGTCGTCGGAGGATCGGGGCATTGCACGAGTGTAGGGGTCGGGGCCGGGAACGGCTCGCAGAGAAAACTCGCAGAGAAAAAGGGCCGTTGCGACCTGCTGTCGCCCCCCGTCCACCCGTACCATCGCACCGGCACGATCGCCGGGCGCAACGCCACGGCGAGCGGCAGGAAGTTCGAGGCGCCCGACAACGACGGCGCCTGCAGCAAGGAGGCAGCATGTGGCACCCGCAGCCCACAGCTTCGGGGATCTCCCGCCGGTGGACGCGCCGGCCCGCCTAGCACAGCACGAGCCAGTGCCGCCCTCGGGCGCCCTTTCCTCCGAGCGCGAGCCCGCCCTCCGCTTCTCGGGCGTCACCCACTTCTACGGCGAGCATCGTGCGCTCGACGACCTGCACCTCGAGGTGAGGCGCGGCCAGACGCTCGCCCTCCTCGGCCCCAACGGCGCAGGCAAGTCCACGACGATCTCGGTGCTGCTCGGTCTCGTCCGACCCCGCTTCGGCCACGTCGAGGTCCTCGGCCGTGCTCCGAGGGACGCAGTCGAGTCCGGGCGCGTCGGGGCGATGCTCCAGACCGGCTCTGGGACGGGGCTGCCGCCGGGCGTGCGCGTCGTCGACGTGGTGAGGCTCGTCCGCAGGCTCTACTCCCACCCTGCACCGCTCGACGTGGTGGTCGAACGCGCCGCCATCACGACGCTGCTCTACCGCCGCACCGACCACCTCTCGGGCGGCCAGGCCCAGCGCGTCCGGTTCGCGCTCGCCATCGCCGGCGACCCCGAGGTGGTGTTCCTCGACGAGCCCACCGCCGCGATGGACGTGGAGGCACGCCGGTCGTTCTGGAAGATGATCCGGGCGCTCGGCGACGAGGGCCGCACGACCGTGTTCGCCACGCACCACCTCGCAGAAGCAGACCAGGTGGCCGACCGCGTCGTCGTCTTGCACCACGGGCAGGTCGTGGCCGACGGCCCCGGTGCGACGCTGAAGGCTGCCGTCGCGAGCCGCCAGGTGCGTTTCGTCTCGGGCCGGCCGGACGTCGACGTCCTGAACTCGCTCGAGGGCGTTACCGACGTCGAGGTACGCGGCACGACGGTCACGCTGAGCTGCCTCGACGCCGACGCGTCGATCCGTGCGCTCGTGCGCTCGGAAGTCGAATTCCGCGACCTCGAGGTGACCGGAGCCGGACTGGAGGAGGCGTTCCTCGCGCTCACCTCCGCTGCCCGCCGCCCCGAGAAGAGCCGCCCCGAGAAGAGCCGCCCCGAGAAGAAGGGCCAGCCATGAGCGCGCTCGTCGCGTTCGGCCGGTTCGAGGTCGGGCGGCTGCTGCGCAGCTGGAAGTTCCTCGTCATCACGGTCGGGTTCCCCGTCCTCTTCTACATGCTCTTCTTGCGAGATCACTCGTCGGGCAAGATCGTCTACGCGGGCGTCACCTGGCGCGAGTACCTGATGGTGTCGATGTGCTCCTTCGGGGCCTTGATCGCCGCGCTGAACGCCGGGGGCAGCCGTGTGGCGCTCGAGCGCGCAGGGGGATGGGCCCGCCAGCTGCGGGTGACGCCGCTTCCCGCCTGGTCGTACGTCGCCGTGAAGATGACGGCGAGCATGCTCGTGGTCCTCCCCGTGGTCCTCCTCGTCGAGCTGGTCGCCGCGACGTTCGGCGGCGTGTCGCTCTCTCCTGAGACGTGGGTCGGCCTCAGCGCGCTGCTGTGGGGGACCGCGCTCCCGTTCTCCGCGCTCGGCGTCCTGCTCGGCTTCGCCGTCAGCACCGAGGCGGTCTTCCCGGTGGTGACCGGCCTCCTCTTCGTGCTCGCCTACTTCGGCGGGCTCTTCACGCCCGTGACCAGCATGCCGGGGGCGCTGCAGGTCGCCGCGCACCTCCTCCCCAACTTCCACCACCTCTCGCTCGGCCTCGAGGTCCTGAGCGGCAGGACGCTCGCGGCCTCGCACTGGCTGGTCCTCGGGGGCTACACCCTCGCGCTCGGAGGGTTGATCGTCTGGCGCCATCGCGTCGAAGAGGCACGCGGCGTCGCGTAGGACGGCGAGGGTTACTCGGTCGTGACGGCGGGGTCCGCCGTCGTGCCCGTCCAAGGACCGCGAGCCAGCGGGATGGTGAAGAGGTCGAAGCCCTCCGCGGTGAGACAGCGGCCGGTGGCGAGGTCGTAGCGGTTCCCGTGCAGCGAGCACGTCAGCACCCCGTCTTCGACGTGCCCGAACTTCGAGAGGTCCGCGCCCAGGTGAGGGCAGCGGCGCTGCACGAGGTAGCCGTCGGCTCGCCACAGCTCCCCTGGTGCGCCGTCCCCGCTCTCGTGCGTGCGGGTCGCAAGCCTGAGCGTCGCCTCGAGGTACGCCATCCGCCGTGTGGAAAGGCACTTGAAGAAGCTGAACACCGTCTCGTTGTACTCGCCTCGCCGGGTCGCCTCGAAACGGCACGACAAGAAGAGCTCGTTGACCCAGTCCTCGACTCGGCGCTCCACGAGCGAGTGGAGGAGCGCCTCGTCGAAGAAGAACGCGTGGCCGGCGCTCCCGGCGTCATCGGGCCCCGCGCGGCGCACCCGCCCCTCGCCGGGATCGATGACGACGCCGAACCGTCCGACGTCGAGGAGGATCACGCCTCCCAGCGCGGCCCGCACCGAGGGGGCCGCGGCGAGCAGCGGCTCGATCCACTCGGCCAACCGGGCCACCGTCACGCCGGGCTCGGGCGACGGCTCCGGCAGCGCCGGCAGCGCCGCTGCGATCTCTGCCCGGCGACGCGCCTGGTAGCGGCGGAGGTAGCCGGCTTTGTCGCGGAAGATCGACTCGACGTCCGCGTTCGCAGGGTGCTCGAAGACCTCGAACCGGCCCGGGGAGACCTCGATCTCGGTCCCCGCCACGGCGAGGCACCCCCGTCCGATCCCGTGCTCCTCGAGCACCCGCAGGAAGCTGCGCTGGTCCTGGAAGATGCTCGCCGGGTCGTCGTCGAGGTCGTTGAGCGCGAAGAGGGGGTCGTCCAGGAAGGCGGGTGGACCGGCGAACGGCACCACATGGGCCGCGTCGATCTCGCGGATGTAGTGCATGGCCCGCTGGCCCTGGCGCACCCGCTTTTCGTGGGCGAGCCCGCGCATCTTGGCCTCGTCCCACCGGTACACCATCGGGTACCAGATCGCGCCTGAGTACTGGAGGAAGTGGACGTCGTAAGGCCCGAGCGCGCGCAGCGCGCTCAGGTCGCGCGGGTGGCAGTCGTTCTGGTCGAGGATCCGCGTCGTCCCGTCGTCGACGACGAGCGCGGAGTCGCCGATCGGCCCGTCGGCCACCGAGGTGGTGGTGGCGATGGCGACGCGCAGGCCGTCGAGGTCCACTCGGCGTCCCGAGTGGGTGGCCACGAACTTCGAGAAGCCGAGCGCCTCGAGCGCGTCCTGGAGGTCGTCGAGCGGGAAGTCCGGAAGCAGCACGGTCGTGGCCTTGTCGACGTGCTCGGACAGGAAGCGCGCGTCGAAGTGGTCCTTGTGCAGGTGCGAGATGTAGAGGTAGTCAGGCGACGAGATCCGGTCGAGATCGAGGTCGGCGTTGTCGGGGAAGGGGAACCAGGAGCCGAAGTACGCCCCGTTGAACCACGGGTCGCACAGCAGGGTCCGCCCGTTGGCCTCCACGAACATACCCGCGTGGCCGGTGATCATGATGCGCATCGCGCGCGTGCTCCTCTCTGGGCCTTCCGCAGCTCCCGAAGCTCCTGCAGCTCTGACAGCTCTTCAATCCTCCCATTCGACAGCACCCCGGCGCGGCGGGCATGCTCGCCGACCGATGACCTCTCGTGACGCCCTCCGCCGACTCGCCAAGTCCTTGGCACCGCTCCAGCCGCGACGGGCGCTGGTGGCGATCGGGGGCCGCCTCTCCTCCGAGGCGATCACACGCTTGGCCAACGCCCTCGGCGGCCTCGAGCAAGGCCGCTGGCTCGCCGACACCCGATCGCACGTCCCGAACCTCCCTGACCGCTTCGCCGTCTTCGACGAGGCCATCCGGCGCGTGCGCGGGTCGCAGCCGCTGTACCTCGAGTTCGGCGTCTACCGCGGCCGCACCCTCCGCTACTGGACGGCCAAGCTCTCGTCACCGTCGGCACGCTTCGTCGGCTTCGACAGCTTCCAGGGCCTCCCCGAGGACTGGCAGGCCAATGCCCAGGCAGGCTCCTTCTCGGTCGGCAGCCCGCCCGCCATCGACGACCCGCGGGTGTCCTTCGAGGTCGGCTGGTTCGACGAGACGCTCCGCTCCTACGAGCCGCCCTCCCACGACCAGCTGATCGTGAACCTCGACTGCGACCTCTACTCGAGCACCCGCCGCGTGCTCGAGTGGCTCACCCCCCGCCTCCGGCCAGGCACCCTCGTCTACTTCGACGACCTGTTCAACCGCGACCACCAGTGGCGCGCGCTGCGCGAGTGGCTCGACGGCGGCGGCAGCGCCGCACTGCCTGTCGCGATGGCCCGCTGGGGCCACCACCTCCTCTTCGAGGTGCCCTTCTCCGGGCCCGTCGCCTGAACGTGCGCACCCGCGACGAAGGCCCGCCACGGACGTGACGGGCCTTCGTGGAGAAATCCCGGCGGCGTCCTACTCTCCCAGGGGGTCACCCCCCAAGTACCATCGGCGCTGGCGGGCTTAACTGCCGTGTTCGGAATGGGTACGGGTGTTTCCCCGCCGCCATGGCCACCGGAAACCTACGCCCCTCCCGGTCGCCGACGCCCCGAGAGCGACAGCGGCCGGGGCGCAGCGGCGACGCCGCTGTCCCTGAGCGTTCCAGAGCGAGCACGAGCACGTCCCAAGCCCTCGGCCGATTAGTACCGGTCGGCTGAACACATTGCTGTGCTTACACCTCCGGCCTATCAACGTGGTCGTCTAGCCACGGGCCTTACCAGGTTGACCCTGTGGGAGATCTCATCTTGAAACGGGCTTCGCACTTAGATGCTTTCAGCGCTTATCCCACCCGTAGGTCGCAAACCAGCCGTGCCCTTGGCAGGACAACTGGCACACGAGAGCTACGTCCGTCCCGGTCCTCTCGTACTAGGGACAGCCTTTCTCAGATCTCCTACGGCTGCATCGGATAGGGACCGAACTGTCTCACGCGCGTACTCCCGCATTACTGCGGGCGCAGACTATACCTTCACCCTCTTTCGAGGGGCTGGCGTGTTATGGCTTCCACAGGGGTCTGCGGGGCTGATTTCAGCCCGACGAAGCCATCTCCTCGCTGTGGCATGCGGGGAAGTCGTTACAGGGGCACAGCACTCCCTTGCTACGCAGATGTCGCTCAACATCCACGGCAGTTATCTGCTTCCTCTTGGAATAGTTTAGGGCAGCAAACGCATCTACTTGTTGTGCCAATCGCAGGAACTCCGTCTCGTCGGGTATCCGATCAAGCTTCGGCAGGAGCGCAAGTGCCGCACGTACGTGTTCACGTTTGAACACGACATACGGCTCCACGCTCCTAAGGATCTCCTGGATCACCGGTCTGCTGGTGATCACGAGATCGCTCACTCCGGTGCCACGGTCCCGCAGGTACCCGGCGCCGAGCACGGACCGGAGATGCTCCAGTCCAGCGCGGGCGCTGGTCGACTGCGAAAACGAAACACTCGCTCGGATGTAGAACCCGAAACGGTACTCCTTTTGACGTACGAGCTGGAAGTGGATACTCCCGTCGCCATCTAGGAATCCTGCAATATAGGACGCTTCGATCGCTTGCACTGTGCTGGCCTTCCCTCGGTATTGCCCCGATCGTACCGTTCGGTTGTAACAATCGGGGTTCCACCGATATGAGCCAGTGAGCACCCAGGAATTGCTCCCTGGGGACGCAGTGTTCTACGTTCTAAACCCAGCTCGCGTACCGCTTTAATGGGCGAACAGCCCAACCCTTGGGACCGGCTTCAGCCCCAGGATGCGACGAGCCGACATCGAGGTGCCAAACCTTCCCGTCGATATGGACTCTT
>JAKBTL010000138.1:64085-68300 GCA_021844425.1 Actinomycetes bacterium | reverse complement strand
CTGACGGTGGGTCTTCTCGCTCGTGTGCAACGTAGTTCACCTCCCTTCGAGGTTCACTTGGTCTGGTCAACCCGGGCTCGGGGGACCTTCCCTCAAGCCCCCGGCTTCAGCCGTGGGGTGGTTGACGTTCAGCCGACGGTGGGCTCGCGCACGACGTGAGGTTAGGCCGCGCCCTTCTGCTGGCCGAGGATGGTGCGCGCGACGAGGCTGGGTGTCACGTGGAGCGTGGATGCGCGTCAGCCGGGTGCAGCCTGGACGTGCCAGACGACCGCACCGCCAAGCACTCGGAGCGGTCGCCCGAGGACCTCCCCGAGCGCGCGCCGCACCGCTTTCGATCCCGGGGCGCCAGGGAGGGCGACGACGTCGTCGACCCCGAGCGCGTGCAGGTCGCCCACCAGCGCGACACGCGTCGTCCGTGCGAGCGGGAGGCGCAGCCGCTGCAAGCTGCCGGCGGCGAAGACGAGCCACAGCGCGTCCGTCGGCGGCGACTCTACGGCGTGGCCGCCCGCGCCGGGGACGATCGCATATCCGTCCGGCAGCGTGAAGGAGAAGCCGCCCTCCGCTTGCCAGATCATCTCCTTGGACACCCACGACGATGTGTTCGGGTAGATGGCGACGACCGGCACCGGGCGGCCATCGGCGCCTGGGTCCGTCGGCAACGGTCGGGCGAATGCTGCAGT
This sequence comes from Actinomycetes bacterium, assembly GCA_021844425.1. Lineage (GTDB taxonomy): Bacteria > Actinomycetota > Acidimicrobiia > Acidimicrobiales > RAAP-2 > JAJYVT01. The sequence goes on along the minus strand of JAKBTL010000138.1, from coordinate 67,620 downwards.
GCGAGGAGATGGCGCGATGGCGTAGGGCCACCGCGGCTGGGTGGCGAACGGGACCAGTGCGAACGCAGCGACCGAGACCGCGAGCCCGGCGAGCAGCGGCGTCGAGGGCCTCGAGAGGGCCGCGCTCGTCTCGTGCGGCCCGGCCGACGTGCGTGACCCAGCCGACGTGCGTGACCCAGCCGACGTGCGTGACCCAGCCGACGTGCGCGGTCGGTCCCATGCCCGGAGGTGGTCGACGATCACGGCGAGCGCGAGCCCGCAGAAGAGATCGACCATCGCGGCGAACCTCTCGGGCGCGATCGAGTCGAGGAGCGGGATGTGCCCGAGCACCGCGGCGGGCAGCGGTACATGGAACGCCTGGTGCCCGACGTGGAGCTCGTAGCCGAGCGACCCGACGTACGCGACGAGCGCCGTCGAGAGGACGACGCGCAGCACCGCAGAGCGCCACAGGACGACCCCCCCGAAGAGCAGCACGGCCAAGAGCGTGACCCCGAGATAGCTGCCGTTCGATCCGGAGATGAAGGCGACGCTCGCCAGCTCCGCGTGCGGTTCGACGGTCGCCGCGAGGGACGTGGCGATCCCGCCGATGTGGGGCCAGACCGCTCCCACGACGTGGTGCGGTCCGGCTACGACGACCCAGAAGGGGTACGCGAGCGCGAGGACGACGATCCCAGCCGCGACGGCGAGCCCGCGCCACGCGGCGGCGAGGCTGGGCAGCACCGCCCTCGGCCAGCCGAGCGAGACGACGATCGCCGCGACGGCGGCCGTCAACGCGCTGATCGCGAGCAGCTCGGTCGAGACGAAGAACTGGGCGACCACGAGCATTCCCAGGGTCCCCCCCACGAAGAGCGGGCGGTCGGTGCCTCGGACGAGCAACGCGTCGAGGCAGCACAGGATCAGCGGCGGCAGGACGAGCCAGGTGAGGTCGAGATGGCCGTAGCGGAGGTCGCCGGTGAGGAAGGGACCGAACCCGTAGCAGAGCCCGCCCGCGAAGGCAGCGGGCGACCAGGCGACGTAGCGACGGCACAGGGCGAACGCCCCCAGCGCGCTCAGTGCAGGCGCCAGCACCACCGCCAGGTCGAGGGAGGCGACCGGCCCCGCCGTCACCGTGACCGGCGCGAGGAGGAGGCCGAGGAGGTCCGTCGACGTGTTGTCGAGCAGGTTCACGCCTGAGCTCGAGAAGATGGCGCGGCTGAAGAAGGGGTTCGACCCGGTTCCGAGCGCGTGGGGGAGCCACGCGAGGAACCACACCTCCTGGCCGGCGTCGGCCGAACCGGTGGGGAGCGCGGCACCGAAGCCGCCCGAGAGCAGGTGCCACCAGGCTGCCAGCGCGATCGCCAGGTAGGCGCCGAAGGCGAGCAGGTACGGCCATGCCCTGCGCCAAGGACTGGCGTGTGTCCCGAGCGCGCCGCGAGCAGCGAGACGGTCGGGCGGTGCGCCCGTGGAAAGCGACGAGCCTCGGGGCGCGAGGATCGGCGCCGCCCTGGTCACGAGCCTCGAGGATACGACGGCGTCGCCAGGAGACACCGACGCAGCCGAGCGGTATGTTAGGCGAACATATGTTCGACTCCACATCCCGCTCCCACGGACTGCAGCGTCCCCACGGGCTGCAGCGTCCCCACGGGCTCCAGGCGCTCGCCGAGCGGGTGCGGCCGGTCGCCGCGAGCAGGACCCGTCTTCTTCCGGCCCTCCCCCCGATCGCCGCGCTGTTGCCCGACGGGGGTCTTCGGCGCGGGAGCGTCGTGCGGTGTACCGGGAGGGCGGCGTCCAGCCTGGCCATGGCTGTCGCGGCAGGGCCGTCAGCTGCCGGGTCCTGGTGCGCGACGGTGGGGATGGAGGAGATGGGCATCCTCGCCGCCGCTGGCTACGGGCTGGACCTCGAGCGGCTGGCGATGGTGCGGGCGGCTCCTGGCGAGTGGGCCGTCGCCACGGCCGTCCTCGTGGACGGGATCGACCTCGTAGTGCTCGCACCGCCGCGCCATGCGAGGCCCGCCGCGGCGAGGACGCTCGTCGCACGAGCCCGTGAGCGCGGCGCCGTGCTCCTCGTGGTCGAAGAACGACCGGGGTCCTTTTTCGCCGAGCTCGAGCTCGTGGTGGAGTCGGCGCAGTGGCAGGGGCTCGCAGACGGCACCGGACGCCTCCGGTCGCGCCGCGTCACCGTGGTGGCTCGCGGGCGCGGGCCGGCGGTTCGCCCGGCCCGCCAGGAGCTGTGGCTGCCCGCCGCGACCGGGAAGGTGGTCGCGGCGTGACCGAGCCCGTCCCCCCCCGCCTCCTCCTCGTCGAGTGCCCGGGGCTGGAGGCACCCGACGAGGACGACGGTGGCCTGCACCTCCGTCGCTTCGGCCGGGTGGTCGAGGCCCTGTCGTCGGTGTGCCCATGGGTGGATGCAGTCCGGCCAGGGGTGTGCACGCTGCCGATCAAAGGCCCGACGCGCTACTTCGGCACCGAGGAGGCCGTGCTCGTCCGAGTGGCAGAGGCGGTGGGGGAGGCTCTCGGTCCCTTCAGGGAGGGGGGGCGCGACGGCGAGGGGGACGTGGGGAGCGGCGACTTTCGGCTGGGGGTGGCCGAAGGAGTCTTCGCCGCCGTGCTCGCGGCGAGGGCCGGGGCGGTCGTGCCGGCAGGGGAGACCGCACGCTTCCTCGCCCCCTGGCCTGTCGCCGTGCTCTCGGATCCCGAGCTCGTCGAGGTCCTCGTTCGGCTGGGGCTGTCGACGCTCGGGGGCTTCGCCCAGGTCCCTGCAGCCGACGTGCTCGCCCGCTTCGGCACCCGGGGGATCCGGGCGCATCGGCTCGCCCGTGGTCTCGACGGAGAGCTCTCCGGCTACCGGGTCTCGGGTATGGGAGCCCGGCTCGTCGCGGCCCTCGGGCACGCGCTGGCACTACAGGATCTGCAACCCGGGTTCTGGGGAGGTACGAGCGCGGCCGACGAGCGTGCTGGCGAGGTGCTGACTGCCCTCCAGCGGCGGCTGGGCACCGAGGCGGTCACGGTTCCCGTGCTCGAAGGAGGTCGTGGGCCGGCGGACCGCTGCCGGCTGGTGACCTGGAGCCCTGTGGTCGCGCGTTCGTCGCCGGCGTCCTCGCCGGGCTCCTCGTCCGCGCCCGGGCGGGAGCGGAAGGGGTCGCGCCGGAAGGCCTCCCAAGCCCCCCTGGAGCCCCCGTGGCCTGGGCGTCTCCCGCCCCCTGCGCCTGCACGGGTGACGGTCGGGGAGCGACCGGTCGAGGTCCTCGACCGAAGCGGCGTGCCCGTCGGGGTCACTGCCAGAGGGTTGCTCACGGCCGAGCCCGAGAGGCTCTCGGTCGACGGCGGCCTCTGGGTCCCAGTCGTCGCGTGGAGCGCACCGTGGCCGGTGGAGGAGCGGTGGTGGTCGACGGCGCGCCGGCGCGCCGCGCGCCTACAGGTCCTGACCGCAGACGGGGTGGCCCGGCTTCTCGTGACCGAGCGGCGCCGCTGGCGGGTCGAAGCCACCTACGACTGAGCCACCTACGACTGAGCCACCTACGACTGAGCCACCTACGACTGAGCCACCTACGACTGA
>JAKBTL010000138.1:0-63985 GCA_021844425.1 Actinomycetes bacterium | reverse complement strand
AGCCACCTACGACTGAGCCACCTACGACTGAGCCACCTACGACTGAGCCACCTACGACTGAGCCACCTACGACTGAAGGTCAGTGAGAGATGCGGTCCACGACGCCCTACGCAGAGTTGCACTGCCATTCCAACTTCTCGTTCCTCGACGGCGCTTCCCATCCCGAGGAGCTCGCAGCCGAAGCCGCCCGGCTCGGGCTGTCCGCGCTCGCGCTAACCGACCACAATGGGCTCTACGGCGTCGTGCGATTCTCCGAGGCGGCGCGGCGTGCCGGGCTCCCCACGGTCTTCGGAGCGGAGCTCACCTTCGGTCCCGTCGGCCAGCCTGCGGCCGCCCCCGGGCCTGCGCACGCCCCCGGGCCTGCGCGCAACGGCGAGCCCGACCCCGGGGGTCGTCACCTGGTGGTGCTCGCCCGTGACCCGCAGGGCTACGCGCGTCTCAGCCGCACCATCGCCGAGGCGCAGCTCGCGGGCGGCGAGAAAGGGCGGCCTGCGTTCTCGCTGGCCATGCTCGCCGAGGCGCACGCGGATGCCCGCGCGCACGGAGGAGGCTGGCAGATCCTCACCGGGTGCAGGAAGGGAACGCTGGCCGCCGCGCTGACCGAAGAGGGACCGCGCGCGGCGCGCCGGCGCCTCGACGAGCTCGTGGCCGTGTTCGGGAGGGACAACGTCGCGGTCGAGCTCTGGGACCACGGGGACCCGCTCGACTCCACGCGTAACGACGTGCTCGCCGAGCTCGCGGTCCATGCCGGCTGCGCGCTCGTCGCCACCAACAACGTCCACTTCGCCTCGCCGGCCAGGTTCCCCCTCGCGACGGCGCTCGCAGCCGTGCGGGCGCGCCGGCCGCTCGAGGAGCTGTCCGGATGGCTCCCGGCGTCAGCAGCGGCCTGCCTGCGCAGCGGCGCGGAGCAGGAGCGGCGTTTCGCGCGCTGGCCGGGCGCGGTGGAGCAGGCAGCGGAGATCGGCGCAGCGTGTGCCTTCGACCTGGGTCTGGTCGCCCCGAAGCTGCCGGACTTCCCGGTCCCTCCCGGGTATGACGAGAGCACCTGGCTGCGCCATCTCGTAGAAGAAGGTGCGATCCGCCGGTACGGTCCCCGCGGCGAGGCGAACCGCCCCGCGTGGGAGCGGCTGGAGCACGAGCTCTCGGTCATCGAGACGCTCGGCTACGCGGGCTACTTCCTCATCGTGTGGGACATCGTGGAGCAGTGCCGGCGGGCCGGCGTCTACTGCCAGGGCCGCGGCTCGGCCGCGACGTCCGCGGTCTGCTACGTGCTCGGCATCACGATCGTCGACGCGGTGTCGCTCGGCCTGCTCTTCGAGCGGTTCCTGTCGCCCGCGCGCGACGGCCCGCCCGACATCGACCTCGACATCGAGTCCACGCGTCGAGAGGAGATCATCCAGTACGTCTACGAGCGCTACGGCCGCCGTCACGCCGCGCAGGTCGCGAACGTCGTCACGTACCGGCCGCGCTCCGCGCTGCGCGACATGGGTAAGGCGCTCGGGATCTCAGCCTGCGAGGTGGACCGCTGGGCCAAGCAGACCGACCGCACGGAGCCGCTCCCTGCGCGAGGAGAGCTGCCGCCGGCGCTGCGCGGCCTTGCGACCGAGGTGCTGGACTTCCCGCGCCATCTCGGCATCCACTCGGGCGGCATGGTGATCTGCGACCGGCAGGTGGTCGACGTCTGCCCCGTCGAGCCGGCGCGCATGCCCACACGCACGGTCCTGCAGTGGGACAAGGACGACTGCGCGGCTGCAGGGCTCGTGAAGTTCGACCTGCTCGGCCTCGGGATGCTCGAGGCCCTCCATCACATGGTCGACCTCGTCGCCGAGCACTACGGCGTCGAGGTCGACCTGGCAGCCCTCCCCCAAGAAGACGCCGTCTACGACCTGTTGTGCCAGGCGGACACGGTCGGGGTCTTCCAGGTGGAGAGCCGTGCGCAGATGGGGACGCTGCCTCGGGTGCGCCCGCGGTGCTTCTACGACCTCGCGATCCAAGTCGCGCTGGTCCGGCCGGGGCCCATCCAGGGGCACGCGGTGCACCCCTACATCCGGCGCCGCCGCGGCGAGGAACCGGTCACCTACCTGCACCCGCTGCTCGAGCCGGCACTGCGTCGCACTCTCGGCGTCCCGCTCTTCCAGGAGCAGCTCATGCAGATCGCGGTCGACGTCGCCGGCTTCACGCCCTCGGACGCGGACGAGCTGCGCCAGGCGATGAGCCACAGACGCTCTGACGAGAAGATGGGCGCGCTGCGCGGCCGGCTCTTCGCAGGGATGGCCGCGCGCGGAGTGCCCGACGACGTGGCGCAGAAGGTGTTCGAGAGCCTCTCGGCGTTCGCCAGCTTCGGCTTCCCCGAGAGCCACTCCCTGTCCTTCGCCTCGCTCGTGTACGCCTCTGCGTGGCTGAAGCTGCACTATCCGGCGGCGTTCACCGCGGGCCTCCTCAACGCACAGCCCATGGGCTTCTGGTCTCCACAGAGCCTGATCGCCGACGCCAAGCGTCACGGGATCTCGGTGCTGCGCCCCGACGTGAACATGAGCCGGGCTGGCGCGGCACCAGTCGGCGCGGCGGCCCTCCGCCTGGGGCTCTCCTCGGTGCGCTACGTCGGCGAGGAGACGGCTGAGCGCCTGGCGGCCGGCCAGCCGTGGGGGAGCCAGGAGGATCTCGTGCGCAGGGGCGGGCTCAACAGGGCGCAGCTCGAGGCGCTGGCCCTGTCGGGCGCGCTCGACGGGCTCCCCGGGCACCCTCGGGGTCCCGGTGCCCCTGATCGGCGTGCGCTGGTGTGGGCGGCGGGCGCAGCCGCACAGGCAACCCCAGGACGGCTCCCGGGGATCGTCACCGGCGCCGACGCGCCGCCGCTCCCGCCGCGTTCGGGCGCCGAGGAGGTGGGAGACGACCTGTGGTCTATCGGGGTGACCCCCGACCGCACCGCCATCGAGCTCGCCCGTCCGGGGCTCGTGCGCCGTGGCGTGTCGACGATCGCGCAGGTCGTGCACGGCCCTGCGCGCAGGGTGGTCGTGGCAGGGGTGGTGACCCACCGCCAGCAACCCGACACCGCTCGTGGCGCGGTCTTCTTGAACCTCGAGGACGAGACCGGGATGCTGAACGTCGTCTGCTCGAGGGGAGCGTGGGCACGCTGGCGTGCGGTGGCGAGGGGCTCGCCTGCGCTGATCGTGAAGGGGCGCCTGGAACGAGCCCAAGACGTGGTCAACGTCGTCGCAGAGCGGTTCGAGCCGCTCGCGCTCGGCCCCGTGCCCGGGTCCCGCGACTTCCGGTAGCCGCCTGCCGCAGGCCGCTGTTCGGCGGCCGTGGTACGAGCGTTCCGAGGCCGAGCTGGGCCTACGGGCCTAGCTGCGGGAGCGTGGGATGCCCGCTTTCTCGAGCACCCGCGCGCTCACCCCGACCGCCCGCCACGCCGAGTACGAGAGCCCCTTGCGTGCGCTGTAGTCCTTGGCGACCCGGACGAAGTCCTTCTCGAGCGCCGCGAGGTCTACGGACTGACCGGAGTGCGCGAGCTCGGCTTCGAGGTTCCTCCGCTCTTGGACCAGGTGCAGCCGGTTCAACGGGCTCGCCGAGGCGAGCCCGTTCTCGATCTCGGCGAGCTTCTTGCGAATCGTCTCCACCGTCCGCTTGCGTCCACGACGCGGCTTGGACGTTTCCAGCGCCTCGAGGTACGCCCGCACGATACGACCCTCTTCACGGCCTTTCGCCAACGCAGCCTTGTGCGAATCCGATATCGGACCGGGCCTGCGAGCCCGCCTCGTTCCAGGAGTCAACGTCGCCATGCAATAAGCCTACACGGCAATGCGTCGTTTGGATGCATCAGTGCCAAGGAATTGCGCGGCGATTGGCGGCTCGCCTTGTGGTGCCGTGCCTCTGACGCGTGCGGACGACCACGTACGGGAAGCGAGACCCCGCCGTAGCCGTCTGGCGATTCTCCCTCGTCATCGGTGGTCGCTGCCTCCGCCGCACGTGGGACTTCCGGCAATCCGCTCACCGGCGTTCGCCCTATTGCCTCCTGCTAGGCACCCCTCGATTCTCGAAGTCAGCTCTTGCCCCGAGCGCTCCATCTTCCCCGCCTCGTCGCGTGCCAGGGACTCGCTCGGCATGTCGTATGTACGCGCTCGGCACGTGGCATGGTTGGGCGATGCACTGCCTTCGCACGAGAGAACGGCCGTGATCGACTGGGACGACTTTGCCAAGGTCGATGTGCGTGTGGGTCGCATCGTCGAGGTGTCGAGCTTCCCCGAGGCCCGCAAGCCCGCATGGAGGCTCCGTATCGACTTCGGGCCCGAGATCGGCGTGAAGCGCTCGTCCGCGCAGATCACGAACTACACGAAGGAAGAGCTCGAGGGGCGGCTCGTGCTCGCGGTCGTGAACTTTCCTCCTCGTCAGGTCGGCCCCTACCTCTCCGAGGTACTGACGCTGGGCACGTACCGTGGGGACGTCGTGCTGCTCGTCGCACCCGACGCCGGGGCGCAGCCGGGCGACAAGTTGGGCTGATCCTGCACGACGCGACGCGAGGAAGCAGTCGGTTCGCCATGACGCACAGCACGCCGTGCTCTTCGAGTGCGCCGAGGCGCCCGGCGCCCCGCGGCGAGCGGCGAGCGGCGAGCAGCGGCGCAGGCGAAGCCGGAAATGTCCCAGAATGTCGCTGTGAGCGATGGTCGACTGGAGGCGGGCGCTGGACGGTTTCGAGGTTTCGGAGCTCTCTACGACGAGGTGCGCCCGGTTCCGCCGGTCGAGCTCGGCGAGCTGATCGCCGGCTACTGCGGGGCGCGGCCGAGGCTCGTGGTCGACCTCGGGAGTGGCACGGGGCTGTCGACCCGGTGGGCTGCCAGATGGGCCACAGAGGTCGTCGGGGTCGAACCGAGCCGCGACATGCGCGAGACCGCCGAGCGACGCGCCGAAGCGAGGGTCTCGTACGTCGCGGGCTGGTCGCACGAGACCGGGCTCCGCTCGGGTGCAGCTGACGTGGTCCTGGCCGTGCAGGCGTTGCACTGGATGGAGCCAGAGCCCACCTTCCGGGAAGTCGGACGCATCCTGCGCCGAGGGGGGGTCTTCGCAGCCATCGACTGCGACTGGCCGCCGGTCGTCGGGGACTGCATCGCCGAGCAGGCCTGGGACGACTGCCGGCGCCGGATCCGGGTGTTCGAGACCCGACTGGCACAGGGGCTGAGCGGCAGTGTCCTACGCGCTCCGATCACCTCGTCGGATCAGCCGGCTACGAGCCGCTCGGGCGCCGACGGGCACGGCGATCGCCCGCTCCCCGAGGGCGTGCGGAGCTGGTCGAAGTCCGCTCACTTGGACCGGATGCTCGCGTCCGGCGAGTTCGCGTGGGGCCGGGAGGTGGCGCTGGCGTCGACCGACGAGGGCGACGCGGCCCGCTTCGTCCGGCTGCTCGAGAGCCAGGGCGACTACCAGACCGTCCGACGTCACGGGCTCACGGACGCCGAGCTCGGTGTCGACCGCTTCCGACGCGTGGCGCTCGAGCGCCTCGGTGGCCAACGCAGGGCCTGGCGCTTCGTCTACCGAGCCAGGCTTGCGTTCGCGCGCTGAAGATCCCCGTATGGACGCGGCCGCGCGCTCCGACCGCGGCTACTCCTTTTCCAGATGGAACGCCATCCGGGCGACGGTGACGTCGGAGCGCCGTCGGAGCACGTTGGCGAGGATGGTGCCCCGCTGGTTCTGGAGGAGTTGATGACGCCACTTGCGCGGCTCCACCTCGGGGATGAGGACGAGGACCGAGGATCGGGCTCGGAGCTTTGGCGAGCGGAGGTACTCGAGCATCGGCTTGGTGACCGAACGCGACGCCGAGTGCAAGATGGTGAGCGGGACTCCGGGGCCCCAGCGGTCCCACTCGTCTTGGAGCGAAGCGGCTGCCTTGTCGTCGAACTGCACGCTGACCGCTGCGACCTCGTCGCCGAGCGACATCGCTTTGGAAAGCGCTGCCGACGTCATCCGGGAGACGGCAGCGACGGGCACCACGACGAGGCTCGGCTCGGGTCGAGGGGCTGGGGGCGTCTCACCGATGCCGAGCTCGACGGCGACGTCGCGGTAGTAACGGTCGACGCGGGAGAAGAGGGCGATGATCGCCGGGATGGCGATGATGACGATCCAGGCGCCGGAGCTGAACTTCGTGACCACGAAGATGACGGTCGCCACTGCCGTCATGGCTGCCCCGAGCCCGTTCAACGCCGCCCGCGCCCGCCAGCCCCTCGGCCGTTCGTGGACCCAGTGGCGCACCAGCCCGGTCTGCGACAGGGTGAACCCGGTGAACACCCCGATGGCAAACAGAGGGATGAGCGCGTTCGTGTCGGCGTCGACGGCCACGAGGAGAGCTGCCGCGAGCAGCGCGAGCACTCCCACGCCGTAGCGGTAGACGGGGCGGTCACCTCGTAGCCCGAAGACGTGCGGCAGGAGGTTGTCTCGAGCCAGGAGGCTGGCGAGCACGGGGAGCCCGCCGAACGACGTGTTGGCGGCGATCGCCAGGATCGCCGTCGTCGACAGGTCGATCACGTAGTAGAGGGCGCCCCTTCCGACCGACGCCCCCGTGAGCTGGCTGAGGACCGTCTGGGAGGTCTGAGGCGCGACGTGGAACCGCACGGTGAGGATCGACAGCCCGAGCAGCATGGTGCCGAGCAGGGCCCCGAGGAGCACCTCGGTACGCATCGCACGGCGCGCCCTCGGCTGGCGGAAGACCGGGACGTCGTTGGCGATGGCCTCCACGCCGGTGAGCGCGCTGCAGCCCGCCGCGAAGGCCTTCAGGATCAGCAAGACGCCGACCGCCGCAGTTGCTGCGGGCACAGCTGCCTCGTGGATGCCCGAGCCGGAGGCGGGCTGCTGGCGGAGCAGGCCCGTCACGATCACGAGATACATCCCCGCGATGAAGACGGCCGTCGGCACGAGGAGAGCCCGAGCGCTCGTCGCGAGGCCCCGGAGATTGAGGGCGGTGAGCACCGCCAGGATCCCCAGCGCGAGGGCGAGGCTGTCGGGCTCGAGGGTGGGAAAGGCCGACACGAGCGCGGCGACTCCCGCCGAGATGGACACGGCGACCGTGAGGACGTAGTCGACGATCAGCGACGCTCCGGCGAGCAGGCTCGGCCGGCGGCCGAGGTTCGCCTTGGAGACGGCGTAGCACCCGCCGCCGTCGGGATAGGCGGCGATCACCTGGCGGTAGGAGAAGACGAGGATCACGAGCAGGACGACGATGGCGACGGTGATCGGCTCGATCTTTCCCAACGCGCCGGCGCCGGCGGTCGCCAGCACCACGAGCATCGCCTGCGGTCCGTAGGCGACCGAGCTGATGGCGTCGAGGGAGAGCGCTGGGATGCCCTCGAGGCTCGTGATCTCCTCACTTCGCCCCTTGGCGTCTACCTCGGCGTCGGTGTCGCCGCCGGCGTCGGTGTCGGCGCCGGCGGCGACAGGCGTGCCGCGCGGCTCAGCGGCCTTCGCGGTGGGAGAGCTGGTCGGATCGCTGTCGGCCATCGGCATCCTCGTCGGTCAAAGCGTCGATGGGCACCGATCATTGCCGATCGGAAGCCGCTCTTTGCTTCTGCAGGCGCTGGCGGATCGGGCTTCGCTCAGCAGCGTCGGGATCACCGGCAACCGCGACCTGGTCAGGGCTCGCAGAGCCGGCGGCTCCACGAGGTCTCGTCCACCTCGCTTCGGTCGAGCACGACCGGCCGTCGTGACGCCGTGCACCGCCCCACGGTGCCGGGCACGCAGTGGTCGACGAAGCAACGCAGCTATCCCGCGGCGTAGAGGGCACCGGCAGGGACAGGTTCGGGATCTCGGCAGGCGATCGCTCAGGCGATCGCTCAGGCGGCGCGACGGTCTTCCCCGTTGCCGGGAACCCCGCATCTCCCGATCCGGGAAGTGACGGTGCCGTGGCTGGCGAACGGTGGCGCATTCACGAGGATGACGGGGCAGCGAGCGTTCCGCGCGATTCTCCGCGAGACGCTTCCGAGCAGCGCCGTGACGAGCGCTCGTCTCGGTCGCCCCCCGAGGAGGATGGCACTGGCAGCGATCCCGTTCGCTTCGCCCAGGATCGCTCGTACGAGATCGGACCTGTAGGCACTGCGCACGACCCCGCTCGCTGCCACCCCACTGCCCTGGAGCCGAGCCACCGCATCGAACGTCATTGCCCGGGCCTCCGCTGGAGTCTCGAAGTAGAAGCTGCCGCCCCGGCACAGGTCGCCGACCCTCACGTGAAGCACACGCACCTCGACGTCGGCCCCTGACAACAGCCACGCGATCGTCGCGATCGCTTGCTGCTCGGGCTTCGAACCTCCGTAGGCCAGCAGAAGCCGCTTGTGACGCGGTCGACCGGTGTCGTGGGGCGGACCGTCGAGAGGTGTGACGCGCTGAAGCTGCAGGAACGCGGCGGCCTCTTCGACCAGCGCAGCGCCGCCGTCGAGGTAGGGCGCGTCACCGTCAGCCTCGTTGGCCGCAGGGTGCTTGCGCCTCGCCACGTCAGAGCTTCTCCGGGTAGAGCATGGCGTAGAACAAGAAGACCAGGAGGGCGATGCTGACGATGAAGGCTGCGATCTCGATGATGCTCATGTTGGGCTCCTTGCCGATCTAGTGCTGTGTCCTGGGTTAGAGGCGATCACACGCCCTGACGTAGAGCCAGAACAGGCCGAACATCACCACCACCGCGGCGATCCCTCCGATCGTCTCCCATGCGTACGCCATCTCGTCTCCTTCTTCGATCGAGGCTCAGTGCTTGGCGAGCTCGAGCAACGCCAGGTTCAGCTCCAGGACGTTGACGTGCGGAGCTCCGTAGAGCCCGATGAAGCGTCCACTCACGTGCCGGGCGACGAGCGCCCGCACCTCGCCGACCGGGAGGTGGTTCGCCCGGGCGACCCTCGGGACCTGCAGGTAGGCGGCAGCCGGGGAGATGTCGGGGTCCAAGCCGCTGGCCGAGCTCTCGACGAGGTCCGGCGGGACCTGTGTGGCCTTCACGCCAGGGTTCTCCTTCAGCACCTGGGCCAGGTTGGTGCGGATCTCCTTCAGGAGCGCCGGGTTGGTCGGCCCGTAGTTGCTCGCCGCCGACGAGGCGGCGTTGTAGGGGGGTGTGGTGGCGCTCGGCCTTCCCTCGAAAAAGCGCGCTGCGCTGAACTGTTGGCCGATCAGCTTGGACCCGATCACGTGGCCGTGGTACGTGATCAGGCTGCCATTGGCGCGGCCGGGCATGAGGCCCTCGCCGATGCCAACCATGAGGAGGTTGTAGCCGAGGCCGAGGACGACCACGAAGAGCAGCACCATGCGAACGGCGCTCCAGATCACCTTGAGGCGCATGGCTCCTCCTTTCCGAGCTGGACGAGGTGGGGGGTAGCAGCGGGCATGGTCAGTGGGCGGTCGAGACGAGGTGGAGGGCGGTCACGGCCATGTCGATCAGCTTGATGCCGGCGAAGGGCACGACGAGGCCACCGAGGCCGTAGATGAGCAGGTTCTTGCGCAGGATGGCGACGGCGGTGGTGGCTCGGTAGCGCACGCCCCGGAGCGCGAGCGGGATGAGGGCGGGGATGATGAGAGCGTTGAAGATGATCGCCGAGAGGATCGCGGTCTCGGGCGAGGTGAGGTGCATGATGTTGAGTGCCTCGAGGCCAGGGTAGGCGACGACGAACATGGCGGGGATGATGGCGAAGTACTTGGCGACATCGTTCACCACCGAGAAGGTGGTCAGCGCACCGCGGGTGATGAGGATCTGCTTTCCGACCTCGACGATCTCGATGAGCTTGGTGGGATTGGAGTCGAGGTCGATCATGTTGCCGGCCTCCCGGGCGGCCATCGTCCCGGTGTTCATCGCGACCGCCACGTCCGCGTTGGCGAGCGCGGGGGCGTCGTTGGTGCCGTCGCCGACCATGCCCACCATGTAGCCCTCTGCCCGGATGGACTTCACGTAGTCCATCTTGCGCTCGGGGGTCGCCTCGGCCAGGAAGTCGTCGACGCCCACTTCCTGGGCGATGGCGTTGGCGGTGATGGGGTTGTCGCCGGTGATCATCACGGTCTTGATGCCCGCCGCCCGGAGGGAGGCGAGTCGCTCTTTGATCCCGGGCTTGACCACGTCCTTCAGCTCGACCGCGCCGAGGATCCGGCGGTTCTCGGCCACGAGCAGCGGCGTGCTCCCGGCCCGGGAGATCTCTTCCACAGTCGACTTGGTCTGTGGATCGATCTCGACTTCGGCCCAACGGGCGATCGAGTCGGCGGCGCCCTTTCGGATCTGACGCCCGTCGAGGTCGACGCCGCTCATACGCGTCTGGGCGCTGAAGGGAACGAACTCGACGGCCCCGCCATCGAGGTCCGGAGCCCGGATGCCGTAGCGCTCTTTGGCCAGCACGACGATCGAGCGTCCCTCGGGGGTCTCGTCGGCCAGCGAGGAGAGCTGGGCCGCCTCGGCCAGCTGGCGCTCGTCGACCCCCGGAGCGGGCACGAACGCGCTCGCCTGGCGGCTACCCATGGTGAGCGTGCCCGTCTTGTCGAGCATGATGACGTTCACGTCCCCGGCCGCCTCGACCGCCCGGCCCGACAGCGCGAGGACGTTGCGTTCGAGGAGCCGGTTCATCCCCGAGATGCCGATCGCCGAGAGCAACCCGCCGATGGTGGTGGGGATGAGTGCGACGAGGAGGGCGATGAGGACGGTGACCGACACCACGGCGTGCGAGTAGGTGGAGAACGGGGCGACGGTGACCACCACTACGAGGAAGATCAGCGTCAGGCCGGCGAGCAACAGCGCGAGAGCGATCTCGTTCGGGGTCTTCTGGCGGACGCCGGCTTCGATCAGGGTGATCATGCGGTCGAGGAACGACTCGCCTCGCCCCGCGGTGATCTTGACCTGGATCTCGTCGGAGAGCACGGTGGTGCCGCCGGTCACCGCGCTTCGATCGCCCCCGGACTCCCGGATGACCGGCGCCGACTCACCGGTGATCGCCGACTCGTCCACCGAGGCGATGCCCTCGATGACCTCGCCGTCGCCGGGGATCACCTCGCCGGCTGCTACGACCACGACGTCGCCGACCTGGAGGGCGGTGGCGGGAACGACCTGGATGCCCTGTGGGGTGAGCTTCCTGGCCTCGGTCTCGGTGCGCGTGCGACGCAGCTCGTCGGCGTGGGCCTGGCCGCGGCCCTCGGCCATCGCCTCGGCGAAGTTGGCGAACAGGACGGTCAACCACAGCCAGATGGCGATCTGCCCGGTGAAGGAGAAGAGGCCCATCTTGTCCGAGGCGAGGTAGCGGAAGGCGTCGGCGGTGGCGAAGAGCGAGCCGACCTCGACGACGAACATCACCGGGTTGTGGGTGAGGGCGCGCGGATCGAGCTTGCGCAGCGACTGGCCCAGGCTGTGGCGGACCAGGTCCTTGTCCCACATGCTCATCGTCCGGCGCCGCCCCGCCCCATGGCCGGGGGCGCCGTGCTGGTCGCCGTCTGGGGGAAGAGCCGTCACGGTCGTCTCGACCGGGGTCGTCGGCTCCGGCTGGTTCATCGCTGCCACCTCCGTGGATGCCAGGCTGGAATGCTCGTCACGGCCTCACCCACCGAAGAGCTTCCCGGCGTGAGCGGCGAACTGCTCGGCGAAGGGGCCGAGGGCGAGCGCAGGGAAAAAGATCAGCGCGCCCACCACGACGACCGTGCCGGTGAGCAGCACGGTGAAGAGCGGCCCGTGGGTGGGGAAGGTGCCTGCCGACTCGGGGATCCGCTGCTTCTTCGCCAACGACGCCCCCATCGCGACGAGCGGGATGTACATGGGAAAGCGCCCAAGCAGCATGGCAAGTCCCACCGTCGCCGAGTACCACGGCGTCGCCGAGCTGAGGCCGCCGAAGGCCGAGCCGTTGTTGCCCACCCCCGAGGAGAAGGCGTAGAGCACCTCGGAGAGCCCGTGCGGCCCGGGATTGAAGATGCCGGACTTGCCGGCGGGGAGCGCTACCGACAGCGCAGAGAGCACCAGGATGACGAGGCTCGGGACGACCATGGACAAGACGGCCATCTTCACCTCGAAGGACTCGATCTTCTTGCCGAGGTACTCGGGCGTGCGGCCCACCATGAGGCCGGCGAGGAAGAGGGCGAGCACGGCGTAGGCGATCATCCCGATCATCCCCGCCCCCCAGGAGCCGAAGATCACCTCGCCGGTCATCATGTTGAACAGCGGTACCAGGCCGCCGATGGGGGTGAGGCTGTCGTTGGAGGCGATGACGCTGCCCCACGAGATCGTGGTGGTCGAGTTCTCGAACAGCGAGGTGGTCCCGGTGCCGAAGCGGGTCTCCTTGCCCTCCAGGTTGTGCGATGCGGCCAGGTGGATGTGGTGGGCGGCAAGCGCGGGGTTCCCGACCGCCTCGAAGTGGTAGAGGACGAGGGCCCCGATCACGAACAAGATCACCATCGACCAGTAGATCGGTCGGGCCTGACGGGTGTTCTTCACCATCTTGCCGAAGAGGAAGATGCAGGCGACGGGCACGCTGAAGCCCAGGATCAGCTGGAAGACGATCGAGGCGGCGTTGGGCCCGGCGAAGGGCTGGGCGGCGTTCATGTTGAAGAAGCCCCCGCCGTTGTCGCCGAGCTGCATGATCGAGGTCATCGAGGCCACCGGGCCCTGGGCGATCACCTGCTTGTGGCCCTGGAGGGTGTGCACCACGGTGTAGGCGTGGAGGTTCTGCGGGCTGCCCAAGGCGATGAGGACGACAGCACCGACGATGGCGAGAGGGATGGCCACCCACAGCAGCGTGCGGATGAAGTCTCGCCAGAAGTTGCCGATGGTGTTGGCGTTGTGCCGGGAGAAACCGCGCACGACCGCGAGCAGCAGGCAGATGCCGGTCACCGGGGAGAGGAACTGCTGGACGGTAAGCCACATCTGGGAGAGGTAGCTGAGCGTCGTCTCGCCGCCGTAGTTCTGCCAGTTGGTGTTGGTCATGAAGCTGATCGAGGTGTTGAGGTTCACCCAGAACGGCACCTGCGGCATGTGCGCCGGGTTGAAGATGGTGAGCACCGGCTGGAGGGCGAGCAGGATCATGAGGATCACGAAGCCCACGACGTTCACCATGAGAAGGGCGAAGACGTAGCGCGTCCAGCGCATCTCGACGGTGGGGTCGATCCCGCAGATGCGGTAGACGCCACGCTCGCAAGGGACGAGGACGCGGTCCATGAAGGTCCGACCACCCTCGAGGGCGTTGTACATGTACTTGCTCAAGAAGAAGCCGACGACCGTCACGACAGCGAGGAGGACGAAGATCTGCAGGATGCCTTGCCAGGTCACGTGTCGCTCCTTGTGTCATCTGGTTCCTCGCAGCGCTGCAAGTCGCTCGAGGAAGAGATCAGCTCGTAGCGGGGGTTTAGGATCTCGGTGCGGCCGCGGTGGGCTCGGGGGGTCCCCTGGGCTTCGAGCGCCGTCCCGGGGACCAGCCCAGGGATCGACCTGCGTCCGAGAAAGACGAGCACCACCGAGCCGGTCGCGTCGTCGAGCACGGCCTCGCAACGTGGACCATGGAGACCTTCGACGGTTCGGACGTCTCCGAGGTAGCCGCGCACGGTAGCAGGCCGGCGGGCGACGAGGTTGCTCACCGGCACGGCCGACCCGAAGCGGTCACCACTGCCGTGCTCTTTCGCGCCTGACCGGTACTGCGGTCGCTGGAGGTGGCCACCGAAGTCAGCCATTCAACGTCGGGAGCGGCGAGCGACGACCATCGCAGGCCAGTCCGAGCGTGGCGCATGCTGTGGACAGCGCACGGCGGTTGGTGAGCCGCGACCGCTGCTGTCTCGCTTGCTTGGCACCGGCTCCTCCTGAAGGCGCACACGACTGGATTGCTGACGGGGCCGCGCTCCTGGCGGCCGTCCACGGAACCTTGTACACCTCGCGGTGAGCCGATCGCGCCGTCTTTTACGCGTTGTTCACGCCGATCGCCGGAATGTTCACGCGGTGTTACCGGGGGGACAGGGAGGGGGGTCGGTACGATGGCAGTGATGGAGCGCGGGTCGCTACGGGTGTACCTGGGTGCCGCACCTGGTGTCGGGAAGACCTATGCGATGCTGAACGAAGGCTTGCGGCGTCGTGACCGGGGAACCGACGTCGTCGTAGGTTGGGTGGAGACCCACGGGCGCGCAGCGACCACGGCCCAGCTGCGGGACCTGGAACTGGTACCCCCCAGGGTGCTCGCCCACCGAGGTCAGACGCTTCGAGAGATGGACGTCGAGGCCGTTCTCCGTCGCCGCCCGGCAGTGGCCCTCGTCGACGAGCTCGCCCACACCAACGTCCCGGGCAGCGCCCACGAGAAGCGCTGGCAGGACATCGAGAGCCTGCTCGAGGGCGGTATCACCGTGATCTCCACGCTGAACATCCAGCACATCGAGTCGCTGAACGACGTCGTGGCCGCCATCACCGGCGTCCCCCAACGCGAGACGGTGCCCGATGCCGTCGTGCGAGCGGCCGAGCAGGTGGAGCTCGTCGACATGACGCCCGAAGCCCTACGCCGACGGATGGCCCATGGGCACATCTACCCGCCGGAGCGGGTCGACGTCGCCCTGGCCAACTACTTCCGGGCAGGGAACCTCGTCGCTCTACGGGAGCTGGCGCTGCTGTGGGTGGCCGACAACGTCGAAGAGCAGCTGCAAGAGTACCGGCGTCGTCACGGCATCGACGGACCATGGGAGACGAGGGAGCGGGTCCTCGTCGCGCTCACCGGAGCGCGCAATGGCGAGCACCTCATCCGCCGCGCTGCCCGCATGGCCCGGCGCGCCAAAGGTGACCTGATCGCTGTCCACGTCCGCTCCGACGACGGGCTGCGCGAGCTGCCGCCGTCCCACCTCGACGAGCAGCGCGCCCTCCTCGCCCGACTGGGTGGCACCTACCGGGAGGTCCTCGGTACCGACGTGGCAGCTGCGCTGGTCCAAGTTGCACGAGCGGAGAACGCCACCCAGATCGTCCTCGGGGTGAGCCACCGCTCCCGCTGGGCACGGCTCGGCACCGGGTCGGTGGTCAACTCGGTCATCGACAAGTCCGGCGAGGCCCTGGACGTGCACGTCATTTCCCCCCCAGCCCGTTCCCAGCCCGACGAACCGAGCGCGCTTCGAGCTGGGAGTGGGCGACGGTGGGACTTACGCCGCGTCGCCGCACGGAGGCGCCCGTACGCGATGAGCCGGCGTCGTCGGATCATCGGTCTGTTGGTAGCGCTCGTCAGCTTGCCCCTCATCACGCTCGCACTCGCGTCGACCCGAGGTGACCTGCCCCTCGGCACGGTGTCGCTCATCTACCTCCTGCCCGTGGTCACCGCAGCCGCGATCGGAGGAGCTGCACCAGGGATCCTCGCCGGGACCGGCGGCTTCCTCCTGCTCAACTGGTACTTCAGCCCCCCGATCCACACGTTCACGATCGCAGATCCCCGGGACATCGTCGCCCTGATCGTCTTTGTCGTGATCGCCGCTGTCGTGAGCACCCAGGTCGATCTGGCCGCCCGCCGTTCGAACGAAGCCCGCCGCACCAGGTCCCAGGCTGCCGCACTGGCCCGCGCCACCAGCGCTCTGCTGGAGCTACCCGATCCTCTGCCGGCGCTCGTGGAAGAGATCCGCCGCACCTTCGTGGTCGACGGCGTGACGGTGTTGCATGCCGCCGACAAGGGCTGGGTCCCTGAGGTCGCCTCCGGTTCACACCCGCCCTCTTCGCCCGAGGAGGCGACTCTCACCCTGCCCGTTGGCCCGGATCGGATTCTGGCGCTCGCATCGGGGCAGCTGCGAGCCGAGGATCGAGAGGCGCTCGGCATCTTCGTCACCCAGATCGCGGTGGCAGTGGCCAACCGCCAGCTCCAAGCACGAGCCGCCGAGGCCGCTGCGCTCGCCAAGGCCAACGAGGTCCGCACCGCCCTGCTGGCCGCCGTCAGTCACGACCTGCGAACGCCGCTCGCCTCCATCAAGGCTGCCGCGACGAGCTTCCTGCCTGACGACGTGGCGTGGGAACCGACGGCGGTCCGTGCTCAACTCGAGACGATCGATACCGAAGCCGATCGGCTCACTGCCCTGGTCGCCAACCTCCTCGACATGAGCCGGCTGCACACCGGAGCACTCGTCGTCCATCTCGAGCACGTCGGGCTCGACGAGGTGGTGTCCGCGGCGTTGATCTCGGCCCCCATCGGCGACCACGTGCTCGAGGTCTTCGTACCTGAGACGCTGCCCGACGTCGAAGCCGACCCGCCGCTGCTCGAGCGGGCGCTCGCGAACCTGCTCGCCAACGCGCTCGGTGTGTCCAACCCCGAGACACCGATACGCGTCATGGCCGGCATCCAGCCCGGCGGCTGGATGGAGCTGCGGATCGTCGACCGGGGACCCGGTATCGCCCCCGTCGATCGCGGCCGCATCTTCCTGCCCTTCCAGCGTTTGGGCGACCAGAGCAGCGGCACCGGCGTGGGGCTCGGCCTGGCGGTGGCGAAAGGGTTCGTCGAAGCCATGGGGGGTGAGCTCGCCCTGGAGGACACCCCAGGCGGTGGCGCGACCATGATCGTGCGTCTGCGGATCGCCGATCCCGTGGGCGGCAGCACTGGCCCTGAACAGGCGATGAACGGGCCCCCGGTGGAAGCAGACGGCTCGGGCACGAGCACCGAGCGAGCCATCGCTGAGCTCGCCGACCAGCCTCATGGTCCCGAGCCGATCGCGCCGATGGGGCACCACCAGTGAGCCACCGCGTCCTCGTCATCGACGACGAGGCGCCCTTCGCGCGCGCCCTCAGCATCGGCCTCCGGGCCCGGGGCTACGACGTCGACTGGGCCGCCACCGGCCGCGCCGGTCTCGAGGTCGCCGCCCGGGACCACCCCGACCTGATCCTTCTCGATCTCGGATTGCCCGATCTCGACGGCGTCGAAGTGCTCCAGGCGCTCAGGACCTGGACCGCGACGCCGGTGATCATCCTTTCCGCTCGAAGCCAGGAGCAGGCCAAAGTCGAAGCGCTCGACAGCGGGGCCGACGACTACGTCACCAAACCGTTCGGCATTGACGAGCTCCTGGCCAGGGTACGCACGGCGCTTCGTCGCGGGACGTCAGGCGAGGACCAGGCGACGATCGCCACGGATCACTTCACGGTCGACCTCGTCGGGAAACGGGTGATCGACAACGAGCGCCGGCAGGTGCGCTTGACCCCGACCGAGTGGCACGTGGTCGAGATCCTCTCTCGTCACGTCGGCAAGCTCGTCTCTCAGCGCCAGCTGCTCCAAGAAGTGTGGGGACCGCAGTACGAGAACGAGAGCTACTACCTGAGGGTCTACATGGGCCGGATCCGACGCAAGTTGGAGCCGGACGCCTCCAGGCCCCGCTACTTCCTCACCGAGCCGGGAATGGGCTACCGCTTCCTGGTGCCCGACAGCACCCGCGCCCCGGACGACACGCAAGACACGCACCACAACGCGTGAGCCAATCTTCGCGGCCGCGAACGGGCTCGCGGTCGTCGGCATCCCCGACACGACCGAGGGCGGCAAGCCCGCGCTCACCACCCGCCTCGTGCACACCTCGGGCCAGTGGATCGAAGCGACGGTCGAGCTGTTCCTCTCACAAGAGACCCCGCAGGGCGAGGGCTCCGCGCTCACCTACGCCCGCAGGTACGGGTTCTGCGGTGTCCTCAGCATCGCAGCCGACGAGGACGACGACGCGGGCCTCGCCGAAGCGCAGCGGCGCGCGCCGGCGACCTGCGGGCAGATCGCAGGGGAGCGCTGGCACAGAGAGCGCCGAGATGGTGACCGACGCACAGCTGGGCCACATCGGGCGCCTCTTCGGGGTCCTCGGCGTGACGGACCGTGACAAGCGCCTGGAGTACACGTCGGCGGCGGTGGGCCGGGTGGTCGACTCGTCGAAGGCGCTCACGAGGCGAGAGGCGTCGAAGCTGATCGACCTCTTGGAGCACGACTGCGAGCTGCGAGAGACGAGACAGGAGGCGAGCTGACCCCACCGGCGACCACTTGATACCGAGCGCAGCTCCCTCTCCATCTGGGCGACGAACGCGGACGGTGCCACCTCCAGGTACGACGCGAGCGAGAAGAACGTCTTCAGAGATGCTCCGCGTTCGCCGCGCTCGAGTTGGCTGACGAAGGTCCGTCCGTGCCCAGTGGCGAGCCCGAGCGCCTCTTGTGAGAGACCTTGCTCCGTCCGTATCGCCCGAAGCACCCGCCCGAACGCCGCGTCGACGTTGCGCAGCGAAGTGGCCCCGGGCACGACGGCAATGGTCGTCCCTTGCCCGCAATCGCGCTACGTGCTACAGCACGCACCGATGAGTGGGCCAAGGGGAGGGGCGGCCATGACTGGGCTCCAACGAGTCCCGCGTCCCGTGATGGGAGCACGGTGACGGAGGGCACCCGATCTTCTCGTTCCTGGTGGTTGCTTGCTGGTGCCGCCGTGATTGGAGTTGTCGGCGTGGCACGGCTCGTCCTCGACGTGAGCGCGACCGTTCTCGCTTCCTGGGTCTCATGTGGGAACGCGCTGTCGTAGACGGGCGGGGCCGACAAGTCCGCTAGCTCGGCATTCCTCGCCGCATGCAGTGCACCGCTACGCAACGCAAGCATCGAAGGCTCGGCCGCAGTCGTCGCAGCCGTCATCCTCGCACTCGGCTGGCTTGTCGCGGTCCGGGCGCGATGGCCCCTTGCAGTGCTCGCCGCTCTCGTCGTCCTCATCTTCGGAGCGTTCGTCGGCGGTCTTGATGTCGGCATCGTTGCAGCGGCCGCGTTGCTCTTCGTGTTCGGCGTGTGGCGCCTCTTCGCTCGGCGTCGTCGTGCCCACTGACGAGGCGCGCCCAGCCGAGCGCAGCTCATTCTCACTGTTGGCTGCCAAGGTTCCTTGCTGGGAGCAAAATGATCCACTGGTGAGGGATGCCGCAGAGGGAGCCGGAGGATGATCGGACGAACTCGACTGCTCATACAGGCTTCCGCTCTCTCGGCGATTGCGCTCGCCACCGGCGGGTTCGCCTCATCGTCAACCGCGCCTACGGCTTCGACTCCGCCAACGCGGCACTCGGCCTCATCATGCTGACGCTCGGGCCGATCGAGACATGTCCTGCCACACGAGCATCGCAGGGCCGTAGATCCCTAAATCGACCCACATTCATGCCGGGAGGCTCCAATGATCGACACGATCGGGCAGATCTCCGCCTGCGACAAGGGGATTCCCAACGAGGTCGGCATAATCCAGATGTCGGCATGACCGAAAACGGTGACCCCGAGCTTCCTCGGCGCGGCGCTCGCCTCGTTCCGCCGGATGCTCTGGGGCCGAACGAATGACGCCAGTGTCATCCTCGCAGCCGATCACACTGGAAATCCTCGACGGTCTGCTCGACGTTCTCGCTTACCCCCGCATAGGTCAGGGCACCTTCGACCCAGCGCCATGGAGGTCGCCGGGCAGGACCGCGAAACTCCACGAAGTAGCTCCGCCAATCCCAGCCTGGTTCAGGAGCGGGCTGAGACGCTCAGCTGGTTGCTGACATCGACGACCCCGGGGGTGTCCCAGCAGTCGTCTCCGGCCGCTCGCTTCGCCACAGAGGAGGACACCTCGCCGGTCAGGATAACCACGCCCTTCTTGACGTCGACTACCAAATCGTGTTCCTTGGTGTGGAGATTCTCCCGTAGGCGATCGACAACGTTCGACTTGATTTCGCCGTCGCTTGGCTGGGATTGCTGCTGGTCATACCACCCGTAGTAATAACGGTCACCGGGGTACTGCCACGGCGATCCACCCATACCGCTTGCCATGCTCATTTGGAGTCCGTTTCTGGGTTGCTGGCTAGACGCACACCGTCGGACCAGCCCAACGACCCGTGTACCCGTGGCGGACATCCCTCAAACCATGGACGACGCGAGCAGGCAGTACCCGAGCAGCCCTGGTGGCCCAGGTTGACGCCGCTGTGGCCTGGTGAGCTGGGACCAGGCCCGGCCTCCTGTCGTCTCGGTGCTCGACGCGAGCGTCCCATTGTCCGGCCCACGTGGCCGGTGGCGTGGTCTGCTCCGGGTTCGCACCACGCGGCGCCTACTCGACCAGCTCGACCAGCTCCCAGCGCAGCAGCACCTACCCCGCGGCGCACCGAGCCCGGCGTTACAGCCGGCCGGTAGCGTCGCCACCACCGAGGACCCCACGCCGTGACCACCACCGTCGCCCGGTCCACCGACCCGTTCCGAGCGGCCCGCCTGCGCCGCCGGCTCGCTCACGTCACCCCCGGTTAGGCCGGCCACTGGTGCCTACGTGGTGGTGGCCGCCGTCGCCCAAGCGTGGGCCGGGCTCGCCATCGTCGCTGTCGCCTGCGCCGGGCTCGCGCTGCGCCGCCGGCACGCCACCAGGCAGCCATCCTCGGAGAGACTGATCCCGTCGAGGGGTCTGGTCGCACTGGTGCTCGGTGCAGCGGCCATCGCCCATAGCGGGCTGGGCCGGTCGATCCTTCGCACGCTGGTCGCGGTGGTGCTCGCCAGCGCGCTCGCAGTCCTCGGCGAAGTGCTCATTGCCGCCAGGTTCGCGGCCGTGGTGGTTGGTATCGCTGTAGCGCTCATCGTGGCGCTGTGGCACCAGGTGGGCCGGCACCGGGGACATGACACCTTACCGTGCCGGCGTCGTGCCCGACGAGCCCTACGGCGACCCTGCACCTGCCAGCGTGAGCCTCGCTGGTGTCGACGCCGAGCTGGCCGGCCGCCGCCATCGGGCTCCCCGTGCTCACGCTCGACGAGCTGGACAAGGCGGCCGGCGATCGCCTCGCCATCGGGCTCCGGCTCCTCCAGGGCGACTCGGTGATCTCCTGGGAGGGTGAGACCTTCACCATGCCGGCGACGGTCCTCTGCGCGTTCAACGCCGGGAAGGACCACCGAGCGGTCCTCCTGCCCGATCGGATCCGGAGCATGGTCATGCTGAACACGAGCGGGCTCGCCAGCCTTGCCGCGTGCCAGTCCGCAGCCCGGGCGCTCCTACGTCCAGGTGCTCTCCCCGTCCTCGATGCGGGCCGCCTCACCCCGTCCACGCAGACCGTCGCAGATGACGTGGCCGAGCTGCTCGGCGCCGAGCTGAGCGAGCGGATGGTCCCCGGCGCCCGGGCGCTCGTGCCCGCAGAAGGACTCGCCCTCATCGTCCCCGGCCCCCATGGCCAGCGCTGGCGGGCGACCGGAGCGGACGTGTGCGGCGTCGTCCTCTTCGACGACGCCCGCTGGCCCGACATCGAGGTCCGTGCGATCGTCGCCGCCGCTCTCGCCCTCGAGCCCACTCCCGCGCGCCCGGCGCTCGCGCTCGTCCGCGGCTTCGGGTAGGCGCCCGGGCACCCAGGCCGGCGTCTCCCGCCCCCTGGCGCCCCCCCGTCCGCCTTGGGCGTCCCTGCCGGCCCGCTGGTCTCGTGGCTGCCCTGCTCTCGCCCCGGCGTCTCGTGCCTCGCCTGGGCGTCCCCTGCGTCCCCACCGCTAGGGCCTCACCCAAGTTTGTCGGTCCGTTGGTGCGTCCCCGCGCCCGGTCCCTTCCCGCCTCGGCTCTCGTCGGCGGCGCCCGTCGCCCGGCTCCGCCGGTCACCGGCCGCTGGCTGGCTGGCCGGCGCCCGCTCGTGTCCCCGGTCCCGCCGCGGCGTCCTCCCTGGTTCCGGGCGGTTCTCGCCCCGTCGCCGGTTGGCGGCCGCCCCGGTCCCCTCTCTCCCCAGGTTGAACTTGTGGACCTTGGAGGACAGCATGCGAACCGCGTCGTGTTCGTCGGTGGCCCTGCCGTGACTGTGTGAAGGCCCTGGGGTCACGGCCGGCGTGGGCGTGCCCGTCCCAGCTCGCTCATCTTCCGTGGCGTGCATTGGCCGCACTTCACATCGAACCCGCGATCCGATATCGTTACATGTAACGAGGAGGCGATGGTGGCCGACACCGGATCGAGGCAACGAGTTCGGGAGCACCGTGCCCGCCTGCGCGCCCAGGGGCTCCGGCCCGTGCAGATCTGGGTGCCAGACGTCGGTGCTCCCGGCTTCGCCGAGGAAGCCCATCGCCAGTCACGCGCGGTGTCCGCCAGCACCCACGCCGACGACGGCCAGGCGTTCGTGGACTCAGTGTCGGACTGGCCCGACGAGTGAACCGCGGCGATATCTGGACCGTGGGCGGCGGCACCGGGTACGCGGGCAAGCCCCGTCCGGCGATCATCGTGCAGGACGACCGGTTCGACACGGACTCCGTCACGGTCTGCCCCTGCACCACCGACCCGACCGACGCCCCGTTGTTCCGGCTCGCCATCGCACCGACCGAGACCGCCGGCGTGCACGAACCCTGCCGCATCATGGTCGACAAGATCACGACCGTGCACCGCTCGAAACTCGGCCGACGGATCGGGGCGCTCGACGACACCGATTTGGTCCGCTTGAACCGTGCCATTGTGACGTTCCTCGGCATCGCCAGCAGCAACTGACCCCAAGGCGCCACCGCGGCCACGCCCAGCGCGCTGAGCGAGCCACTCCCCGCGAACGCACCCGATATCGGTTCGTGCAGGTTGGAATTGTGGTGTTGCGTTGTCGCTATTCGAACTCCGGCCTACTGCACGGCCAGCTCCGTCATCTCATCGACGCACTACGAATGCTGACTGGCTCGGCACCCGTAGCCGATCAGCCGGCTATCCGGTCGTCGAGGTCCACGAAGCTCACGACGAGCTCGACCCCGAGCGCTTCGGCGACCTTGTCGAGGGTCGGTAGGCTGGGGGACACGTTGCCAGCCTCGAGGCGCGCGACAGCGGACTGGGTCGTGCCGAGACGCTCGGCGAGCTCGCGCTGGCTGAGCCCCCGCTTCTCCCGGAGCTCGTGGATTTCCATCGCGAGCCTGATCGTCCGCCCAGCGCGCTCGTAGCCCCGGCGGCGAGCCGGCGAGTCGGCCCGCTCCCTTTTCACCTCGTCCCAGGTCTTGCGCGTCATTCGTCGTCCTCTAGGGTATGCCCCTCGGCGATGCAAGTCTGCATTGCGCTCCATGCCCGTTGGACTTCCCTACGCTCTCGCTGGTGCGCCTTCACGAACACGGTGAGCAGCACGATCCTGCGCCCAGTGGCGATGTAGTACGTGATCCTCGTCTGCTGGCGCCCGAGGTGGAAGCGCAGCTCCCGGAGCTTCCCGCGGAGCTGTCGAGTGAAGGGCTCGTCGAGATGCACACCTTCGTCGGCGAGCAGGTCGATGTACCGCTCCGCTTGGCCGAACAGCTCATCGGGGAGCGTGAGGAGCCATGCCTCGACCTCCTGTTCGAGCTCGATCGTACCCCAAGCCATAGCGGCGATGCTATGCCTGGGATGTGACCCCTCTTCGCAGCAGGAGAGTCAGCTCGATCGCGATCTGGACTCGGCATGGCCACCCGGTTCGATTCCCGTCGACTCTGACCGGGGCGCAGTGGTCCCGAGCAGCGCTGACGTTGAGCAAAAATCAGGTGGAGGCGAGGGGACTCGAACCCCCGGACCTCTTGACTGCCAGTCAAGCGCTCTACCAGCTGAGCTACGCCCCCGGGTGCAAACCGGCAGGTTACCAGCCGAGCGATGGGCGGCGGAAGCGCTGCGACAAGCATGTTGGTCCGCCGCATCTGGCCGGTGCACCTGGATGGCGCGGGGTGCCGGGGACGGACAGGTCCCGCGCAGGTGCCGGGGACGGACAGATCCCGGGCAGGTGGCGGGACGGGCAGGTGCCGGGGGCGGGGACGGCACTGGTGCACGAAGGCGCACGGAGGCGCACGGGGGTGCTCCTGTCACCCGGCGGTAGCATCGCCGCCCATGGCGAGGGCCTACGACGTGCAGACGGTCGAGAAGAAGTGGCAGGCGCGGTGGCAGGACGAGGGCACCTACGAGGTCGACAACGACGACCCGCGGCCCCCCTTCTACGCCCTGTGCATGTACCCGTACCCGTCGGGGCCCGCCCACCAGGGTCACGTGCGGAACTACACCTTCGGCGACCTCGTGGTGCGCTACCAGACCATGCGGGGGAAGGCGGTCCTCTCCCCGCTCGGCTTCGACTCGTTCGGGCTGCCGGCGGAGAACGCGGCGATCCGGACCGGGACCCATCCCCGTGTCTTCACCGACGCGCGCATCGCGGAGCTGAAGGAGTCCCTCGTGCGCCTCGGCGCCGTCTACGACTGGCGGCGCGAAGTCCGCAGCCACGATCCGAGCTACATCCACTGGACGCAGCTCATCTTCCTGCGCTTCTTGAAGGCGGGCCTCGCCTACCGCGCGACTGCGCCGGTCAACTGGTGCCCAGGCTGCCAGACCGTCCTTGCCAACGAGCAGGTCCTGGCCGACGGCACCTGCGAGCGGTCTGGAGACGTCGTGGTGACCCGCGACCTCGAGCAGTGGTTCTTCAAGATCACCTCGTACGCCGACGAGCTGCTCGCCGGCCTCGACACGCTCGAGTGGCCCGAGCGCGTGAAGGTGATGCAGCGCAACTGGATCGGCCGTTCCGAGGGGGCGGAGATCGACCTCGCCGTCGCGGGACGCCCTGACCTCACGCTCACCGTCTTCACGACGAGGCCTGACACCACCTTCGGGATGACCTACGCGGTCATGGCGCCCGAGCACCCGCTCGTGGACGAGCTCACGACCCCGGAGTGCCGAGCGGCGGTCGAGGAGCTCCGCGCCCGCGTCGCGTGCGAGACCGAGATCGAGCGCACGGCGATCGCCGAGGGCGGTCCCGCGCTCGAGAAGCGCGGCGCATGCACGGGCAGCTTCGTGGTCAACCCCTTCAGCGGCGAGGAGCTCCCCGTCTACGTCGCGGACTACGTCCTCATGGGTTACGGAACCGGGGCGATCATGGCCGTTCCCGCAGAGGACCAGCGCGACTGGGCGTTCGCCAAGCTCCATGGCCTCCCCATCGTTCGCACCGTGGAGCCGCCCGAGGGCTGGGAAGAGCAGGGCGGCGAGGCCTACGCGGGCGACGGGGTGAAGGTGAACAGCGGTTTCCTCGACGGCCTTCGCGTCGCCGAGGCGAAGGAGGCCGCGATCCTCGCGCTCGAGCGCGAGGGGCGCGGCCGGCGCAAGGTCAACTACCGCCTCCGCGACTGGCTCGTGTCCCGCCAGCGCTTCTGGGGTTGTCCGATCCCGATCGTCCACTGCCCGGTCCACGGCGCCGTCCCGGTGCCCGAGGACCAGCTCCCCGTGCTCGCCCCCGACGACGTGGAGTTCCTGCCGACCGGACAGTCGCCGCTCGCGCAACACGAGGTTTTCAAGCGCACCGTCTGCCCCATCGGGGGGGAGCCCGCCGAGCGCGAGACCGACACGATGGACACGTTCGTCGACTCGAGCTGGTACTTCCTGCGCTTCTGCGACCCGTTCGACGCCGAGGTGCCGTTCAGCGCGGCGGCCGTCGTCCGCTGGATGCCCGTCGACCAGTACATCGGCGGCATCGAGCACGCGATCCTCCACCTCATGTACGCCCGGTTCTTCACGAGAGCCCTCGTCGACGTGGGGCTCGCGCCCCCCGAGCTTTCGCGCGAACCGTTCAGCCGCCTGTTCACCCAAGGCATGATCCGGATGGACGGCTCGAAGATGTCCAAGTCGAAGGGCAACCTGATCGCTCCCGCGCGTTACTACGAGAACGTCGGGGCGGACGCGCTCCGGCTCTTCCACCTCTTCGTCGGTCCGCCTGCAGACGACTTCGACTGGACGCACCAGACCGACGAGGTCATCGACGGCTGCGGCCGGTTCCTCGACCGGCTGTGGCGCCTCGCGGAGAGCGCCCGCGAAGGGGGACGCGACGGCGAGCTGCGAGAGGCCGACATCGAGTTGCGTCGTGCGACCCACCGGACGATCCAGCAGGTGACCTCGGACATCGAGCGGTGGTCGTACAACACTGCGGTCGCGCACTGCATGGAGCAGGTCAACCTGCTCCGGGACTACGCCCGAGAGGACCCCCATGCCGGAGTGCTCGGAGAAGCGCTGGACGCGCTCTTGCACCTGCTCGCGCCCATGGCGCCGCACGTGACGGCCGAGCTGTGGGAGCGCCGCCACGGCGACAGGCTCCACGCGCGTCCGTGGCCCGGGTTCGATCCGGCGCTCGTGGCCGAAGCAACCGTCACGATGGTCGTCCAGGTGGACGGCAAGGTCCGCGACCGCCTCGAGGTCCCCGCCACCATCAGCGAGGACGAGGCCCGATCCCGGGCGCTGGCCTCCGCTCGGGTCGTCGAGGCGCTCGGCGCTGCGCTGCCGGCACGCGTCATCGTGCGGGCGCCCCGCCTTGTGAACGTCGTCACGACGACTGCTTGAACGTGGCGATCACCGACGCCATGGCAGGCTCCGGCAGCGCAGCGTAGAAGCTGAAGCGGTCCACGAGACCGCCCCAGCGTTCGAGCACCGCCGCGGCGACGCGGTCGACAGGCGCGACAACCGCGAACGCGTGGAGGACCTCGTCGTCGATGAGCTCGCCCATCGCGTCCCACTCTCCGCGCTTGGAGCGGGCGTGCAGCTCTGCTTGGAGCTCCCCCCAGCCGTGCAGCTCGAGGACCGGACGGTAGGCGGGCGTCGAGCCGTAGAAGGCGAGCTGCGACTTGGCAGCCTTCGCGGCGGCGGCCATCTCCTCCTCGGTCGACCCGGTCACGACGAAGCCAGGGAGTGCGACCACGAGGTCGTGGCGCACCTTGCCCGTCTTCGCCGCGCCGCGCTCGAGTGCCGGGATGCTCACCTCGCGCAGGTAGCGCGCAGTGGTGAACGGGTGGACGAGAAGCCCGTCGCCTGCTTCACCGGCGACCTCCGCCATGTGCGTGCCGACCGCGCCGAGCATGATCTTCGGGTTGCCGTACGGGTTCGGCCCTGGATCGAAGAACGGGGTCATGAGCGTGTGCGTGTAGAAGTCGCCCCGGAAGTCGAGTGGGGTGCCGGTCTCCCAGGTCTTCCAGATCGCGCGGATCGCAAGGATGAGCTCGCGCATGCGCGGGGCGGGGTGCGACCACGGCATCGAGTACCGCTTGGTGATGTGGGGCTTGATCTGGGAGCCGAGACCGAGGATGAAGCGGCCATTGGAAAGCTGCTGGAGGTCGTTCGCCGCCATGGCGAGCGTCATCGGATTGCGGGCGAAGGCGACGGCGATGCCCGTCGCGAGCTCGATCCGGTCGGTCGCGTCCGCCGCCACCGCGAGGGGGATGAACGGGTCCCGCCCGGTCTCGGCGCACCATGCGCCGTCGTAGCCGGCTTCTTCGAGCCGCCGCGCCGAGGCGGCGATCCCCGTGGGGTCGAAGCCGATCGCACCGTCGATCTTCATGCTTCCTCCCTCCGTCCCCCACCGCGTCAGTGGTCCTCGCCGCGAAGGAAGCGCTCGAGCTCTGCGGCCAGCTCGTCGGCGGAAGGGACCTCTTCCAGGCCGAGCGCGTTCCCCTCGGAGCTGTCGATCACCTCTTCGAGCTTGGCGACCATGGCCACGTGCTCAGGGTTTCCCGCGATGAGCTCGTCGACCTGGCCGCGCGCGCGGTCGCCGGCGGCGCGCAGGACCGTGGAGTCGAGCTGGAGCCCGGACACGGCTGCGAGCCCGTCTACGAGCGCGGCGCTCGCCATTGGGAACGGCATCGCCGAGACGTAGTGGGGGACGCGCGCCCAGAGGCTCACGGTCGGGATGTGCGCCTCGCCGAGCGCGACCTCGAGGGCGGAGAGCACCCCTGCGGGGACCTCGAGCTCGCCTTGGACGACGCCGATCTGCGCGGCGAGATCTGCCGAGCCCGCCGGCGCGGTCGCCGCGAGGCGGACGGGACGGGTATGGGGCGCAGCCGCGGGGAACGCGCCCATGCCGACGACGAGGCGCACACCGTGACGCAGCGCGAGCTGTACCACTGCGTCGACGAACTCGCGCCAGTGGTAGTCGGGCTCCGGGCCGACGAGGTAGAGCACGTCCGCACCGGCCTGGTCGTGCCCGTGACGCAGCTGCATTCGTTGCCACTGCAGCTCGGTCGTGATGCCGTCGACGATGCGGACGATCGGGCGTCGGGCGCGAAGATCGAGGAAGTGGTCGCTGTCGAAGGTCACCACGCCGGTCGTCGGCGGGTGGTCCGTGAGCGATGCGACTGCGTTGGCCGCCCCGAGGCCGGCGTCGACCCAGCCCTCCATGGCCACGACCAGGACGGGCGCGTTCAGCACCGGCGACGTGTGCACCTCGAAGAGCTCGCTCACGGATTCCGAGGGTAGTGGCAGCGAGCTGGACCATCGGACCGAGGCCGCTGCAGCGAGCTGGGCCAGTCGGCCGAAAGAGGCGCAGAGCTGCTCCGTGCCGCCCGGGCAGGTATGGTCGGTGACGATGGCAGACGTCACCGACGCCACGTTCCAGACCGAGGTCCTCGAGCGCTCGAAGACGGTGCCGGTCGTCGTCGATCTCTGGGCGCCGTGGTGCGGGCCGTGCCGGACGCTGGGTCCGATGCTCGAGCAGGCGGTCGCGGCGACCGGCGGGGCCGTCGAGCTCGCCAAGGTGAACGTCGACGAGAACCCCCAGGTGGCCGCGACCTTCCGCGTGCAGTCGATCCCCGCCGTCTTTGCCCTTCGCGACGGGGAGGTGGTCGACGGGTTCATCGGGGCCGTCCCGCAGGCGCAGGTCGAGGAGTTCGTCGGCCGGCTCGCTCCGGCAGCGCCCAGCGAGGTCGACCTGCTCGTCGCTGCCGGGGACGAGGCGTCGCTGCGCAAGGCCCTCGACATCGAGCGCGACCACCCCGGCGCGGTTGTGGCGCTGGCCAGGCTCCTCGTCGACCGGGGCGACGCCGAAGAGGCGCTCGAGCTGCTCGCGCGCGTCCCCGAGACGGCGGATGCCCGAGCGGTGGCGGCGCAGGCGCGCCTCTCCGCCCGAGGCGTTGCCGCCGACCGGGACGCCGACGTCACCCGCGTCCTCGACGGGCTGCTCGGCCGTGTGCGAGACGACGAGGACGCCCGCCAGGAGTTCCTCGACCTGCTCGAGACCCTCGGTCCCGACGACCCGCGCACCAGCGAGTATCGAAGAGCGCTTGCGAGCTGCCTGTTCTGAGCGTTCGGCCTCGTATGGACGCGTCAGCGTCCTGCGGTCACCACGTCGATCGAGGGCGCGAGGTCGTCGAGGTCGATGCCCCCCTTCTCGAGGATGGGCGTCAGCTCGTCTGGGGGCAGCGGACGTGCGAGAAGGAACCCCTGTCCGCGCCGGCAGCCCAACCGGACCAAGGTCGAGAGGTCGTCGAGCCGCTCGATCCCTTCGCCGACCACGTCGAGCTCGAACGCCCGGGCGAGCCGCACGATCGTGTCCACGATGGCCTGGTCCGTCGGATCGTTCGCGATGCCGTCGACGAACTCGCGGTCGATCTTCAAGACGTCGACCGGGAGGGATCGCAGCTGGCTCATCGAGCTGAACCCGGTCCCGAAGTCGTCGATCGCGAGCTCCACCCCCATCGAGCGGAGGTCCTGCAGTACCCGTACGGCCTGGTCGACGTCCGCGATGACCGCCTGCTCGGTGATCTCGAGGCACAGCGCCTCAGGGGGCAGGCCCGACTTGTGCAGGCAATCGGCGACCGACTGTACGAGCCCAGCGATCCCGAGTTGCGCAGGGGACATGTTGACGCGCACGACCATGTCGAGCCTGCCGTAGTCGCGCCGCCACGAAGCGAGCTGTTTGCACGCCTTCTCGAGCACCCAACGGTCGATGTCCGCGATGAGGTGCGTCTCCTCGGCGATCGGAACGAACTTCCCTGCCTCCACGAGGCCCTCGCCCGCGCGGAACCATCGCACGAGCGCCTCGGCCGCGAGCAGCCTGCCCGTCTCGAGGTCGAACTCCGGCTGGTACACGACCCGAAGGGCGTCCTCGTCGAGCGCCTGGCGCAGCAGGAGCTCGATGGTCGAGCGCTGGGCGACGCTCGCCTCGAGCTCGTGGTCGAACACCACAGCGCGGTTGCGCCCCTGCGCCTTCGCAGCGTAGAGCGCGATGTCCGCCTGACCGAGCAGCTCTTCGGCGGTGACGCTCGCGCTCTCCGAGATCGCGATGCCGACGCTGCCGCTGTGGGCCACCCGTTGGCCGCGAATGTCGATCGGCTGCTCGATGAGCTCGAGGAGCCGGTTCGCGGCGGCCACCGCGCCCAGCTCTCCGTCCGCGTCGTCGAGCACCACGACGAACTCGTCGCCGCCGAGCCGAGCGGCGAAGTCGGCCGGTCGCAGGGACGTGCGGATCCGGTCAGCGATGACGCGGAGCACCGTGTCGCCGGCGACGTGTCCGAGCTGGTCGTTCATGACCTTGAACCGATCGAGGTCGATGAAGATCAGCGCCGTGGATGTCTTTCCCGCAGCCTGGCGCCTGCCGACCTCCTCCAGGAGCGCCCGACGGTTCGGGAGACCGGTCAGGTCGTCGGTCAGCGCGCTGTGACGAAGCTGCTCCTCGGCGTCGATGCGGTGCAGCAGCTGCACGAGCAGCGACGCCATCGCGCGCAATGCGTTGATCTCGTGCTCCGACCACGTGTAGGGGGTCAGGTAGATGAAGGCGAGGATGCCCTCGGTCACGTCGCCGTGCACGAGGGGGACGGCTGCACCGGTGAACTCGTCCGGTTGGCCCGCATCCCGGACCCGCTGGAGGTAGCGCTCGTCGGTCTCCGCGGAGTTTCGTACGATGAACGGGACCTTCAAGTCCTTGGTCGCGGCGAAGATCGGGTCCGCGTCGAACGGCACGATGCCGAGCGGGTCTTCTTCGAGGGGGATGCCGCGCGGAGGGTAGAACGCCATGAGCACGCTCACCCCGTGGGCGTGGTCGTTGCGCCGGAGGAACGCGACGTCGGCTCCGAGGTACCGGCACAGCTCCTCCACCGCCCAGTCGAGCGCATCTCTCAGGGTGGGGCCGGTCGTGGACATCAGCCGTTCACTGATCCTCGAGACGAGGTCGTCCAGCCGGTCCTGCCTCGACGCTGGCGCTGTTGGCCCATGCGGAGCGCTGAACGCGGCCGCGAGCCTTGCGAACAGGCGCACCGTCTCGATCTCGTCTGGTGCGAGCGGCGGGCGCTCCGCGAACGCGACCGCGAACGCGCCCGACGCGCCCGACGCGCCCGACGCGCCCTGGCCTTTCCCGTCGACCGGCCCGCCCGCCTCTTCGGCCCCGGGAGCGTCGGCCCCGGGAGTGTCGGCCCGGGGAGCGGGGCGCAGCGGCTCGACGCGCTCGATCCACGCAGGGCCCGACCCGACGACCGCCTCGCCCCAGGGGCCGTCGGTGGCGAGCCGCTCGGCGACCACGCTGTGAAGCGCTGCGGTGACCGCGACGAAGTTCAGGTCGGCCCAGACCACTGGGGCGTGGGACGTGGACGCCGGTACGTACTCGACAGCGACGGCGCTCCTCAGAAGCCGGAGCGTGCCCGCGAGGATCTCACCGAGGTTGTCCCCGCCGACACTGTCCGCAAAGAGGGGGCCTTCGTTCGTCACCATCCCCGATCCTTTGTCGATGCAATCTTAGCTGCTCCGGGCTCGTTGCTGCAGCATTTTGGCCAGGGCGCCTCGCCAGGCCTCCGAGGGCGCCTCGCCGGGCCTCCGAGGGCGGTTGCCGCCGCGCCGATCGGTTACGGCGTGGCTCGGCGCCGGAGCACGCGCTCGAGCGGCAGGCGGGCGCTTCGGACCCGGGGCGGGGCAGCGTGGCTGAGCCTGAGGGTGAGGATCCCGACTGTGTGGGTCCCGAGGTCGAGGAGGCGTCGGAACCGCTCCGAGAGCGCTCGCAGGTCGCCTGCCCAGCGGTCGCCACCGAGGGCGTCGAAGTCCCTCTCTTGGACCGCGTACAAGAACGCCGGAGCGATCGCCTGCACAGCGAGTCCCGCCCGCTGCGCCTCGATCCAGACCCGCTCGAGTGCCATCCCGCCCGTGAGGTAGGAGGCGGGGCTCGCGGTCTCGACCGTCACCACCGCGACGGCTGAGCTCGAGCCCATCGCCTGTCTCAGGTAGTCGCCGAGGGCACCACCGGCGTCCCAGCGGCCCAAGAGCTCCATGACGTCGCCGCGGCGCAGCAGCTGGAGGGCACTGGCGTCGGATCCCGAGAGCTCGAGGGTTGCGACGTCGATCCCGGTGCTCACGTCCTCTCCGGGCCACCGCAGCTCGCGCATGGTCTCCTCTCTCAGTCGCGGGCTGAGGAAGCGGATGCGCTCGGCGGCAGTGAAGATCTCTGCGCATTCCCCGAGCCGTTCGAGGTCCGTGAGCAGGTGCAGCTGCGCGTGCTCCGCTGCTGCCGCGCTCGACAGGCGGTTCACGACGGCGAGGTCGAGCGCGGTCGGAGTGCCCAGCCGCCGGTTCGAGCATCGGTCGAGCATCGCCTCGCGCAGCTCGGCGAGCGAGGGTTCCGACGCGGTCCCGAGCTCGAGCGATGCGACCACCTCGGAGCTCGGTCCCTCAGGGAACAGCTCGAATGGGCCGAGGTGCCCGGACCACGCTGCGGCGACGCGCGCGTTGAAGAGCGCAGCGCCCAGGCCGACGTAGCTCGCCCGGGACCGGACGTCCATCGTCCCGCAGCTCCGCGACGAGTCCAGCTCGAGCGCGAGCTCGCGGCTCGTGAGCTCGAACTTCCACGGTTGGCCGTTGCTGCACGACGTCGCGAGCGTGGCTGCATGGACGATCGCCCGTCCCCAGTCCGCTGGCGCCGGCGACCACGCTACCGGCGACGGCGCGGCGGCGCGAGGCACCACAGGCGGCTCGAGCGAGGAGACGATCGCGTCGAGGTCGATGCGCGTCCTGCCAGAGGGGACGTCGTCGCCGAGACCGAGGCGGCGCACCGTCGCGGCGACGGTCGCCCCGCCGAGGGTCACCTCGGAGCCCAGCTGCGGCCAGGTGGACACCGTGCGCCCTATCTCCGCCAGCGACGCGGTGCCCCGTGCCGACCCCTGGGGGGCGTCGACGATCGCGAGCACGTAGGGGACCTTCTCGGCGACCGTGAGCGAGAAGAGCGCGTCGGCGCTGACGTCCCCGAGCAGGCCGTGGAACGCAGGGCGCTCCGGCTCGAGGTCGAACCGCTCCACGTCGAGCATTCCCCGGTCGCTCGTCTCCATCACGACCGCCACTCGCTGCCGGCGCGCCGCCTCGCGCACGAGGAGCTTCATCGCGAGGTCGTCGCACTCCTCGACGACGACGTCGAGCCCCGCGATGAACTCGTCGACGTTGTCCGGGTCGACCCCGCCGGTGAGCGCATGGACGGGGAGGTACGGGTCGAGCTCCGCCACGCGACGCGCTGCGACGACCGCCTTGTTGTCCCCGACGTCCAGGATGGACGCGGGCAGCCGGTTCAGGTTCGAGGCCTCGACCGC
The DNA here is from genome assembly GCA_021844425.1 of Actinomycetes bacterium. Taxonomy (GTDB): domain Bacteria; phylum Actinomycetota; class Acidimicrobiia; order Acidimicrobiales; family RAAP-2; genus JAJYVT01. Next base: position 30,833 of record JAKBTL010000138.1, on the reverse strand, counting down.
GTCGTGGTCCGCCACGCGCAGCTCGCCGCAGAGGCCCTCGAGGGCGATCGTGACCGCTGCTGCGTGGCCCGCGCTCAGTCCGACGACGCCCACCCGCTGGCGCGCGAGGCGCTCCTGCTCCTCCCGGGTGATGCGGTGTCGGTTCCTGTCCAGCCGGAGGGTCGCGTACGCGCGCGGCCCGAGCATGTGCACCACCGAACGGCGCCACGGCAGGTAGACGTGCCTCGTCGCCTCCTCCAGCAGGTCGGCGCTCGGCGGCGGGACGAGACGCCGCAGCTCCGTGCTCTGGCGCTCGGCCACGTCGAGGAGGTCGATCCCCGGGTCGGCGCGGAGGTTCGCGAGGATCTGGCGGTCCGCACGGCGCCGCACGTCGAGCACGATCGGGCGCCACCCCGTTGTGAGGAGGCGCTCGGGAGGCCGGCTCAGCTGCTCGGCGTCCTCGCGCAGGAGTCGTGCCTGCGCCTCGTCGAGGAGCCCGCGGTACCGCGGGCGTTGCATGCTGGTGAGGATCGTCCGGTATTGCTCCGTCGGGTACGGCGCAGCCTCCGTCCCGCGCATCATCGAGCCGATCGACGCCATGACCGGCTCCATTCGATCGGACACGGCGGCGAGGAGGACCTCCGCGCCGAGCCACTCGATCGCGTGCGCGCAGCAGCGGACCATCGCGGCGATGATGGCCGGGTTGCCGTCGCCGCTCATCTTGCGCCACGCCCCTTTGATCTCGATCACGCCGTAGGGGGAGGCCGCCTCCACGGCCGCGCGGTGCTCCTCCCACTCGGGCGAGGCGGCCATCTCGGCGAGCGCGTGGGCTGATACGGCGTCGTCGAGCGGCCCGTGACAGCGGAGCCCGGCGACCACGTCGTCGTCCGCGTTCACCCCGACGAAGAAGAGGGGCACCCCGTCGCCTCGCTCGAGCGCGCGCGGGTTGACGAGCATGTCGATCCCGTAGCGCGCGTACTCCTGGTGGGCACCCTCGAGGTACGCCCGCCAGCGGTCGGGCCGGCTCAGTGGATGGTGCGCCTCGAAGCGCAGGCCGCTCGCGCGGTCGTAGAACGACGCGCCGTAGCGAAAGGTGGTCACGAAGCCGCCGACAGCCTTGCCAGGTGGCGGTTGAGCGCTCCGAGCGTCGCGCGGCTCGCGGCTGCGACGTCCTCGGGATCGCTCGCAACGCCGAGGTGCTCGACTGCCCTTGCGCCCGGCTCGGCGCCGGTGCGCTTCGGGGCCAGCGCCACGACCACCGGCTGGCCAGGCACGCCGTGCGCGCGTTCGGCGGAGACGAGGTAGAAGGGCACGTCGACGCCGAGTGCGCTGAGCGCGTTGAGCGTTGCCTGCGCGCCGCCGGCGAGGGGCCCCGCGGGAGCGCGGCCGGCGCCGCGCGCCGCGCCGAAGGCGAGGGACACCTCGCTCGTGCCGTGCGCGACGTCGAAGCTCGCGTCGAGGAGCACCACCCGAGCGGCGCCAGTGGCCGCCGCCTTGCCAGGCGCGGTCGCCGAGATGGCGCGTGACGCGCTGGGCCGAGGCACCGGTGTGCCGGCGAGGTCCTCGCGGCCTCGGCGGAGCGCCACGTCGGTCGGCGGCGCCGTGCTCGGCGCCGCGGTCTCGTCGGAGAGGCCGAGCAGCCGGATCGACGCCTCGGGGAGATGGCGGAGGACCAGACGGAGCGCCTGTTCGTAGAGCACCTCGGAAGCTGCGCTCGAGACGACGACGACCGGTGTCCCCATCCCCACGCTCACGACGCCGGGGAGCATGCGCAGCTCCAGTTCGAGCGTCGAGGCGACGTCGTGCACGGGCGCCGCCGGCTCCGGAGCCGCCTCACCCGTCGACGCTGCACGAGCGTCTGCCAGCCGCTCTTCGGCTAGGCGCATGAGCTCCGACGGGTCGACACTCTCTTCCGGGGTCCTCGCCGTCGCCGCGTGGAGGTCGACGTCGGTCCAGCCCCCCGCGCTGAGCGCCTCCCGCACCCGGGCGATGAACGGCCTGACCGCGTCGGGGCCGGCGTTCGCAAGGACCGCGAGCGCGACGCCCGGTGCGGCCACGCCTGCCTCGTCGCCGGTCCGGAGCGCCTGGCGCAGCGCCGCTGCGAGCGCGAGCCACCGCTCCTCTGCCGACGCGTCGCCGCTCGTGGTGAGCAGCAGGAGCGTCGACGACCATCCGTAGCGAGCGCCGCACGCAGCGACACGGGCGACCGCGCCTTCGATCGTGGCGGTGCTCGAGAGCCCCGAGGGCAGGTCGACCGCCGTCGCGAGCGATGCGACCGACGCCCGCAGCGCCATGGCGCACATGGCTCCGAGCGCGCGGGACGTCAGGGATCCGAGGCAGTGCGGCTCGCCGTAGACGCCGGGGGGCCGGCGGAGCAGCGCTTCGGCCGTCGCGGGCATCACCGCTGCGCCGCCCAGCCCGAATACCTGCGACGCTGCCGCGGCTCCTTGGCCCGACCCGCCGACGGGCCCGAGCACGAGCCACGCGTCCGAGAGCTGATGGCGTGCTGCCACGTCTGCCAGCAGCTTGTAGACCCAGGAGATCCCTCCGTCGCGGGTGAGGAGCTCCGCAGCCCCGAGGAGATCTTCTTCGAGGACGAACGGCGAGTCGACCAATTTTCTCTTCCTCTGCCCCTCCGCACGTTGTCGCGACCGGCCTTCTCGCGTGGCACCGCAGCGGCGATTGTAGGACGCACGCCGGCGCGTCTCGGGGATCCCAGCCCGCTGCGCGCTGGCGGTGCTGGAAGTTGTGCGGGCCATCCCGTCGGCGTGGACGGACCGCGTGGATCGTGATGATTCGTGCAGTACCGTTGCTGCGTGGTGGACGCGCTGGGCGTGGCCGACGTGGCTAGGAGCGGATCGGTCGACGACGCGCTCGAGACCGCGCTCGATCTGTGTCTCGGCCTCGGAGCGTTCGTCGTGGCCATGACAGGCACCGTGCAGCGGGTCCTCTCCGACTCGATGCCGCCGGAGGACGGCTGGCGGCGCGTCGACGTGCTCGCGCGCAACTGCCTGTCGCATCCGGCCGCCCACGGCCGCGACCTGTTCTGGAACGCGGAGGTGTCCACAGAAGCGGGCTCGGCCGATCGTTCCCTCGCGTGCGTCGTCATGCCGGTGTGGTCGGGCGACATCGAGCTCGGGCTCCTCGGCGTGGTGGACACCTGGCTGCCCGAGCCCGACGGCTACCAGCGCGCAGGCCTGGCGCGATTGGCGTCGGATCTCGCCAAGTTCCTCTCGCCGTCATCGGGCGCGCCGCGACGAGGTGGCACTGCGCCCGTAGCCGAGCCCGTGCCGCCGGAGGCGGGTTCCGGCGGGCGAGCCGTGCTGGCGGAGGCGGGTGCCGGCGGGCGAGGACTCGTCCGTGTCGACGCCGCGGAGTTGGCCGCCTGCTTCGACGATGGGATCGTGTGCGTGGACGCGGCCGGGATCGTCGTGCTCACGAACGCAGCCGCCGACGCCATCTACGGGCTCCCGCCGGGCCGGACCCTCCTCGGCTCGCCCCTGCCGGTGACGGGCACGATGAAGACCGAGGACGGCCAGGTGCTCACGCAGGATCTCCACCCTGCGATGCTCGTGCTCCACGACGGGATGGTCAGGGAGTCCCACCTCACGGTCGGCGAGGCAGGGGGAAGCCAGCGTCGCATCACGCTGTCCGCGAGACCCCTGGAGATCGAGGGTCGCCGCGGCGCGGTGGTGGTGCTGCGCGACACGACCGAAGAGTCGTTGGAGCAGGAGCGCCTCACGCACTACGCGCTCTACGATCCACTGACCGGCCTGGCGAACCGCTATCTGCTGCTCGAGGAGCTGCGCCGCATGCTCCAGGGCCTGGGGAGACGGGGAGGGTCCGTGGCGCTCATCTACATGGACCTGGACGACTTCAAGCGGATCAACGATGAGCACGGGCACGACATGGGCGACCAGGTGCTCGGGGCGTTCGCCCGCCGGCTCCGCGGCGCAGTGCGCAGCGACGACGTCGTCGCCAGGCTCGGCGGCGACGAGTTCGTCATCGCACACGCGACGACCGAGCGGCCGCCTGACGGCGACCTCGTCGTCTCCCGGCTTCGCAAGGTGCTGAGCGCGCCCTTCAGCGTGCGCGGCATCGCGTTCGACGTCGGAGCCTCGATCGGCTGGGTGAGCACCGACAAGGCAGACGTCGGCCCTGACGCGCTCCTCGCCCGAGCGGACCGAGCCATGTACCTGCACAAGCGCGGCCGCGCAGACGCCCGGCGATCGACGTCCTGAGGCTCGTACCCTCGTGCACATCGGGACGACCACCGTCGAGAACCTCCTGCGGGTTGCTCGTCGCGACACCGCGGCCGGAACGGCCTTCGCCGCACTCGACACCGCCGGCCGAGCTCCAGAGATCATCTCCGTCCCGGAGCCCGGGTCCGCCGAGGGGCTCTCACCCGACGAGCTCGCGGAGCTCGTCCGGCAGGCGTCGGCAGATCCGGAGTTCGTCCACGCGCGCGTCTTCGTCCGCAGCGGGCGCGTGGGGCGCCAGGTGACCCTGGCGGTCGCCCCGCTGCGCGACGGGGGCGGCCACAGCATGATCGGGCTCGTCGCCGAACCTGATCACCGGTTCGAGGCAGCGCATCTCGACGTCCTCGGGCAGCTGGCCGAGCGCCTCGTCCGGCACCTGAGAGTGGTCCAGCAGCTCGCCCGCGCGGGGGACCCCGGAGCCGACAGGGCAGATCCTGGTCACGGAGCCGACAGGGCGGATCCTGGTCACGGAGCCGACAGGGCGGATCCCGGAGCCAATGGGGGACACGAGCGCCCCGACAGGCTCCGCAGCGCCGGCCCATGGGTGCCCGAGGCGCCTCAGTGGGTGCCCGAGGCGCCTCAGTGGGTGCCCGAGGCGCCTGAGTGGGTGCCCGAGGCGCCTGAGTTCCCGCTCTCCGTCGGGACCGGCATGTCTGCGGACTTCCCGGTCCCCGCATCGCCGAGCTTTTCTCTCGCTCCGAGTGCACTCGGGGGCGCACGCACGTCCAGCGTCGGCGCGCCGAATGAGGGGAGCGACGATGCGCCGGTGCCAGAGAGGACTGGCGCGGCGAAGTCTCTCGCAGGGGCGACGCCGGAGGCCGAGTGGTGGGCGGGACGCGATCAGCTGACCGGCCTTCCGGGGCTCGCGAGCTTCTTCAGCCGGGCTGGTCGGTTGCTCGCCCCTGGCGCTCGCTCAGCGGGAACCTTCGTGCTCGTGGTCGTAGAAGTGCCCGACGTCCGGACAGCGCAGGCCGCAGCACGGGTGCTCGCCGCCGCGCTCCGGAGCACCGATCCGGTCGGCCGAGTCGAAGAGCGCCTGTTCGCGGCAGCGCTCTTGCTTGCCGACGAGGGGAGCGACATGGTCGAGCGACGGATTGCGGTCGCGGTGGGCTCCGCGCTCGACCGCCCGCCCGGCGTGCGGACGGCGCACGTCGCAGCGGCACCCGGAGACGGTCGCGACGTCGACGAACTGCTGCGCGACGCCGTTGCTCGACTGCAAGACCGATAGGCCGGCGGCGGCGGAGCCCCCTGGCGGGGGGCGGGGGGCTCCGCCGCTCGGCTCCCTATCCCCTGAGGCGACCTCGTGGGGAACCCGCCGAGCGCATACGATCTGCGCACAGACGAGCACGGGGCACCCCTGGAAGGGCCGAGCGGTGGTCCTCGCCGCAATACCTGCGGCCGGTGCGCTCTCCCATGCGTTCCGTTCCCCTCTGTGTTGGCTCTGTGTCGGCTCCACGAGCCACCCGGGGAACGCCGGAGAGGCGGCACGCCCGCGGCGGCCGATTCGGCGGTCCGGCTAGCTCATGGAGCCCCGTGACTTTGCGTCCCCACCTCGCAGTGGGTTTGCCCTTTCGTCGGCGCCTCTACGAGCGCACCGAGAGTGCCAACATACGCTCTTTGAAGCGGCGTTGCAAGTGGAAATTCTCCGCGAGGGCTCTGGCCCGTTTCGGTAGGGTCCCACTTCGTGGAGACCGCCGGCAGGGAGGCCAGGAGCACGGGGGCCGATGGTGTCCCCCGGACGCGTGCGGTGGCTCGGATCGGCCGGTCTGTCCGCCATCTCGCGCTCGGCGGCCGCAGCTACGACGTCGAGCACCGAGCGCTCGTCATGGGCATCTTGAACCGCACGCCCGACTCCTTCTACGACCGGGGCGCCACCTTCGCGCTCGACGCGCTCCTGCGCCGTGCCGAGCAGCTCGTGACGGATGGCGCGGACCTCCTCGACGTGGGCGGGGTCAAGGCCGGTCCCGGGCCCGAGGTCGGCGAGGCGGAGGAGCTCGAGCGCGTCGTGCCGGCGATCGAGGCGATCACCGCCCGCTTCGACGTGCCCGTGTCGGTCGACACGTGGCGTGCGAGCGTGGCGGAAGCGTCGTTCGAGGCCGGCGCCGTGGTCGGCAACGACATCAGCGGCTTCGCCGACCCCGAGTACCTCGAGGTCGCGGTCCGCGCTGGGGCGTCGGTCGTGGCGACCCACATCCGGCTCGCGCCTCGGGTCCCAGACCCCGATCCCGTCTACGCCGATGTCGTCGCGACGGTCGCGGGGTCCCTCGCAGGGCTCGCCGATCGCGCCATGGCGGCCGGCGTGCCTGCCGAACGTGTCGTGCTCGACGCCGGCCTCGACCTCGGGAAGTCCGCCGAGCATTCGCTCGCGCTGCTACGGGCGTCGGACGTCCTCGCGGGCCTCGGGCATCCACTCCTTCTGTCGGCGTCGAACAAGACGTTCCTCGGCACCGTGCTCGGGCTGGAGATCGCCGAGCGTCGCGAGGCGTCGCTCGGCGCGGCAGCGCTCGGCGTCACGTTGGGCTGTCGGATCCTGCGGGTGCACGACGTCGTCGGCACCGTCCGGGTGCGCGACGCGCTGGCCGAGGTCCTCTCGGCGCGCGGTGGCGAGCCGGTGCGAGCGAAGCGCGAGCGGTGACCCCGGCGCGTGCCGGCGGGCGCCCCGATGCGCCGCTGCACCTCGTGCGCGGGGAAGACCCGGTCCTCGTCGCGCAGGCGGCCCGCTCGCTCGTCGAGCAGCTGGCGGGCGGCCTCGAGCACTCGCTCGTCGTCGAGGAGCACGGCGCCGGCGACGAGCTCGACGCCGCCGCGGTCGTCGACGCCTGCACCACGCCGCCGTTCCTCGTCGACCGCCGGGTCGTCGTCGTTCGCGACGCCGGACGTCTCGGCACGGCAGACGCCTCGAGACTGGTTGCCGCCCTCGAGCACCCGGTCCCGTCGGTGCACCTCGTGCTCGTCTCGGGTGGCGGCACGATCCCGGCGCCGCTGGTCAAGGCGGCGACCGCGGTCGGCGGGGTGGTGGAGACGGGCGCCGGCAGGGGCCGCGAGCGCGGGCGCTGGATGGCCGAGCAGCTGCACCATGCGCCGGTGAAGCTGGACCCCGGAGCGGCTCGCCGGCTCGAGGAGCACCTCGGCGAGGACGTCGGCCGGCTCGAAGGTCTCCTCCAGTCCCTCGCCGCCGCCTACGGCGAGGGCGCGAAGGTGAGCGCGGCTGCGCTCGAGCCGTTCCTCGGGGAGGCGGGAGCGGTGCCGCCCTGGGAGCTGACCGACGCGATCGACGCGGGCGACGTCTCCGGCGCCCTGAGAGCGCTCCGACGGCTGCTCGCCGCGGGCCGCGCGGCGCCGATGGTCGTGGCGATCCTGCACGGGCACTTCTCGGCCATGCTGCGGCTCGACGGGGCCGACGCGTCCTCCGGCGACGTCGCCGCGGCACTGCTCGGTGTCCGCAGCGCCTTCCTCGCGAAGAAGGCGCTCGACGGCGCGCGCCGGCTCGGGGGCGAGCGCGTCGGCCAGGCCGTCACCCTCGTCGCGGACGCCGACCTCGACGTGAAGGGGCGGACCGCTCTGGCGCCCGAGCTGGTGCTCGAGATCCTCGTGGCTCGGCTGGCTCGCCTGGCCGGCAGTCGCGGCGGGGGGCCACAGCCGGCACACGGCAGAGCCGAGCGCCGGGCGAGCCGCGCCCGCCGTTGATCCACGCCAGCCGCAGCGCCGAGGTGGCGCCGCCGGTCAGGAACCGAGCTTGGCGATGCGACGCATGAGCCGGGACTTGCGGTTGGCAGCCTGGTTCTTGTGGATCACCCCTTGCGCGGCAGCCTTGTCGATGCGCTTCACCGCCGCTCGGAGCGCCTCGGCCACGGTGCCGGCGTCGGCCTCCGCTGCGGCGAGAGCCGTCTTGGTCCGGGTGCGCATCTCGGAGCGGACGGACTTGTTACGGACGCGCCGACGCTCGTTCTGCCGGTTGCGCTTGATCTGGGACTTGATGTTCGCCACGGTGCGGTTCCTCGGATCTTCGGTCGGGTGCCGCCGACCCGGCCGGCGGCGCGCGGCCCCGGGGTTCGTCCCGGGATACGGCGGACCTCGATGGTAGCAGCGCGTGCATGCTGCTCCCTGCGCATCGCTCCCTGCGCATCGCTCCCTGCGCATCGCTCCCTGCGCATCGCTCCCTGCGCATCGCTCCCTGCGCATCGCTCCCTGCGCATCGCTCCCTGCGCATCGCTCCCTGCGGCGAGCTCGCGGGAAGCGTCGTGAGCCCATCGCCCGCGGTCTTCCCCGCCCCCACTACGATCGACGCACCGTGTCCTCACCCGGCGGGCCGGCACCTGGCAAGGTGCCGGTCGAGCGCATCCGCAACTTCTCCATCATCAGCCACGTCGACCACGGCAAGTCGACGCTGTCGGACCGCATTCTCGAGCTGACCGGCGCCGTGGACCCCCGGCTGATGCGCGAGCAGTACCTCGACTCCATGGACATCGAACGCGAGCGGGGCATCACGATCAAGGCGCAGAACGTCCGGGTCATCTACCGCGACCATGTGCTGCACCTCATCGACACTCCTGGTCATGTGGACTTCGGCTACGAGGTCTCTAGGTCGCTCGCCGCGTGCGAAGGGGCCGTGCTGCTGGTCGACGCGTCGCAGGGGATCCAGGCGCAGACCCTCGCGACGACCTACCAGGCGATCGAGCACGACCTCGAGATCGTGGCGGTGCTCAACAAGGTCGACCTGCCGGCAGCGGACCCCGACCGGGCGGCGAAGGAGATCGAGCAGGTGCTCGGGATCGACGCCGGGGAGATCCTGCGCATCTCGGCGAAGACCGGCCAGGGCGTTCCGGCCCTGCTCGACGCCGTCGTCGAGCGGATCCCGCCGCCCAAGGGCACACGCGACGCGCCGCTCAGCGCGCTCATCTTCGACTCCTCCTACGACCAGTACCGGGGGGTCGTGTCGTCGGTGCGCGTGGTCGACGGCGTGCTCTCGACCGGGAGGCGCCTCAGGTTCATGCAGGCGGGCGCCGTGCACGAGGTCGAGGAGATCGGCGTGCGAACCCCCGAGCCAAGGCGCGCTGACGAGCTCGGCCCCGGCGAGGTGGGCTACCTGATCGCAGGGATCAAGGACGTCGCGGAAGCTCGGTCCGGCGAGACGGTGACCGACGCGGCATCTCCCGCCGCCGAGCCGCTCGCCGGCTACCGCGACCCGAAGCCGATGGTCTTCTGCGGGCTCTACCCGATCGACGGCGACGAGCTGCCGGAGCTGCGCGACGCCCTCGACAAGCTCCAGCTGAACGACGCGAGCTTCACCTTCGAGCCCGAGTCGTCGCACGCGCTCGGGTTCGGCTTCCGCTGCGGGTTCCTCGGCCTGCTGCACATGGAGATCATCCGGGAGCGGCTCGAGCGCGAGTTCGGCCAGTCGCTGATCGCGACGGCGCCGTCGGTGGAGTACCACGCGTACCTGACCGACGGCACGGTCGTGGTGGTCGACAACCCGACGGACCTTCCCGACGCGGCGCGCATCGACCACATCGACGAGCCGATGCTGACGGCGACGGTGCTCACCCCTTCGGAGCACACCGGAGCGGTCATGGAGCTTTGCCAAAGCCGCCGCGGCGAGATGCAGCGGATGGAGTACCTCACCCCCGAACGGGTGGAGCTCGTCTACGCGATCCCCCTCGCCGAGGTCGTCGTCGACTTCTTCGACCAGCTGAAGAGCCGGACGAAGGGATACGCCAGCCTCGACTACGAGCCTGCGGGGTACGCGACGGCGAACCTCGTACGCGTCGACCTGCTGATCAACCACACCCCCGTCGACGCCTTCTCGACCATCGTGCACCGCTCCCAGGCCGACTCCTACGGGCGGCGGATGACCGAGAAGCTGCGCGAGCTGATCCCCCGCCAGCTGTTCGACGTGCCCATCCAGGCGGCGATCGGCGGGCGCATCGTCGCCCGAGAGACCGTGAAGGCGCGTCGCAAGGACGTGCTGGCCAAGTGCTACGGAGGTGACATCACCCGCAAGCGCAAGCTGCTCGAGCGCCAGAAGGAGGGCAAGAAGCGGATGAAGCGCATCGGACGGGTCGAAGTGCCCCAGGAGGCCTTCATCTCGGCCCTGCGGCTCGACGAGTGAGCGGGCTCGCCCGAGCGCGCCCTGGCGGAGCGTTCGGGCCGTCCACGCCGCCCGACGAATGGAGGGGCGGCCGGCGCGCCTTGGCAGTCGGTACAATCGAGTGCCAGAGATACCGCCGTCAACGGAGATACGCCATGCCCGACACCCAGGACCTGGACCCTCGAAAGGCAGCGATCTTGGAGGCGGTCGTGAGCGAGTACATCGGGACCGCCCAGCCGGTCGGGTCTCACCACGTCGCTCGGGCCGCGGGGATCAACGTCTCCTCCGCGACGATCCGCTCGGAGATGGTGGCCCTCGAGCGCGAGGGGTACCTCGTCCAGCCGCACACGAGCGCCGGGCGGGTCCCGACGGACAAGGGCTACCGGTTCTTCGTGGACCAGCTGGCGGAGCCCGGGGTGCTGGGTCCCGCGCAGCGCCACAAGGTGAGCCGGTTCTTCGAGCAGGTCCACGGGGAGATGGAGGAGTTGCTCGAGCGGACCTCGGGCCTGCTCTCCGAGCTCACGTCCTACGCCTCCGTCGTGCTGCCGCCGAGCCACGAAGCCGCCGCTGTGCGCTCGGTGCAGCTCGTGGGCCTCGGGCCGCGTGTGGTGCTGCTCGTGGCCGTGTTGGCGGACGGCGCAGTGGAGAAGCAGGCGATCGAGCTGCCCGAGGAGCTGCCCGACGACGTGCTCGCTGCCGCGTCGGCCCGCCTTCAGGCCGCGGCGCAGGCGCATCCCCTCGGCTCCGTCCAGATCACCGAGCCGAGCGGCGACACCCAGGTCGACCGAGTGGTGGCACTCGCGCAGTCGGCGCTCGGGGACCTCGCGTGCGAGGCGCACGACCGGATCTTCGTGGGAGGACCCTCTCGCCTTGCCGGCGCGTTCGATGCGGTCGAGACGGTCCGCGCCGTCCTCGCGACCTTGGAGCAGCAGCTCGTCGTGGTCTCGCTGCTGCGTGACGTGCTCGAACGCGGACTGTCCGTCGCGATCGGCGCCGAGCACGGCTACGAGCCCCTGTCGGCGTGCGCCGTCGTCGTCGCTCCGGTGTCCGTCGACGGTCGGTCGGGCGGCGCCGTCGGCCTGCTCGGTCCCACGCGCATGAACTATCCGCAGGCGCTCGCCGCCGCGCGGGTCGTGGGGGAGCAGCTCGGCGACCGGCTCCGCACGACGTTCGACGCCGGGCCATCGGCGCGCTCCGCGCGCGAGACTCGCCCGAGGAGGCGTGCACGTGGCAGGCGCTGAGACGATGGGTGACCTCTACGAGCTTCTCGGCGTGAGGCCCGACGCGACCGACGAGGAGATCAAGCGGGCCTACCGGCGGCGCGCGCGCGAGTTCCATCCGGACGCGAACGGCGGGGACCCCGAGCTCGAGGCGAAGTTCAAGGAGATCTCGTTCGCCTACGAGGTCTTGCGCGACCCCGAGCGGCGTGCCCGCTACGACCGCTTCGGGGCGGCGAGCTTCAGCGGCGGCCCTGCATCCGGCCCCGGCGGCGGCGGGGGTTTCGGCTTCGACAGCGGCTTGTCGGATCTCTTCGAGATGTTCTTCGGGACCGTGGGAGGCGCGCCTCGTGGCGTCAGGCGCCGCGGCCCCCAGCCGGGCAGCGACGCAGAGGTCACCTTGCACCTCGACCTCGTCGAAGCCGTGTTCGGCGCGCACAAGCAGCTCTCGGTGCGCCTTCCGGTCAGCTGCGACGAGTGCGGAGGCAGCGGGGCGGCGCCTGGCACCCAGCCGATCGTGTGCAGCGACTGCCAGGGGACCGGCGAGATCCGACGGCTGCGCAACTCCTTGCTGGGCCAGGTCGTGACGATGGTCGGGTGCTCCAAGTGCCAGGGGACCGGCGAGGTGATCGCCGACCCGTGCCAGTCGTGCCGGGGAGAGGGCCGGCGAATGGAAGACCGCGAGTTCACCGTCGAGGTTCCCGCCGGCGTGGACGACGGGTCCACGCTGCGTCTCGCCGGCCGCGGGCCGGCCGGGCCGCGCGGCGGCCCCAACGGCTCGCTGTTCGTCCACCTCGTCGTCGAGCCCGACGAGCGGTTCGAGCGCGCCGGTGACGATCTCCACACGACCCTGCACGTCGGGATGGCCCAGGCCGCGCTCGGCACCTCGCTCGACGTCGAGACTCTCGACGGCCCGCGGCAGGTCGCCGTCGCCGCAGGCACGCAGGCGGGGTCGGTTGTCCGGCTGCGCGGGCTCGGCGTCCCGCACCTGCGCGGCCGTGGAAGGGGAGACCTCTACGTCCACCTGGCGGTCGACACGCCGACCGACCTCACCCCTCGTCAGCGGGAGCTGCTCTCCGAGCTCGCCGCAGAGCGCGGCGAGGAGGTCCACGGGCACGACGGCGTCTTCTCGCGCATCCGCTCCGCGCTCGGCTGACGGCCCCCCGGGCGCCGACGCAGGCGTCGCGGCACGTCGGCGCGCCTCGGCCCAGGTGCTCGTCGGCGACCCGGCGGCCCCTGTCCTCGAGCCCGCTGACGCCCGCCATCTCGAACGCGTGCTCCGGCTTGCCCCCGGCGAGGTGGTCGTGGCGACCGACGGGCGGGGGAGATGGACCCGATGTCGCTACAGGGGAGGGGGCACCCTCGACGTCGACGGGCCGGTCGAGCTCGACGCGGCGCCGCTTCCGGCGCTCACCGTGGCTTTCGCCCCGGTGAAGGCCGAGCGGCCCGAATGGGTCGTCCAGAAGCTGACCGAGCTCGGCGTCGACCGCATCGTCGTCCTCTCGACGACTCGCTCGGTCGTCCGCTGGGACCCGGGGCGCGCGAGCGCCGTGCTCGACCGCCTGCGTCGGGTGGCCACCGCGGCGGCGGCCCAGGCGCGCCGGGTGTGGCTCCCGGAGGTCGCCGGCGTCGTCGGCCTCGGAGACCTCGATGGCCTCGAAGGCCTCGAGACGGTCGCCGGCGTCCCCGAGCGTGCGGGCTCCGAGCGCTCGGGTATCGCACTTGCCGAGCCTGGGGGTCCGCCGCCCCTACCCGAGCTCACCACCATCGCGGTCGGGCCCGAGGGGGGGTGGAGCCCCGAAGAGCTCTCCTCGGGGCTGCCGACGGTGAGCCTCTCGGCGCACGTGCTTCGCGCCGAGACCGCAGCGATCGCAGCGGGGGTGCTCCTCGGGGCTCTGCGCGCCGGTACCGTGTCACGGCACAAGCTATGAGTGCCCGAAGGGACATCGCGGTGGGAGTATGACGACGATGGCGAACCAGCAGGTGCGCTGGCTCAGTACCAAGGACGCTTCGGCGCGCCTCGGGGTGACGCTGCGGAGCCTCTACCGGTTCATCGACGGAGGGGAGCTCGCGGCCTATAAGTTCGGGCGGGTGATCCGCCTGAAGGAGGAGGACGTCGACCGGTTCATCGAGTCGTGCCGGATCGCGCCCGGCGACCTCGAGCATCTCCTCCCGCCCCGACGCTCGAGCAACGGGACAGAGCCCTGACGCGGACCGACTGCCTCTTTTGCAGGATCGTGGAGGGCGAGGTGCCCGCCGACGTCGTGCACGCCACCGATCGCACGGTCGCCTTCCGTGACATCGAGCCCCAGGCGCCTGTGCACGTGCTCGTCGTGCCCCGCCGCCACGTCGATCACGCAGGCGCCCTGACCGAGGAGCACGCCGAGGACCTCGCGGCGATGTTCGCCGCGGCGCGTGCGGTCGCCGAGGCGGAGGGTATCGCCGGACCCGAGCGCGGCTACCGCCTGGTGCTGAACGTCGGGAAGGACGCGCTGAACTCCGTGCCGCACCTCCACCTCCACGTGATCGGCGGCCGGCAGATGACGTGGCCGCCCGGGTGACGCAGGCCGACCGCGCGGCGGCGTCGCAGGGGGTCCGGGAAGCGGCGGCCGGCCGCGGCGCCGAGGCCAAAGAAGGAGGGGTGACGGCCGTCCGCCGGGAGACCATGGTTCCCGACACGCACCTCATGGCCAGCCTGCTCGGCCCCCACGACGAGCTGCTTCGGCTCGTCGAGCGAGCGTTCCCCGATGACCGGATCGCCGTGCAGGGGAACCACATCGCGGTCGACGGCCCCGAGGCGGAGCAGCTGTCCCACCTCTTCGAAGAGCTGGTCCTCGTGCTCGAGTCGGGCCAGGGTCTCGACGCGGCGAAGGTGCGCCGGACGATCGACATGGTGCGCGAGGACGTCCGGCCATCCGAGGTGCTCAACGTCGAGGTGGTGCGCGCAGCCCGAGGTCGATCGGTGCGTCCCTACACCGCCGGGCAGAAGCACTACACGGACGCGATCTGCGCGAGCACGGTCACCTTCGGCATCGGGCCCGCAGGCACGGGGAAGTCCTACCTGGCGGTCGCGCACGCTGTGCAGGCGCTGCAGACCCGCGTCGTCAACCGCATCATCCTCACGCGCCCCGCCGTCGAGGCGGGCGAGCGGCTCGGCTTCCTTCCCGGCGACCTGATGGCGAAGGTGGACCCGTACCTGCGGCCCCTCTACGACGCGCTCTACGACCTCTTGGAGCCCGACGGCGCGCAGCGTCTGCTCGACCGCGGGACCATCGAGGTGGCGCCGCTCGCGTTCATGCGGGGGCGCACGCTGAACAACTCGTTCATCATCCTCGACGAGGCCCAGAACACGACCCCCGAGCAGATGAAGATGTTCCTCACCCGCATCGGGTTCGGCTCGAAGTGCGTCGTGACCGGCGACGTCACCCAGATCGACGTACCGGGGGGTCGCTCGGGGCTGGTCGGGCTGGACCGGGTCCTCGGCGAGGTGCCCGGGATCGCCTTCGTGCACCTGACCCGCCGTGACGTCGTCCGGCACCAGATCGTCGCGGACATCATCCGCGCGTACGAGGAGGCAGAGCGCCCCGACGATGGTGGTTGATGTCTACGCGGCCGACGAGCAGGAAGAGCGCGCGGTCGACCTCGATCGATGGGCCGGCCTCGCGCGTGCCGTGCTCGAGGACCGCCGGTTGCGAGGCGAGGTCGAGGTGTCGATCCTCTTCGTCGACGAGCCCTCGATCGCCGCGCTGAACGAGCAGTTCCTCGGGCGCAAGGGCCCCACCGACGTGCTCGCGTTCCCGATCGAGGACGAGCCTCTCCCCGGAGGGCGTTCCCCGGACTCGGGGGGGAGCGGCCCGGGCACCGACGCCGATGTGGAGCCGCTCACCCTGCTCGGCGACGTCGTGATCTGTCCCGCTGTCGCCGCGCGCAACGCCGCCGATCACGGGGTGACCGTGGACGACGAGCTCGCGCTGCTCGTGGTCCACGGCCTGCTCCACCTGCTCGGGATGGACCACGAGACAGACCGGGACGCGGAGGCCATGGAGCGCCTGGAGCGCGAGCTGTTGGCCCGTCACTACGAGGGTGGCGGATCGCCGTGACCTCGACGCCCGTCGTCGCGAGCGCGGGGCTCCACGCGACCGACTGGGTGCTGCTCGCGGTCATCGTCGTCCTCTTGGGCGCGTCCGGCCTCTTCGCTCTGGCAGAGACGAGCCTCGTCCGCACGAGCAGGGTGAAGGCCAAAGCCCTCTTGGACGAGCACCGTCGTGGGGCGCGCCAGCTCGTGCGCCTCGTCGAGCATCCCGAGCAGTTCTTGAACCCGGTGCTCCTCCTCGTGCTGGTCTGCCAGCTGGTCTCGGCGACCCTCGTCGGCGTGATCGCCTCGGCGTGGCTCGGCGCGTGGGGCGTCGCGGTGGGGACCGTGTTCGAGATCGTGGTCATCTTCGTCCTCTTCGAGGCGGTGCCGAAGAACTGGGCTGTGCACAACCCCGAGCGTGCAGCGCTGTTCAGCGCGCCGATCGTCGCGGCGCTCGTACGGTTCCTCCCGGTCCGGGCGATCTCCGCGGTGCTGATCGGCTTCGCCAACCTGCTGATCGGTCGCCGAGGCGCGGCCAACGTCCCCGCGCCGCGGGTGACCGAGTCCGAGCTCCTGGCCATGGCCGACGTCGCGCAGGCAGAGGACGTGATCGAGCTGGAGGAGCGGACCTTCATCCACTCGATCATCGACTTCGGCGACGCGGTGGTGCGCGAGGTGATGGTGCCGCGCCTCGACATGTTCACGCTGGACGGCAGTGTCACCGTCCACGACGCGCTGGAGCAGGTGCTCGCCGCAGGGCGCAGCCGCGTCCCTGTCCACGACGGCGATGTCGACGACGTCGTCGGCATCGCCTACGCCAAGGACCTCATGGCCGTGGAGCATGAGGGGCACGGCGACGAGCCCGTGCGCTCGCACCTGCGACCGGCGCATTTCGTCCCCGAGACCAAGCGGCTCGCCGCGCTCTTGCGCGAGATGCAGGACGCGAAGTTCCACATGTCGATCGTGGTCGACGAGTACGGCAGCGTCGTCGGGCTCGTCACCTTGGAGGACCTCATCGAGGAGCTCGTCGGCGAGATCGTCGACGAGTACGACGTCGAGGAGCCGGTGGTCGAGACGCTGCCCGACGGCAGCGTGGTCGTCACCGGCCGCATGGCGATCGACGACGTCGACGACCTCCTCGGCACCGAGCTTCCCCAGGAGGGGTGGGACACCGTCGGCGGGTTGCTGCTCGCGGTGAGCGGGCACGTCCCGGTCGAGGGGGAGTCCGTCGACGTCGACGGCGTCCGGCTGGTCGCCGAGCGGGTGCAGGGACGGCGCATCTCCCGAGTGCGGATCGAGCGCACCGCGCCGAGGGGAGCGTCCGAGGACGCGGAGAGGTGAGCGGAGGGTGAAGGCCGGGTTCGCCGCCGTCGTCGGCCGTCCGAACGTCGGGAAGTCGACGCTCGTCAACCGGATGGTCGGCACCAAGGTCTCGATCGTCTCGCCCAGGCCCAACACCACGCGCCACACCGTCCGCGGGGTCGTCCACCGTCCGGGGGCGCAAGTCGTGCTCGTGGACACCCCCGGCTTTCACCGCCCCCGCACCGCGCTCGGCGAACGCCTCCTCGAGGCAGCCGGCGCCTCGCTCGGCGACGTGGACGTGGTGGTCGCGGCGCTGGACGCCACCGCTCCGATCGGTCGTGGGGATCGGCTCGTGCTCGCCCGCGTGATCGAAGCGGCAGGCGGGCGCACGGACGCGGCCGGCAGTCGTTCCCCCGAGGACGTGCGACGCCGGCGCCAGGCCCGGAGCTTCCTCGTGGCGCTGAACAAGGTCGACCGCGTCCGACCGGCCCAGCTCCTCGAGCAGCTCGCGTCGGTGGCCGCATGCGTCGACGAGCTCGGCGGGGGCGAGTCCGCCGAGTATTTTCCTCTCTCGGCGCGCACCGGCGAGGGCGTGGAGGAGCTCCTCGACGCGCTCGTCGAGCGGCTCCCCGAGGGCCCCATGTACTACCCCGCAGAGATGGTGACCGACATGCCCCAGGCGCTCCAGGTGGCCGAGCTCGTACGCGAGCAGCTGCTGCGCCGCGCGCGCGAGGAGCTCCCGCACTCGATCGCCTGCCAGGTGACCGAGTGGGAATGGCCCCGGATCCGCTGCGAGATCGTGGTGGAGCGGGACTCGCAGAAGGGGATCGTCATCGGACGCGGGGGCGAGGTGCTGAAGGACGTGGGCACTGCGGTGAGGAAGCAGCTTCCGCCGGGGGCGTACCTCGAGCTTCACGTGCGCGTGGAGAAGCGCTGGCAGCAGCGCCCAGACGCCCTGGACCGCCTCGGCCTGTGAGGTGAACGCGCCCGATGCTCACCGCCATCACCCTGCTCACGTCGAAGCTCGTCCGGTCGCAGTCGGGCCGCCTGGTGCTCCTCGGCGCGGTGTGCCTCTTCGCGGGTGCAGGGGCGTTCGCCGCGACCCAGCATCTCGCCTTCGGGACCTCGCTCTACTGGGCGATCACCACGGCGACCACCGTCGGTTACGGCGACATCACCCCGAAGAACCCCGTGGGACGCGTGGTCGCCTCCCTCGTGATGCTCACGACGATCCCGCTGTTCGCCTCGGCCTTCGCGCTCTTCGCGGGCGCGGTGGCCTCGGCCCACCTGCGTAGGCTCCTCGGGATGGAGCGGCACGAGGCGACGGGCAGCGAGGTCGTGGTCATCGGGTGCCATCCCGCCATCCCGCCCGCGGTCGCTGAGCTCGTGGCGGCCGGGCGCGACGTGGTCGTCGTCACCACATCCGACCGATCGGCCTTCCCCGACGAGGTCCGGGTGGTCGCCGCGGACCCGACCAGCGAGGAGGCGGTGCGCCGGGCGCGACCCGAGCGCGCCTCGCAGGTGCTCGTCGCAGGCGCCGACGACGCCGCGGTGCTCGTGAGCGCCGTCCTCGTCCACCAGCTCGCCCCGAGCACGCCCGTGATCGCCATCGCGAGCTCGCCCAACGTCTGCCGCGCGCTGCGAGAGATCAACGTCGAGGCGGTGTCGGGCGAGGAGCTCTTGGCGCACACGGTCGCCAAGTCGCTGGAGGCGCCCCATGCCGGCGAGCTCCTCCTGCGGATCCTCAGCTCCGAGGGCTTCCGGCTGAAGGAGGTCGACGTGGGTGACGAGGGGGCGGGACGCCCGCTGAGCGAGGCGCGCGCCCGCGTTCGTGGTGTGGTGCTCGGTGCGGTCCACGCCGGGCGGGTGGTGATGGGGGTGGTCGAGGACCCGACGCTCGAGCCCGGTGACCGGCTCCTCGTGCTCGACCCCGAAGCCTGAGGGCCAGGGCACGACGGGGTCGGGGGCACCCCCCGGAGCGACAGGGCTCGGAGCGCACCCCCGAAGCGACAGGGCTCGGGGGCGCGATGCGGGTCTTCAGGGAGAGGACGGAGAAGCCGGCGGTGCCGCAGCCCCGAGGAGGCGTGCGAGGTCCTCGAGCAGCGCCTTCGAGATCTCGGGGTCCACGACGAGGTTCCTCCGGGTGGCTTCGCGCGTCTCGGCGACGATCCCAGCGTCGCGGAGCAGCTTCACGTGGTTGCTCACGGTCGGCTGCGCGAGGCCGAAACGCTGGGCGAGCTCGGTGATGGTGCGCGGCCTCGTGCGCAGGCTGTCGACGATGGCGAGGCGGGTCGGATCGGACAGCGCGCGCAGGCGGCGCGAGAGCTGCTCGTTGCGCTCGCGCGCTGCATGTCCCGGCTCGTCGGCGCGGATCCCGAGCACCACGCAGCCGGGGAGGTCGTAGAGGAGCCCGAGGTGGGCGAAGTAGGCGGGGACGACGACGATCTCCCCTTGCGGCGCAAGGGCGGCCACCACGCGCTCGGCGTTCTCGCCGAAGTGCGGGGAGCTGCGTACGAGGTCTCGCCACCCCGCGCCCTTCGCCAGCATCGTCTGCTTGGCTGCGACCGTATCGGCCACCGCCGCCCGGCCTTCGGCCTCCCAGGCGCCCGACGCCGCATCCCAGACTCGACGGACGGTGTCCACGAAGCGGCGTCGGACCTCGGCAGAGCGGCGCAGGCGCGAGAGGCGCTGGAGCGCGATCCGCCGGTCCTCGCTCGTCTCGGCCGCGAGGGGCCAGTCCTTCGCGCTGGAGGGCACCGACGCGCACAGGTCCGGGAGCTCGGCGAGCAGCGCTGAGGCGTCGTCGCCGAAGAGGACCCCGCCGTGGTGGGCGACGAGCACCAGCTCGGTGAAGGCGCCGTACATGGGCGACTTGGCGACCTGCCCCTCGTCGGCCCACGTCGCCCGCACCACCTCGAGCAGGTCGGGGCGTTGCACCTCGTAGAGCGCGTGCAGCGCAGGGTGGTGGGCGCGGAAGTCCTCGCGCAGCGCCGAGTGGAGCAGCCACTCGAGCTCGACGGCGACGGACGGGCGCACCTCGACGCCGTGCTGGAGGTCCTCGCCTCGTTCGACGATTGGCATAGTTAGCTGACTATATCCATGTATAGCTGTATCCCTATCACATCCTGGTATGCTGCATGACATGACACGGCAACACTGGTCCACGACGAACAAGCTCGCCGCACAGAGGTCTGCGGACCTCCGTCGCCTGGCGACGCCCCGCCATCGCGCTGACGCGCTCCTTCTTGAGGAAGGACCCCGACGGCCTGCGACCGCTCCAGGTCGCATCGTCGTGGAGGGCGGGTGGCGCCTCAGAGGGGACGGGGCGCTTCGGCCCGCGTCGCGTCGGCGCGCAGCCTGAGCAGCTCCGGTCTCTGCGGCCGTGTCGTTCGGCCGTGTGCCCGCGACGGCGCACCGACGGTCAGCCCTCTGCCTGATCGGCCAAGATCTCGCTCAAGAACCTGGCCACCTCGTCACGGTCGACGGTCCGGCGCATGGGAGGCAGCGCCTCGAGCAGCACCTTTCGGTAGCCGGCGGTGGCGAGCCGCGGGTCCAAGACCGCCACCACGCCACGGTCGGTGGCGCTGCGGATGAGCCGTCCGACCCCCTGCGCGAGCAGCGTGGCGGCGCGTGGCAGGTCGACGACGGCGAACGCTGCGTCCCCCGCACGCTCGCGCCGGGCGTCGAGCAGCGGATCCCCCGGCCGGCCGAAGGGGAGCCGGTCGAGCGTCACGAGGCTCAGGGCGCGGCCCGGCACGTCGACGCCCTGCCAGAACCCGAGCGTGGCGAAGAGGCACGAGGTCTCGTCGCGCGCGAACTCCTCGAGCAGCCTGCTCTTCGGCAGGTCCCCCTGCACGAGCACGTTGAGCTCCAGGTGCGCCGCGAGCGTCGCCGCGGCCTCGACCGCTGCGTGCCGGCTCGTGAACAGGGCGAGGGTCCGCCCGCCGGCCGCCGAGATGAGCGTGCCGAGCTCGTCGTGGATCGCCGCCCTCGCGCCCTCTTGCCGGGGGTCCGGGAGGTGGCGGGCCACGTAGAGCAGGGCGTGCGAGCGGAAGTCGAACGGGCTGCCGACGTCGAGGTGGTCGGCCTCGAAGTCGTCGAGCCGCAGCCGAGAGGCGAGTCCCACGGGGACGGTCGCGCTGGTGAGCACCGCGCTGACCGAGCCCCACAGCGTGGCGGCGAGCGCCGGGCCGACGTCGACGGGGGAGAGGCGAAGGACGGGCGCGTGGAGGCTCCCGTCGACCCAGACGACGTCCGCCTCGCCGGGCGAGAGCAGCCGCGAGAGGTCTCCTTCGAGCCGGGCGGCTGCGGTGAGCACTCTGGTCCGGGCTGCGGCGTCGTCGGCGCCCCCGGCCCTGGCACGCCGCTTCCCGGGCCGCTGGTCCGCCGGATCGCCGGTGCCTGCCGCGGTGGCGAGGCGGCTCCGCAGTCGTTCGAGCCGGCCGCGGGTCAGCTCGAGGACGTCGGCGAGCTCTGTGGCCGCCGTCTCGCCGGCGGGGAACGTCCCGAGCTGCGGTCCTGCGCCGCCAGTGCCCTCGGGCTCGACGCCGTCGGCAGGGGGAAGCCCGGAGAGGCGGCGGTCTCGCCCATTCGGGCGTGCGCCGGAGCGGTCCGGGCGCGCCGCGCCGGGAGCGCCTCTCGGCGCGAGCACGCGCCGTCCGACGTGGGCGCCCAGGAGCACGCGGAGCCGCTCGGCCGCGTCGTCGAGCCCAGAGGCGTCTCCGTCGTCGAGGAACGTGCGAGCCGAGGCGTGCAGCGCGCGCAGCCGGCTCGGCGTGAGGTCGACGCCCAGGCTCTGGGTCATCACGTCTTCGATCTCGTGCGCCTCGTCGAAGATGACCACGTCGTGAGGCGGCAGCACCGCGCCGCCGCTCGCCAGGTGCGCGCCGTAGAGGTGGGTGTTCACGACCACGATGTCGGCCTCCTCCGCTCTCTGGCGCGCCCGCTCGGCGAAGCAGCGGGCTCCCTCGGGGCAGCGGTGCGCACCCGGGCACTCCCGCGGGCCCACGCTCATCATGTCCCAGGCACGTGGATGGGGCTCGAAAGCGAGGTCCGCCCGGTCGCCCGTGCTCGTCTGTCGTGACCAGGCGACGAGGCGCCGTACGTCCTCCACGAGCCGACCCTCGTTGTCGGGCGAGGCGGCCTCTGCTGGCGTGCCGAGATCCTGCTGGACGCCGTGGCCGGTGACTTCCGCGGCACGTTCCAGGCAGAGGTAGTTCGCCCGCCCCTTCAGCACCGCGAAGCGCACCGGCCGGCCGAGGGCCCGCGAGATCGCAGGCAGGTCCTTTCCCGCGAGCTGGTCTTGCAGGGCTTTGGTCGCGGTGGCGACGACGACGCGTCTGGTGGACACGACCGCAGGCACGAGGTAGGCGAGGGACTTGCCCGTGCCGGTCCCCGCGCGCACCACGAGGTGGCGGCCGGACTCGATGGCGGCGGCGACCGCACGAGCCATCTTCAGCTGCCCCGGCCGGTCCTCTCCTCCGCGCGGCAGCGTCCCGGTCACCTTCTCGAGGACCCGGGCGACGTCGGCGGCCATGCCCCGCGACCGTAGTGGGGCGCCGTGACGATCTTCGTGACGCCGCGACGTAGGGTGGGGTCCCGTGAAGGGCGTCCTCCTCGCCGGCGGGACCGGCTCGCGCCTCTACCCGCTCACCAGGATCACGAACAAGCACCTGCTGCCGATCTACGACCGGCCGATGGTGCAGTGGGCCATCGAGGCCGTGGTGAGCGCAGGGATCCAGGACATCATGCTCGTCACCGGGGGCACGCATGCAGGGGAATTCCTCAGGCTCCTCGGCAACGGCCACGAGTTCGGCATCGATCGCCTGAGCTACGCGTACCAGGAGCGTCCGGGTGGGATCGCAGAAGCGCTCGGTCTCGCCGAGCGATTCTGCGACGGAGAACCCGTGCTCGTCATGCTCGCCGACAACGTGGTCGAGCGCTCGATCCGCCCGATGGTCGACGCGTTCCGGGCACGTCCCGAGGGGGCGCGCGTCCTGCTCACGCCGGTGGAGGACCCCGCGCACCTCCGCCATCTCGGGGTCCCCGAGCTCGACGACGGCGGCCGGGTGGTGCGCATCGTGGAGAAGCCCGAGGATCCCCCGTCGCATTTCGGCGTCACCGGCATCTACTGCTACGACCCCGGGGTGTTCGACGTGATCAAGGTGCTCGAGCCATCCGGCCGCGGCGAGCTCGAGATCACCGACGTGAACAACCACTACGTCGCCCAGGGGTCGATGCGCTACGACATCTTGGAGGGGTTCTGGGGCGACGCAGGCGAGTCGATCGACGCGTACTACTCGGTGAACGACTTCGTCCGCGCCTACGGGGCGAACAAGGCCTGACCCGCACCTGGCAAGTCAGGGCGCGGACAGTGTCCGCACACCTCGGCGCGCCGCCCGCCGCACGCTCGCTGCGATGCCGGGACCGTCGAGCCCGAGCTCAGCGAGGATCGAGTCCGGCTTGTCCTGTGGGAGGAACGCGCGCGGGATCCCGAGGGACACGACCGGCGGCGCAGAGCGGTCGGCCTCGTCGGCTGCACGGGCGACTTCGACCGAGAGGAAGGTGCCCGCGCCGCCCGTCCTCAACCCGTCCTCGGCGGTCACGACGATGCTGTGGCGCATCGCGTCGGTGATCATGGCCTCGTCGGGAGGGCACACCGATCGCACGTCCCAGAGCGTCGCGTCGATCCCTGTCGCCTCGAGCTCCTCGGCTGCTGCTTCGCACGCAGCGAGGAGCTTGCCGACCCCGAGGAGGCACACCGACCCGTCGCCCTGGCGCACGAGCCGGGCGTCGAGACCGTGGCCCGGCTCCGCGTGGCGGGCTGGGGTGGACGGGTAGCGGATCGTCACGGGTCCCCCGAGGTCGATCGCGGTCTCGAGCATGGCCTCGAGGTCCTCGGCGCTCGAGGGCGCGAGCACGGTCATGCCAGGTACGGCGAGCGACAGCACCAGGTCGAAGATGCCGTGGTGGCTCGGGCCGTTGTCGCCGGTGATCCCGGCCCGGTCGAGCGCGAACACGACGGGAAGCCGGTGCAGCGCGACGTCGAGGTTCATCTGGTCGAAGGCGCGTGACATGAACGTCGAGTACACCGCGACCACCGGATGCAGCCCGCCCATCGCCATGCCCGCAGCGGCCGTCACCTCGTGCTGCTCTGCGATCCCCACGTCGAAGAACCGGTCGGGGAAGCGCGACTGGAACGGGAGAAGCCCGGTCGGACCGGGCATCGCCGCGGTGAGCGCGACCACCTCGGGCCGGCGCTCTGCGATGCGGATGAGCGCGCGGGTGAAGGCGTCGGTGTACGTGCTCGCCGGGTCGGTGCGCGTGCTCGCCGGGTCGGTGCGCGTGCTCGCCGGGCGGGCAGCGACCCGCGTCGGCGAGGTCGCCGCCTGTGGGCGCGTCGTGGCCTTGACGTCGTGCAGGCACTGGACCTCGTCCTCTTCTGCAGGCGCGTACCCTCGGCCCTTCTGGGTGAGCACGTGGAGCACGATCGGGCCCTCCCACTCGGCCGCGTGCAGGAGCGCCTGCTCGGTCTGGGCGACGTCGTGACCGTCGATCGGGCCGGCGTAGCGGACGCCGAGCGTCTCGAAGAAGATGTGCGGCGACACCACCTCGCGCAGAGCGCTCGTGAGACCGTGCACGCCGCTGTACGCGAGGTCGCCGACCGCGGGGATGTCGCGCAGGATGCTGCGCAGCCGCTCACGCGTCTGGACGTAGGTCGGGTTCAGCCGCAGCGAGGTGATCCCGCGCGAGAGCAGCGAGACCGTCGGCGCGTAGGAGCGGCCGTTGTCGTTGAGGACGATGAGCACCCGACTGCCAGAGTGCCCGAGGTTGTTCAACGCTTCGTAGGCCATGCCGCCGGTCAGCGCCCCGTCGCCGACGACCGCGACGATCCGACGGTCGCCTCCGGCGCCGAGGAGCTGGCCTCCGAGCGCCCATGCGCTCGCAAGGCCGTGCGCGTAGGACAGCACGGTCGAGGCGTGGCTGTTCTCGATCCAGTCGTGGTCGGACTCGGCACGGTTCGGGTACCCCGAAAGGCCGCCCTTCTGTCGAAGCGAGCGGAAGCCGTACCGTCGGCCGGTCACGAGCTTGTGGATGTAGGCCTGGTGGCCGGTGTCCCACAGGAGGGCGTCGCGCGGCGACTCGAACACCCGGTGGAGGGCGAGGGTGAGCTCGACCACGCCCAGGTTGGACCCGAGGTGGCCGCCGGTCGTCGTCACCGAATCGACGATGAACGCCCGGATCTCCTCAGCGAGCCGAGCGAGCTCCTCTTGGGAGAGGGAGCGGAGGTCGGCCGGGGTCTCGATGCGGGGCAGGATCGTCATCTCGCTAGCAGCACAGGGCCGGTCGGACCGGCCGCACGATCCACGCTACCTGCTCTGGCAGCCTCGGCTCGTTCAACAAATCGCGCCGGGAATCCCGGCCCTTCAGGATCGAGGGGGATAGGCGTTGCCGGGACGCTTCGTCGGCGCGCCGCGCTCGTGGCACAACGACGGATCGCCGCAGCGCGCCTTGGCAAGGAACGCCGGCCGGTCGACCACCACTCGGGTGAGCCGTCCTGCGGCCACGAGCGCTGCACGATCGTCGGCGTCGAGCGCAACCGAGATGGTGAAGACGAGCCGGCGTCCCTCCACCCTCTCCAGGGTCGCCTCCGCCGTGACCGTCGCGCCGACCGGCACCGGTACCAGGTGATCGAACTGGACTCGGGAGGCGACGCTCGTGCGTCCGGTGTCCAAGCGACCCTCGAGGACCCGGCAGCTGGCCTCCTCGCAGAGTGCCATGAGCCTCGGCGTCGCGAGCACCGGGACGTCACCCGAGCGCAGGCTCAGCGCGGTGTCGGACTCCGCCACCGTGAGGGAGACCGACGCGGTCATCCCCGGGCGGACCGCGTCGGGGAAGGCCGGCGCACGAGGTGCAGCTCGAGGCATCACCGTTACGATACCGCCCGTGCCCGACACCCCTTCGAAACCCGGAGCCGCCGGCGCGCCGCTCATCGAGCCCGGCGTCGTCGAGCGCGTCCTCGCCGCCGCGGTGCGCCGCGGGGGCGACATGGCGGAGATCTTCGCAGAGGACCGGCAGATCTCGGGGGCGTCGCTCGACGACCGCAAGGTCGAGGAGCTGTCCTCCGGGCGTGAGCGCGGTGCGGGGATCCGGGTCGTCGTCGGGGAGACCACCGGCTTCGCGCACACGGCGGACATGAGCGAGGCGGGACTCCTCGGCGCTGCAGAGGCCGCAGCCGCCGTCGCGAGGAGCGGCGGTGGGGAAGCTCGGATCGTCGCTCTGCCCAGTCGGCACGGGCGTCCGCCGCGCGCCGAGGTGCTGCCGTCGACCGTCGCCAAGGCGAGGAAGCTCGAGCTGCTCGTGCGCGCCGACGACGTCGCTCGAGCGTCGGGGGGCGCGATCACCCAGGTCCAGGTCGGCTACGGAGACTCGCGCCGGCGCGTGCTCGTCGCCAGCACCGACGGCGTGCTCGCCGAGGACGACCAGGTGCGCACCCGCTTCAGCGTCGTCTGCGTCGCTTCGGGGGACACCGGCCTGCAGACCGGTTACGAGAGTGTTGCCCACACGATGGGTTTCGAGCTGTTCGACCAGGTGGACGTCGACGAGGTCGCGCGCACTGCCGCGCGGCGCGCGCTCGGGAAGCTCTCCGCCCGCCCCGCGCCGTCCGGCGAGGTGCCTGTCGTCCTCGCAGGGGGGTCCGGCGGCATCCTGTTCCACGAGGCGTGCGGGCACGGGCTCGAAGCGGACCACATCGTGAAGGACTCCTCGGTGTACGTCGGCCGCGTGGGCGAGCAGGTTGCCAGCCCTCTCGTGACGCTGGTGGACGACGGGACCATCGTCGGGGAGTGGGGCCACTACGCGGTCGACGACGAGGGGAGACCGGCTGCGCGCAACGTGCTCATCGACCACGGCGTGCTCACCGACTACATGTGGGACTGGCTGCGGGCCCGCAAGCAGGGACGCCACTCCTCGGGGAACGGCAGGCGGCAGAGCTATCAGCACCTGCCGATGGTGCGGATGACGAACACGTTCCTCATGGCGGGTACGGAAGATCCCGACGAGATCGTCGCCCAGACGCCCAGCGGCGTCTACGTGGCGAAGCTGGGCGGCGGCCAGGTGAACACCGCGACCGGAGACTTCGTCTTCGGCACCACCGAGGCCTACCTCATCGAGCACGGTCGGATCACCGAGCCGCTCCGGGACGCGAACCTGATCGGGAACGGCCCCGAGGTGCTCCGCAGGATCGACGCGGTCGCCGGCGACTTCTCGATGACGCCGGGGACGTGCGGTAAGGACGGCCAGAGCGTGCCCGTCGGCTGCGGCCAGGCGACCCTGCGCATCACCGGGGTGACGATCGGCGGGACCGCCGCATGAGCGAGCTTCTCGACCTCGCCCGGTCCGTCGTCGAGAGGGCCCGGCCCGGGGAGGGCGTGGAGGCCTACGTCGCCCGGGGCCACGACACCGAGGTGCGCGCCTTCGCCGGGGAGGTGGAGCATCTGGCGTCGGCGAGCTCGGCGGGGATCGGCGTGCGCGTGGTGCTCGGCGCTGCCGACGGCGAGGGAAGCCGGGTCGGGTTCGCGTGGGCCGGCTCGCTCGAGCCGGGAGTCGTCGACGCCGTGCTGGCCGACGCGCGCGACAACGCGGTGTACGCCACTCCCGACCCCCACGTCGCGCTCGCGCAGCCCGACGGGGTCGCGGCGACGGAGCTCGACCTGTGGGACCCCGGCTTCTCGGGGGTGTCGACCGACGAGAAGGTGAGGATGGCCCTCGAGCTCGAGCAGATGGTCCGCGGGGCGGACCCGCGTGTGCGCCAGGTCGAGTCCGCGGACTACGGCGACGCGAGCGTCGAGGTCGCGCTCGCGTCGACCACGGGCATCCGCGCCAACACGCGGCGGACCTCCGCGTACGTGTCGGTCTCTGCGATCGCCGGCGACGGCGATGAGTCCCAGACCGGGAGCGGGTTCAGCGTGGGGAGGTCGGCACCCGCGCTGGACCTCGAGCGAGCGGGCCGAGACGCCGTCACGCGCGCGGTCCGCCTGCTCGGGGCGGGCAAGGTCCGCTCGGGCCGGTTCACCGTCGTCTTCGACCCCAGGGTCGTCGCCACGCTGCTCTCGGTGGTGTCCTCGGCGCTCTCCGGCGAGGCGGTCGTGAAGGGCCGGTCGTTCTTCGCCGGGCGGCTGGGCGAGGAGGTCGCGGCCGGGATGGTCACGCTCGTCGACGATCCCACGGATCCCCGCGCCTACGGGGCTGCGGCATTCGACGGCGAAGGGCTCGCATGCCGGCGCAACGTTCTCATCGACGGCGGTGTCCTCGAGGGATTCGTCTACGACAGCGTCTCGGCGCGGCGCGCCGGCACGGTGTCGACGGGATCCGCGGTGCGCAGCGGCTACGCGGGCACGCCGGGAGCGGGTTGCAGGGCGCTCGCGCTCTCGCCGGGGGAGCTCGACCAGCCCGCGATCCTCGCGTCCGTCGGCGACGGCGTCTACGTCCAGTCGGTGACCGGGGTGCACTCCGGAGTGAGCACGGTCAGCGGAGACTTCAGCGTCGGGGCGGAAGGGCTCATGATCCGCGCAGGCGCCTTGGCGGAGCCGGTGCGCGAAGTGACGGTGGCCTCGACGCTCCAGCGCATGCTCCGGTCGGTGCTCCATGTCGGATGCGACGTGGAGTGGCTCCCAGGGGCTGCCGCCGGCCAGACGCTCGCGATCGGTGACATGCAGCTGAGCGGGAGCTGAGCTGCAGCTGTGGTGCCGAGGTCAGCCTGCGGCGGCTGCAGCTGGCGCGCTCGCGGGCGTCGAGGTCGCCCCGGACGCTGACGCGGTGCTCGACGCTGACCCGGGGGCCGAGGATCCGGCGGTCGTCGCCGGAGCGCCGGACGCGCCGTCTGAGCCTGACACGGCGTCCTTCTTCTCGTGCGTGGGCGTCTTCGCGCTGGATGCGGCCCTGCTGTCGGTGCGGTAGAAGCCGCTCCCCTTCAACACGATGCCGATCGAGCCGAAGACCTTGCGGAGGTCGCCCTCGCAGTTGGGGCAGGTCGTGAGCGGCTCTTCGGAGAACGACTGGAAGACCTCGAGATGGTGCCCGCAACTCCTGCATGCGTACTCGTAGGTTGGCATCGATCCTCCCTCGGCGTCCTCCGCCGCAACCGCCCGGCACCTGCCGGCACGCGCCCGACACCTGCCTGGCACCTGCCTAGTGCCGAGATGTTGGCACTCTCCGTCTTCGAGTGCCAATTGTAGTGGTTGGACGGGGTGCGCCTGTCGCAGCTCCTCTAGACTTCATGCTGTGGCCGAACGCAGCCTGACCCACCTCGAGCCTCTCGGCGGCGCCCGCATGGTCGACGTCAGCCCCCGGGAGCCGACCCATCGCCGAGCACTCGCACGCTGCCGAGTGTGGATGCAGCCGGAGACGACGACCAAGGTGGCGAACAACGCCATCACGAAGGGGGACGTGCTGGCGACGGCGCGGATCGCGGGGATCCAGGCCGCGAAGCGGACGGCCGACATGATCCCGATGTGCCACCCGGTCCTGGTGGGGTCGGTATCCGTCAACTTCTCGATCGGCGACGACTACGTCGAGGTCGAGTCGCAGGTCGAGACCGTCGACCGGACCGGGGTGGAGATGGAGGCGCTCACGGCGTGCACCGTGGCGGCGCTCACCGTCTACGACATGTGCAAATCGGCTGACCGCTCGATGACGATCGCGGACGTCGCGCTCTGGGAGAAGTCGGGAGGGCGGTCCGGGGCGTGGCGGCGCGACGAGCACTCCGAGGACTCGCACACCCGCTGACACGTGGGGCGCGCGGTCAGTGCCGCCGGCGGCCGGCTCTCGCGAAGAAGTCCGGGGTGATCGCGGGGGGGCGCGGCGGCTCCTCTCCGGGGCCTCCTGACCGGTTTCCGGCCTCTGCGCTCCCGCTCCCGGCGCCTTCCGCGCCGGGTCTTGGGTCAGTGGCCGAGTAGGGGACGGCGACGTCGGTCTGGCCGAGTGACACCGAGGCGCGGGCCGGTTCGGTCGGGCGGACCACCGCGAACCCCGGCGGCGGCGGCGGCGGCGCGATGCCGAGCCCGGGGTGGGGCGTCGGCTGCATGGCAGAGGGGAGGACCGACGTCGGGACGCCTGGAGGAGCTGACGCCACGAAGCCGGGGGGCGGTGGCGGCGGCTGGAGCGGCGCAGGCGGAGGCGCTGGCGGAGGCGGCTGGAACGGCGCAGGCGGAGGCGGAGGCGCTGCCGTCGGTGCGAAGCCGGTAGGCGGCGGGGCCGCTGCAGCCGGTGGCCCGGTCACCGAGGGGGGCGGCGCACCGAGGTGGAACCCGAGAGGCGGGGGTGGTGGCACGGGCGGAGGTGTCACGAGACCGTGGGACGCGTCGACGACCCCGAAGGGATCCCCTCCGTCGCTCGCCTGGACGGGATCACCCAAGGGCGCGAGCTGAGGTTCGAGATCTGCCCACATGGACCCTGGCGCGATGATCGGGTCGTCCGTGCCCTCCGGCGTGTGCGTGTGCCACTCCACGGCGAGCGCGTCTGCGCCGTCCGCCCCGACGAATGGCGTAGGGGTGTCAATGGTGGGCAGCGCGGGCGGGGGGTCGACGGGAGCCCCGGCGGCTGTCTCGAGGGGCAGACCTGGTAGCGCCCAGAGAGCAGGTGCGGGTTCCTGGTCGTTGGGCTCGTCGGGCGCTGAAGGCGCCACCCCTTGGGCTTCGGCAATGGCGTCGCGTCCTGGGAGTGCCACAGGGTCTGCGTCGCCGCCTGCAGCGATCGCGTTCGCTCCGTCTGCGACTTGCGCGCGGGCGCTCGTCAACGCGCTCTCGAAACTCGATGCGTGCGTTGTGACGGGGAGCGCATCCAGGAGCCCCGCGGCATCACGGTCCGCATGGTCCGCGCGCTCTAGGCCGACGCTTCCGAGCGCCGCAGGGAGC
>JAKBTL010000004.1 GCA_021844425.1 Actinomycetes bacterium | reverse complement strand
CTTCCGCAACGCTCGCCCGTGGTACTTCCACAAGGATCGTCCCCGATGGCGTGCGGATGGCGGGAACGGGGAGCTTGCCGTCCCGGAACCACTTCCACGCAGTCTGGTAGTGGACGCCCTCTTGCTTTGCCCACTCCGAAAGTCTCACGCAGACATGCTCACACGTATGTTCGCCGATACTCGTTGATACTCTCTGGAGCAGTTCAAAGCCCTCCGCCGACGCCGCCGAAGTTGACCGTGGCGATCGTCGGGAGGATGCCGAAGGTGGCCATGGTGAGACAGCAGTGGAGCGTGACCCACACGAAGAGCAGTCCGAGTGGGGACGTCGCCTTCAGGTACGCGACCCCCGCCCGTACTTCGTGCAGCATCGTCCCAGGAGCTCGCGGACCCGGCCGAACCTGGCGTCGGATCCGCGCCAGGAGCACCATGCCCACCGCGTAGAAGAGGGAGCAGGCGACGAACGTCCAGCCGGGTCCGGCCGTCGTCAAGACGACCGTCCCGATCGCCGGGCCGACCAGCTCGGAGCCCTGTTGCGCGATCCGGGTCGAGAGTGCGGCATTGACCATGCGTTCCTTGCCGACGAGGTTGGGAATGAGCGCCTGCCAGGCGGGACCTTGGACCGAACTGGACACGCCGACGAGCGCCGCGGCGACGAGGGTCGTGGCGAGGCTCGCGACATGCGTGAAGATGCACGCGGCAGCACCGAGCGTCGCGACCGCGGCCATTGCTTGCCCCGCTGCCGCCTGCGTCGCCCGGTTGAGGCGGTCCGCCAAGCCGCCCGAGACGAGGCCGAACAGGGCGGTCGGCAGGAGGATCAGCATGCTCACCAGGCTCGGCCAGATCGCCGAGTGGTGTCCCTGGCGGAACGCCTCCCAACCAGCGACCAGGATGACCGCGAACCGGCCCGAGTTCCCCGAGAGGGCCCCCAACCAGACAGAGCGGAACGCAGCGATCGAGAACGGCTCCATCGCCGCTCGCAGCGCCCCCCTCGACATCGACTCTCCCTATGGTTGGTCGACTTCTTGCCCGATCATCCTCGACGGTGTCGCCGAGGCCCCAACCGTAACGCCGACCGGCGATGGGTCATCGCGAAGCAACCCGCGATCGCACCACGTCCGAACGTCAGCGGGTCGACACCCCGACGTCGACCCGCCCCCCTTTCCCTAAAAGCCTCACAGATCCGCCCCGATCGAGTCGATCGTCGTCCGGGTGATGGCGAACGGGCCCCCGAGGACCAGAAGAGCTTTCACCCATGCTCCGACGAGGCCGCTCGACCCGGCGGTGTGAGGAAAGCCAGCGAGTGCAGAGCCGACGCTCGTCGGCAGGGGACTGAGGAATCGGGGTGAGGAAGGCGCCGAAGATCAGGCCGCGTGAGGAAGTGCCCGAGAAGGGGTCTCGCTCGGTGAAGAGGGCACCCGATGGCAGCGCCGGCACGGGCCGCGATGTCGCCAGACACGCCGCAGGTTGACTCCGTCGGCGTCGAGGACGACCGCGAAGAACTCGGACTGTGGTGGGGCGATGAGGCTGACGTATCGGCGCCAGGGGGTTCGCACCGTCCACCTGAGGGGACCCGGCAGCCTGCGGCTCCTGCAGAAGCGCTTGCGGGGCTGGTCGAAGATCCAGGATCCGTCGCACGTCTCGAAGACGAGGCGGCCTTCCCGCTGCGGCTGTCTGATCACCCGCTGCATGTGCGCAGTCTCGGCCGGTGACGTGTGGTCCAGCCCCGCTCGTTGTTGGAATTCGATGACGATCTGCGGGCGCCGGCGATCGTGCGCGCCGCGGCGGCCATCAGCCGTGAGTGTGGGGGGCGCCACCGACAGAAGCGCCAACGACAGAAGCGCCACCGACAGAAGCGCCACCGAGAGAAGCGCCAGAACCCGCCTTCGTATCGGGGGCGCAGGATCGCTCCCGCGGTGATGCCGCCGTAGCCGTAGGGGATGGGTACCCCGGCCGCGAGGGCGTGCTCGGCCGGGCAACTTGCTGGCGGCGACTTGCGAGACTGACGCCGTGACCGACAGTCGACTTGACCGACAGCGGATTGCGAGCGAGTGCCAACAGGTTTCGAGGCTTCGCATCTCTATACGACGAATCGAGGCCGGTCCCACCCGGCGAGCTCGGCGAGCTCCTTGCCGCCTACTGCGGGCGCGGGCTCGAGGTTCTCCGTCGGCACCGTTGTGCCGGCACGGGGCGTGCCGATGGCGTGCATGCTGTTGCAGCGGTGCCTCGACCGGAAGGGCGCGTCGTATGGCGCAGAGCCGCGGCGACTGCGGACGTCTAGGCTTGCTCCATGGCAGCTGACGCCCCCGCCGACACCGACATCGACTACCGAGGCCTCCTCGAAGCCGAGCGGGCGGACCTGCGCGCCCAGCTCGCCGAGCTCGGGTTCGGCGAGGAAGGCGGGCTCAAGTACGACCCGAACTTCGCGGACACGAGCCAGGTGACCGCCGAGCGTGGAGAGGCCGAGGCTCTCGCGGGCCAGCTCAGGGAGGCGCTCGCCGAGGTGGAGGCGGCGATCGACCGCCTCGAGAAGGGTACCTACGGGCACTGCGAACGTTGCGGCCAGCCGATCTCACCTGCTCGGCTCGAGGCCAAGCCGGCGGCACGTCGTTGCATCGCCTGCGCCTCGAAGTCGTAGCCCGATGAGCGCCGAGCCGCCCTCGGCGTCAGAGGGCCCGATGCCGCCGCGCCCCTCCGACGGAGAACCCCGGTTCGACCCCGAGGCGTACCCGCCGCCGGGGTACCCGCCGCCCGCGTACCCGCCGAACGCCTACCCGCCGCCGGGTTACCCGCCGAACGCCTACCCTCCTCCGGCCTACCCGCCGCCGGGGTACCCGCCGAACGGTCACGTTCCCAACGGGCCACCCCCTCCGCAAGGGCCCGGCGACCGGCGCCAGCACGCGTTCCACACACCGTCGTGGTCCCAGCCTCCGCCCGGCGGCACGGGACCGACCCCTCGCCGGCGCGCCGGCGGCCAGCGTTCGCTCATCTGGACCATCGTGGTGGTCGCCATCGTGGCGATCCTCGTGCGCAGCCACCGGATCACATCCACCGAGATCATCCTGTTCTGCGTCCTCGTTCCCTCCGTGATCCTCCACGAGGTGGCCCACGGGGTGGTCGCCTTGTGGTTCGGCGACGACACCGCCAAGCGTGCGGGCCGCATCACCCTCAACCCGCTCCGGCACGTGACACTGTTCGGCACGATCATCGTGCCGCTCATCACGGTGATCGCCGGGATCGGCTGGTTCGGCTGGGCGAAGCCGGTGCCGGTCAACGTCAGCAAGCTCCGCAGCCCGCGCAACCAGGGCGTGCTCGTCTCGCTGGCGGGACCGTTCACGAACGTGTTGCTCGCGGCGATCTTCGGAGCCGCCTTCTACCTCCTCTTCGCGGCAGGCAAGAGCGGCCAGGTCGTCACACCGCTGGGTGCCCGGATCCTCTTCTACGCCGGCTTCATCAACCTGTGGGTGGCCTGCTTCAACATGGTCCCGGTGCCTCCCCTGGACGGCTCGGCGATCCTCGAGCGCCTGCTCCCTTCGTCGTGGTGGCCCGGCTACCTGCGGATCCGCCCCTACGGCATGCTGATCATCATCGGGGCGCTCGTGCTGATGTCCTTCGCGCACGCGAGCCCCCTGCAGCGGATCGTGACAGACCTGCTCACATGGTGGGCGCACCTCGTCCACGCCGTGTGAGCGCGTCGACGCCAACTACCGGCGTCGGCCCCCGGATTGGCGCGCCGGCCCGCGGCCCGGGCTCAGGCGGTGCCCAGCTCGTCGAGCACGGCCCGGAGCAGCTCGTGCGCGTCCGCGTCGACGTGTGAGCCGAGGTCGACCGCCACGTGCGCCGACCGCACCACGGCGCCGGCCGCGCCGACGGCCGCGCGCGCGGACGCGGCGAGGCGGTCGGCGAGCGCCTGCGCACCCGTCCCGCCTGGAGCCAGCGGCACGACTGCGATGAAGCCCCTGGCGCCCACGCCCGAGACCAGGTCGTCGAAGCGAAGGTCGGCGCGGATCGCCCGAGCGACCCTCGCCATGGTGGCCTTCGGCATCCCGGAGACGCCGGAGACCTCGAGCGCGACGACCGCGAGCGATCCGCCCGCACCCTCGCCGGCGCCGAGGAAGCGTCCCGTCTTCCCGAGGAGGGCCCCGAGCGCCACGAGACCAGTGCCGGGGTCCTCTCCTCCGAGAAGGCGCGCGAGGTCAGGTGTGCTCGCGAGGCCCCGGGCGCGCTCCTCGAGCGACGCGGGCGCTCCTGGCGGCGAGGTGGCCGTGCCGGAGGCTGCGCCGCGCACCCGCTGGCGCGCAGCGACGTAGGAGGTGAGCCTCTTGGCGATGCGGGACAGGAGCTCCACGTCGGGAAGGCCGAACGCCTTGACGTCGGGGTCGGCGACGCCGAGCAGCCCCCACGGGCGGCCCTCGTCGGCCGAGCCCAGAGGGACCGTCGCGACGGCCAGCTGGACCGAAGGCTCGCCGAGCTGGCGGCTGGCGACCCGCACGGTCCGCAGCAGCGCCTTGTGACGAGCGACCCCGGGGTCGAGCCAGAGCTGGTGCACGAGGTCGTCGATCACCTCTTCGCGAAGGGGCGCCTCTTCCGAGGGGGCTGGGTAGAGGGCGGTGGCGACGTCGCCCTCGGTGGCGTCGCCACCGAGGGCGAGCGCGACGAAGGAGACCGCGCTCTGGCAGCCGGTCCTCGCCATCCGCAGGAGATTGGTCGTCCCACCGCCCAGGATCTCGCTCATCGTCGGCCGCTCCTCCGCCCATGCACGCGGCCATGCACGCGGCCAGGCCAGCGCCCATGCACGCGGCCATGCACGCGGCCAGGCCCGCGGCCAGGCCAGCGCCCATGCACGCTGCACCTCGGAGAGCCGAGCTGCGGCGAAGTCATGCCGGGATGCGGTCGGCCTGGGCCCGCCGCGCCATCTTCTGCTCGTACATCGCGCGGTCGGCCCGGCTGATCAGGGCCTGCGGGGTGTCGCATCCGCTCGACGCGCTCACCCAGCCGACGGACGCCCGCACGTCGAGGGCGAGGTCGCCGAAGCGGTAGGGAGCGGAAAGGACCTTTCGGATCCTGGCGACGACCGCATCGCCGTCGGAGAGGCGTTCGCCCGACAGGTGGGCGACGACGAATTCGTCCCCTCCGATCCTCGCCACGACGTCTTCTCCGCGCACCGCGCGCTCGAGGCGCCGGGCGACAGCGCGCAGCACCTCGTCGCCGATCTCGTGGCCGTGCTCGTCGTTGATCGCCTTGAAGTTGTCGAGGTCCAAGTAGACGAGGGAGACGGAGCCGCCGCGCCGCACGAGGCCGTCGAGCATTCGGCCGAGGGCGTCGTCGAGCAGGTAGCGGTTGGCCACGCCGGTCAGGGGGTCGTGGAGGGCGTAGTGGGTGAGGTGCTCCTCGCGCTCCCGCTCGGCAGTCACGTCCCGCAGCACCGCGATCGCGCCGTCCCCGTCGTCGACGCGCAAGGGCCGGGCGGAAACGGCGACGTGGACGAGGGTCTCTCCCTCGTAGAGGACCAGGTCCTCGTCGATCGGCGTGTCCTCGCGCATCGAGCGCAAGAGAGGGTGGTTCTCGGCGACGACGGGCTGGCCCTCGGCCGTGCGCAGCGCCGTCGCGGCGGGGAACGGCTCGCCGACCGCAAGCTGGTCGTGCCCGAGGCCCTGGAACCAGCGCGCCGCTTGGTTCGCGATCAGGACCGTGCCGTGCGCGTCGATGCAGACGATGCCGTCCTCGACGTGGTCGAGCAGGTCCTGGATCCGCGACCCGTGGGGCGCGCTCGGTCCCTGCGCGCTCCGGACGAGGGTGACGAAGCAGTCGCCGGCGAACCTGCTCTCGAGGCGCCGGCCATGGGCATGCAAGCCCGCGCGCCGCCCGACCCCCTCGACGACGAGCGTCGCGGAGGGCTCGGCACTCCCGAGCAGCGGCTCGAGGACCGCTCCGAGCCCATCGTCCAACGTGCCGAGGTCCTCCCAGCTCTGCACGCCGCTCGCGGTGGCCGGTTCGACGACCGCGGAGATGTCCTCGCCGAGCAGCGAGTCCATGCCGAGGCCCGTCATCGTCGAGAACGTCCGGTTGACGAGCACGATCGTGCCGTCCGCACGGGTCACGACGAGCCCTTCGGGCAGGTTGTCGAGCACTTCGTCGAGAAAGCTCCCGGCGCGCGCTCCCGGCGCGGACGATTCGGGAGGGACTTGCGTCGGAACCGTCCGCTCCGTCCTGTCGGAGGGAGCTCCCGCGAGGTCGCCTTCGAGCCCGCCCTCGAAGGCGCCCTCGAGCTCTGCGGCGAGCCCGGCGGCGAGGCTGAGGAGGCCGTCGCGCTGCTCTTGATCGAGCTCGGGAAGCCACACGTCGACGACGCCGAGCAGGCCGAGCCACTGCTCGCCGGACCAGATCGGGGCGGCGACGCAGGCGAGGGAGCTGTCCGGGTGCGGCGGGCCGATCTCGTCGGCCTCCGCGCTCCACAACAGACTCTTGGCGCGGGCCCCAGGATGCTTCAGGCAGCTCAGCGCGAGCGCGGCGACCCGCTGTTGCGCGTCGTCCGGGGGCATCACGTCGGAGATCTGCGTGAAGACGCTGCCGGCTGGCGTCACGCAGAAGGCGCCGACCCCCAGGCACAGGTCGCGCGCCAGCCGGAGGGTCGCGTCGATCGAGGAGTCTGCTGGCACGCCAAGAACGTACGTTGGGGCAGTCTCACGACCGTCCCAGCTGCGTCCGACGGCCCGGGCGGCTTCAGGTCCGCTCGAGTCGCTCCCTCAGCCGGCGGATGGGCGCGGTCGGGGCGACGCCCAGGTCGGCGAGCACGCGCTCCGCGCGCTGCACTGCGTCGAGCGCTCGGCCTCGGTTCCCGGCCCCGAGGTGGATCTCCGCGGCGCGCAGGTGGTGGCGCTCGTCGAAGGGGTCCGCCTCGGAGAGCCGGTCGAGCAGCACCAGGGCCTCCGCATGGCGTCCGCGGCCGATCGCGTCCTCGACGAGGAGCTCGAGAAGCCGGACGTAGGTCCGGGCCGCGGCTTGCCGTGCAGCCGTGGACCAGTCGGCGTAGCGGTCGCCGGGCAGCAGCTCGCCGCGGTAGAAGCCGAGGGCGGCGTGCGCCAGCTCGACGCCCGCGGGGGTCCCGGCGTCCGGCCCGACGAGCGCCTGGTCGGCAAGCGCCTCGAACCGCTCGAGGTCGGTCACCGCACCAGGTGCGAGGCGCAGAAAGCTGTCTTCCCGCAGGACCAGCTCGCCGCAGGCCGAGCGGATCCGCCACAGGACGTTGCGCAGCCTCCGGGCCCCGACTCTCGGGTCGGCCTCCTCCCAGAGCAGCTCGCTCAGCTCGTCGACGCTGACGCGACGCCTGAGCGCGGCGATCTTGACCGCCTGCGTCGCGAGGCTCGCGGGAAGCGAGATCGGCTCGCTCAGGCGGCGCACGGAGAAGCCTCCGAGGACGGAGATCTCCCATTCGGGCGGAGGCGCCGCGCCCGGGCTGTCCCCCAGGGCTGGCGCCCTGCGCGCGGCTGGCGCCCTGCGCGCGGCTGGCGCCCTGCGCGCGGCTGGCGCCCTGCGCGCGGCTGGCCACCGACGGGTCCCGGGCGTCGCAGGTTCGACGAGCGCCCCCCGCTCGCTCGCTGCGAGCGTCGCCAGGCCCGACGCGCCGGCGCCGAGTGCGCGGCGTTCGACCTCGCCCAATCGCGTCGACGCTTCGGCGACCAAGCCCGCATCGGCCAGGCGCCTCCCGCTGCACAGTTCGGCGAGCATCTGGAGGAGCGGGCGGTCGTGCAGCGCCGAGGCCACCTCGTCGAGCTGCGTTGCCGCCTGCAGCGGGTCAGCCGTCTCGTCGGTTGCGTCGAGCCACGCGCGCCACCAGGGATCGGGGTGCCCCCGGTTCTGCCAGGGATCGGGGTGCCCCCCGTGCTGCCAGGGCTCCGGGTGCTCCCCGTTCTGCCAGGGATCGGGGTGCCCCCCACGGTGCGCTCCGGCGGAAACGCGCGCGAGCAGCAAGACCGCCGCCGCGACGGCGGCCGGCGCGGCGAGCGTCGCCGGTGCGACGAGGCGGGGGACGCCGGCCGGGCCGAGGTCGTTCTCGAAGCTGCGGGCCCACGCCACCGCGACGTCGCGGCGCCCGCGTTGGAGCTCGAGCAACGCCAGCGCCGGGAACGTGCGCAGCCGCGCCCTTGCGGCGACGAGGCCCGAGGACGAGAAGAGCTGCGTCGCCGCGGCCATGCCGGGCTCGTAGCGGCCGGCCATTGCGTGGACCGAGGCGGCGAGCTCCCAGCCCAAGGCGTCGAGCGGCATGCGCGCGTCGAGTGGCATGCGCGCGGCGTCGAGCGGCGCGATCGGGTGCGCTTGGAGCAGACGTGTCGCCGAGATGAGGTCCCCTTCGAGCAGGTAGCGGGTGCAGTCGAGGAGCGGCGGCACCGCGGCGAGGGGCACGTCGCCTCCGCTCGCTGCGCACCGTGCGATCCACTCCGCCCAGCGCTCCGCCTGGCGGCGAAAGCCCTGAGAAAGGAGGCTCCTTCCGATCACGAACGCCACTTCGGCAGAGGCGGGGAAGCGCTCGGACCGGCCGACGAGGAGCGACACGTGGCCCCGCTCGCCGATGTCGTCGACCTTCCCGCCGCCGGCGACTATTGCCGCGGTGCGCACCGCCCGTGCGAGCACCTCGGCGTGGCTGCTCGTCGCTCCCGCGAGCCCCACCGCCTTCGACGCCACGCGTTCGGCCGCGGCGGCCTCGTCCTCGAGCAGCCACCACGCGGCGGCGTCGAGGAGCATGGACACCGCCCGATGCGGCCGCTCGGCCGCGCAGGTCTCTGCTGCCGCGACCATCCGCTCCGCCGCAGCCGCGTCCTCCGCACCGCTCGACAGCCGTGCGCGCTGGTAGTCGAGCTCGGCGGCAGCGACGGCAGCGGCAGCCCCGGCGGCCCCGGCAGCCCCAGCAACCCCGGCCCCGGCAGCGACGGCCGTGCGGGCCCCGCCAGCCCCGACCCCGCCAGCCCCGGCTCCGGCGGCCCCGGCAGGCCCCGTGTCCGTGGACGGCCTTGCCGCCGCCTCGAGGCAGTCGCGGGCTCTGGCAGCCTCGCCCGCTGCCGCCCAGTGTCCTGCAGCGCCGGCCAGGTGCTCGACCTGCGCGTCGAAGGACTCGGCGCAGCGGGCGGCGAGCTCCTCGAAGCGTGCCGCGGCAGCGGGTGCCCCCCGGCTGAGCGCGACGCCCGCGGCCTCGACGAGGCGACGCTCCGCGACCTGGTCGGGACCTGCGACGTCCACGGACGCGTGGTAGGCGCTCGCCTCGACGGCTTGGGCGTCGGCGAGCACGTCGCTCAGCGTGCGGCGGACGGCCCGGCGGACCTCGGCCGGCGTGCGGTAGAAGGCGGCGCTGCGGACGAGGGGATGGGGGAAGTCGATCCTCGCCCCCCGCCGCGAGAGGACGCCGGCGCGGAGGGCAGGCTCGAG
This sequence comes from Actinomycetes bacterium, assembly GCA_021844425.1. Lineage (GTDB taxonomy): Bacteria > Actinomycetota > Acidimicrobiia > Acidimicrobiales > RAAP-2 > JAJYVT01. The sequence continues at coordinate 9,083 of JAKBTL010000004.1, read as the reverse complement.
GTCGCCGACGCCGACGCCGAGGCGGCGCAGCGCCTCGGCCATCGACTCGCGAGGCACGCGGCCTGCTGCCACCACGGCAAGGGCCCGCCGCGTGGGGGGAGGGAGGTAGCGGACGACGTCGAAGGCTTCGGTCGACGCGTCGCCGATCGGCAGAGGGTCTGGGAGCGGATGCCAGCCGGCGAGCTGGGCCTTGCTCAGCTGCGCGCAGGCGCTCAGCAGCGCGAGCGGGTTCCCTCCCGTGCGCTGCACGAGCTCGACGAGCACCGGTTCGGCCGGGACGTCGGCCGGGACGTCGGCCGAGCGCGCGGTCAAGAGCTCTCGGCTCTGCGCAACGGTGAGACCGCCGAGCTGGTGGACCGGGACCTGTGCCAGGGGGAGGCGGAGCGTGCCGAGGTGCGGCGTGTCCCGCCATGCCAGCAACAGCGCGACGGGCTCGTCGCGCAGCCGTACGACCACGGCGGCGGCCAGCGCGACGACGAGGGCTGCGGGGAGGGCCTGGCAGTCGTCGACGGCGACGAGCAACGGCCCACCGCGCTCGCCGATCATCCGACGCAACGCCGCCGTCGCAGCCTCGAGGGCGGGCTCCGAGAGGGCAGGCTCCGAGATGGCGAGCTCCGAGACGGCGGGCTCCGAGGCGGCGGGCGACGCCGCAACGGCGCCGGACTCGTCGACGGCGCCGGCGTCCCCGACGAAGCGTGGCACCTCGGCGCTTCGGGGGCCGAGCAGGGACGCCAGCTCGTGGAGCGGGTCGGGCCAGGCGGCGAGGGCGTCGGGCATCTGGGCCGTACGGGCCGCGGATGGGCCGCCGACCTGGGCCGTACGGGCCGCGGATGGGCCGCCGACCTGGGCCGTACGGGCCGCGGACGGGCCGCCGACCTGGACCGTGCGCAGCTCGGATGCTCGAGCGACCGCGGCCTCGATCAGCGCGCTCTTGCCGACGCCGCTCTCCCCGTGGAGCCCGAGGGCCCCGGCCCTACCCGCTCGAGCACCCCCCAGCAGCTCGTCGATCGCGGCGAGCTCCCGGCTGCGAGCCACGAGCCCGACAGGGATGGAGGGTCCGCGCACCACCGCGCCGGCGGGAGCCGAGGGGACCCCGGGTGTCGTGTGCGTGCTCACTCGCCACCGCCGCCGCGCACCGCTCGCCCCTCAGGCGAGCAGGCCCATCGCCTCGGCGGCCCGCGCGTAGGTCACCGAGGCGATGTCGTGGGCCCGCTCGGCTCCCGCCCGCAAGACGTCGTGCACCGTGGCGGGCTCGTCCACGAGGACCGCCGCGCGCTCGCGCACGGGCCGGAGCAGCTCGGCCAGCGCCTCCGCCAGGTCGCGCTTGAGGTCCCCGTAGCGGTCGTAGCGGGCGGCCGCCTCTTCGGGCGTGCTCCCGGTCGCCACCGCCATCAACGCCAGCAGGTTCGAGAGGCCCGGCTTCTTCTCCGGGTCGTAGCGCATCTCCCCGTCGGTGTCGGTGACGGCCTTCTTCACCTTGCGCTCGATCTGGGCAGGGTCGTCGAGCACGTCGATGGTGCCGAGGGGCGAGTCGACGCTCTTGGACATCTTGCGCTCGGGGTGCTGGAGGTCCATGACGCGTGCGCCGATCGCGGGGACCGCGGCCTCGGGGACGACGAACAGCTCGCCGTAGCGGCCGTTGAAGCGCTGGGCGAGCTCGCGGGCGAGCTCGAGGTGCTGGCGCTGGTCGTCGCCCACGGGGACCCGGTCCGCCTGGTAGAGGAGGATGTCGGCGGCCATGAGCACCGGGTAGGTGAACAGGCCGACCCTCACCGTCTCCTGGCCGTGTCCCTTGGCCTTGAACTGGGTCATGCGGCGCAGCTCGCCCATCGTCGCGGTGCACTCGAGGAGCCAGGCGAGGCGCGCGTGCTCGGCGACGTGGCTCTGGACGAAGATCGTGGCGACCTCGGGGTCCAAGCCGACCGCGAGCAGGTTCACCGCTGCTCGGAAGCTCTTCTCGCGCAGGTACGCCGGGTCGATCTCCTCGGTGAGGGCGTGCAGGTCGACCACGCAGTACAGCGCGTCGTGGCTCTCCTGATCGGCGACCCACTGGCGGAACGCCCCGACGTAGTTGCCGAGGTGGAAGTCGCCGGAGGGCTTCACGCCCGAGAAGACACGCTGCATAGCGTGCCATCGTACGTTGGACGCGGCGGCAGGCCTCTCCCATGCACGGATCCGGCTGAGGCGATTGGTAACGTCGGGCGGGTGAGCGCGACCCTCGACTCCTCTGCGCACGCACTGTCGGGACCTGCGCCGCACGTCGTGACGCCCGTGTTCGAAGGGCCGATCGACCTGCTGGTCCACCTCGTGAACTGCCACGAGGTGGACATCGTGGAGGTGCCGCTCGCGCCGGTCGTCGAAGGGTTCGTCGAGGTCCTGCGCGAGCATCCCGAGACGGTGACCCTCGAGGCCCGCTCCCAGTTCCTGCTCATGGCCGCGATCCTCCTCGAGATCAAGTCGCAGCGGCTCCTGCCGGGACCCGATGCCGTCGACGACGAGGAGGAGCTCGGCGGCTGGGAGGAGCGCGACCTGCTGATCTCTCGGCTCCTCGAGTGCCGCGCGTACTCGGCCGTGGCCGACGCGTTCGTGGTGCTCTCGGAGCGGGCGGCCCGCTCGGTCGCCCGCGAGGCGGGGCTCGACGACGGCTTCGTCGTCCACGCCCCGGACCTGCTCGAGGGCGTCAGTCCCGACCGCCTCGCCCAGGCCTACCGGCGCGCGACCGCCGAGCGGTCGCTGCCGCGTGTGGACCTGTCCCATGTCACGGTCGACACCGTGACGGTCTCCGAGACCGTCAGGGCGCTCGCAGCGTCGCTTCCCGGCCGCGCCAGGGTGTCGTTCCGACAGCTCACCGCGCACCTCGTCAACCGCATGGAGGTCATCGTCCACTTCCTTGCGGTGCTCGAGCTGTGCAAGCTGGGCAAGGTCGTGGTCGCCCAGGCCGAGCGCTTCGGGGACCTCGAGATCGAATGGGTGGGGGAGGAGCATCCGCTCGCAGCGGCCCTGGTCGGTGCCGACGAGTACGAGGGCTGAGGGTGGCGTGAGGTTTTGTCGATGAACGACGAGGACCTCGCCCGCGCCATCGAGGCCGTGGTGCTCGTGGCGGTCGAGCCGGTGTCGCCAGGGCTTCTCGCGGAGCTCCTCGAAGAGCCCGCTGAGCGGGTGGAGGCCGCGTGCGAGCGGCTGGCAGCCTCCTACGGCGACGAGAGGCGGGGGTTCGTCCTCGCGCGGGTCGCCGGCGGGTACCGCTACCAGACCCACCCCGACCTCGCCGCCTACGTCGAGCGCTTCGCCAACCGGGACGTGTCGCACCGGCTTTCGACGGCCGCCCTCGAGACCCTGGCGATCGTCGCCTACCGCCAGCCGGTGTCGCGCGCCCAGATCGCGGCGCTGCGCGGGGTGAACGCAGACGGCGTCGTGCGCCTGCTCGAGCAGCGCGGCTACATCGCGGCGGTCGGTCGCGCCGCAGGACCCGGACAGCCCGTCCTCTACGGCACGACGGACCTCTTCTTGGAGCGGCTCGGCCTCGACAGCCTCTCCCAGCTTCCCCCGGTCGAGGACTTCCTCCCGGGTGCGGACGTGGCGGCCGAGCTCGAAGAAAGCCTCCGGCCGCCGGCTGGCGCCGGGGCGAGCGGCGATGGCACGGGAGACTGAGCTCGGCGGCGGACGGACCGGCGGCGAAGGGACCGGCGGCGGACGGACCCATGGCGAACCGACCCAGGGCGAGGGGACCGGGGGCGAACGGATCCAGAAGGTCCTCGCCCGCGCCGGCGTAGCGAGCCGGAGGGCCTGCGACGAGCTGGTGGCGGCGGGCCGCGTGACGGTGAACGGCGAGATCGCGGCGCCCGGGCGGCGCGTGGACCCCCGCGCCGACGTGGTGGCCGTCGACGGGGTCCCGGTCCCCGTGGCGCCGGACCTCGTCTACTACCTCGTGAACAAACCGTCGGGGGTGGTCACGACCGCCTCGGACCCCGAAGGGCGCCCGACGGTCCTCGACCTCGTGCCGGCCAGCCCCCGGGTCTTCCCGGTGGGGCGCCTCGACTTCGACACCGAGGGGTTGATCGTCCTCACGAACGACGGTGCGCTGGCCCAGCGCCTGGCCCATCCTTCCCACGGCGTCGCCAAGGAGTACCTGGCGGAGGTCGAGGGCACGCTGGAGCCGGCGTCGCTGCGGCGCCTGCGCGAGGGGGTCGAGCTCGATGACGGGCCCAGCGCGCCGGCGGTAGTCGGGAAGGTGGCGCCGCACGCGTTGCGCATCGTGGTCCACGAGGGACGCAACCGCCAGGTGCGGCGCATGCTCGAGGCCGTCGGCCACCCGGCGCGCCGGCTCGTGCGCACCCGGATCGGCCCGGTCGCCGACCCCGCGCTCCGCCCTGGCCGGTGGCGGCCCTTGCGCGCCGACGAGGTCCGGGCGCTCTACGGCCACAGCGGCGGGGGAGGGGGCCGAGGGTCCCGACCCCGGGCCCGCGCGGCGGCCCCCGCCAACGCTCCCGAGGGTCGGCAGGCCAGCCGGTAGCATTCGCCGTCATGCCAGGGTCCGTGCGCGCGCTTCGTGGCGCGACCACCGTCAGCGAGGACACCGAGGCGCAGGTCACCGAGCGGGTCCAGGAGCTCCTCACCGAGATCATGACCCGCAACGGGCTGGCGCTCGACGACGTCATCAGCGCGATCTTCACCACCACCGCGGACGTCGTCTCGATGTTCCCTGCCGCCGCGGCACGGGGCATCGGCTTCGGGAGCGTGCCGCTGCTCTGCGCGTCGGAGATCCCGGTCCCCGGCTCGATGCCGCGCTGCATCCGGGTGCTGCTGCACGTGACCAGCGAGCGGGCGCCCGGCGACCTCCGGCACGTCTACCTCCATGGTGCCCAGGTGCTCCGCGATGACCTCCCCGCCTGAGACGCCGCGGCGCGCGCTCGTCGTCGGGACCGGCTTGATCGGTGGCTCGGTGGGCCTTGCGCTCCGGGCCCGGGGTTGGGAGGTCCACGGCTACGACGCCGACGAGGCGCGGACGAAGGCGGCGCTCGAGCGCGGGGCGCTGAGCGGCGCAGGCGACGACCGCGACGCCGCGCTGGCCTTCGTGGCCACGCCGGCCTCGGCGGTCCCCGGGATCGCCCGGGCGCTCCTCTGTGACCCCGAGCGGCGCCCCGACCTCGTCGTCACGGACGTGAGCGGGGTGAAGGCGGCGGTCGTCGGCGCGATCGACCACCCGCGCTTCGTCGGCGGGCACCCGATGGCGGGGTCCGAGCAGCTCGGTCTCGACGGCGCCGACCCGGACCTGTTCGTCGGCGCCCTCTGGGTGCTCACGCCGACGCCGGGCACCGACCTCGACGCGTTCTCGAGGGTACGCGGGGCCGTGTCCTCGCTCGGTGCCGACGTGGTCGCGCTGAGCCCCTCGGACCACGACCGGCTCGTCGCGGTGGTCTCCCACGTCCCGCACCTCGTCGCGGCGACGCTCATGAACGCCGCGGCCGAGGGCGCTGCGCACGACGCCGTGCTCCTCAGGCTCGCCGCCGGAGGGTTCCGCGACATGACCCGGGTCGCGGCAGGCCATCCGGGGATCTGGCCCGACGTGTGCGCGAGCAACGCCGAGGCGATCACGGCGTCGCTCGACACGGTGATCGAGGAGCTGCGCGCGATGCGCGACCGGGTCGGCGCGGGGGACCGCCAGGAGATCTTCGACGTCTTGGAGCGTGCGAGCCGCGCGCGGCGCCTGCTTCCCGCGCGCGGCGCGCGGCCCGAGCGGCTCGCGGAGGTGCGCGTGCCGGTCCCCGACCGAGAGGGCGTGCTCGCGGAGCTCACGAGCGTCGCGGGGGACCTCGGCATCAACATCTACGACATCGAGATCGCGCACTCCCCCGAGGGACCGCGCGGGGTGCTCCTCCTCGTCGTCGACGCCGAGGACGCGGCGAAGCTGCGCGAGGGGGTCGGCGCCCGCGGCTTCCACGCGACCGCGCAGGCGATCTCATGAGCAGCGGGCACGACCGTCCGGTCCTGCCCGAGACGGTCCTGGTCGCAGGCGGCGCGCCGCTGGGGGGGGAGTTGCGGGTGCCGGGCGACAAGTCCATCTCGCACCGGGCGCTCATCGTCGGGGCGCTCGGGGAGGGGACGTCGCTCGTGCGTGGGCTGTCGGACGGCGACGACGTCCGCCGGACCCTCGACGCCGTCGCGGCGCTCGGCGCCGAGGTGCACGACGACGGCGAGGTGGTGACGGTCACCGGCGGCCGCAGCTTCCTCCACGCACCGCTCGGGCCCGTCGACTGCGGGAACTCCGGGACGAGCATGCGCCTCCTCGCCGGCCTTGCGGCCGGGTTCGCAGGCGTGACCGTCCTCGTCGGGGACGCGTCCCTCTCCGCCCGGCCGATGGACCGCGTCGCCGCGCCGCTGCGCGCCATGGGGGCCAAGGTGACAGGGAACGGGCTGCGCTGCCTCCCCCCGCTCACCGTGAACGGCGCCAGCCTCGAAGGGATCACCTGGGCGCCCGAGGTGGCGAGCGCGCAGGTCAAGTCCGCGGTGCTGCTCGCCGGGCTCTTCGCCGCAGGCGAGACCAGCGTGCGCGAGCAGTTGCGGACCCGGCCCCACACCGAGGAGCTCCTCGCGCTGGCCGACGCCGACATCGAGGTGGCCGACGAGGGCGCCGGGCGCACGGTGCGCGTGCGCTCCTCGCCGCTCCGCCCGATCCACGTCGTGGTGCCCGGCGACCCCTCGCAGGCGGCGTTCTGGATCGTGGCCGCGTGCGTGGTGCCGAAGAGCGCGCTGCGCGTCCGAGGCGTCTATGCAGGAGAGACGCGGACCGGGTTCCTCTCCGTGCTCCGGCGCATGGGGGCGAGGGTGCGGCTCGACGAAGGAGCGCCGGGTCCCGCGGGCGAAGGCGCCGGGGATGGCGCAGGCGCTGGGGCTGGGACTGGCGTAGGCGACGGGGATGGCGCAGGCGCGGGTGCACGTGCACGGGCTGGCGCTGGCGCCGGGGCTGGCGCAGGCGCGGGTGCACGGCGTGGCACGGCGTGCTCGAGCGTGGGGGCCGTGGCGGACGTCACCGCGCAGTGGGGACCGCTCAGCGCGACGGTGATCGACGCGTCGGAGATCCCCTCGCTCGACGAGGTGCCCGCCCTGGCGGTCGCCGCCGCGTGCGCCGTGGGCACGACGCGCTTCGTCGGCATGGGGGAGCTGCGGGTGAAGGAGAGCGACCGGCTCCGCGCCGTCGCCCGCCTCGTCGACGCTGCGGGCGCGAGGGCGCGCATCGAAGGCGACGACCTGCTGGTCGAGGGCGTCGGGGGCGCGTGGGGCGCCGGGGGCCTCGCGGGCGCCGGGGACGCGTGGGGCGCCGGGGACGGCGGGGGCTGGAAGGGGCTCCGCCACTTCCGGTTCGACAGCGAAGGCGACCACCGCATGGCGATGGCGGCGGCCGTCGCCGCGCTCGCCGCCGGGCCGGGGGAGAGCCGCATCGACGGCTTCGGGGGCGTCGCGACGAGCTACCCGGCCTTCCTCGCCCACCTCCGCCACGTCGGGGGGCACGCCCGGGTCCAGCTCATCGCGATCGACGGCCCGGCGGGCTCGGGGAAGTCCACGGTTTCTCGCGCCGTCGCCGAGCGCCTCGGGTTGGAGCGCCTCGACACCGGCGCCATGTACCGCGCCGTGGCCTGGGCTGCGCTCGATCGCGGGATCGACCCGCAGGACGCGCCCTCGGTCGCCGAGCTCGCGCACGAAGCCCTGATCGACCCCGGGCCGCCGGACGTGGTCATCGACGGAGCGGTGGTGACCGGCGCGATCCGCACGGCCGAGGTGAACCGCGCCGTCTCGGCGGTCGCGGCGAACCCGTCGGTGCGCGCCGCGCTCGTCGAGCGCCAGCGCGCGTGGGCTGCGGCGCACGGTGGAGGGGTCGTGGAGGGACGGGACATCGGGACGGTGGTCTTCCCCGACGCAGACCTGAAGGTCTTCCTCACCGCGGCCGCCGACGAGCGTGCCCGCCGCCGGCGCGACGAGCCGTCCGACGGGGTCGCGCGACGCGACGAGCTGGACAGCACGCGTGCGGCGTCGCCGCTCGTCCAGGCCGAGGACGCCAGGCTGATCGACACCACGTGCCGCAGCGTCGAAGAAGTCGTCGACGAGATCCTCTCGTGGCTGCGGTGAGCGGCTCTCCGTGAGCGGGCCCGCGGCACCCGAGCTCGTGCTCGACACGCGGCGCACCTTCTGGTACGTCGCCGCCCGGTTCGTCTTCAGGGCGATCGTCGGCAGCTGGTTCCGCCCGGTGGTCCGGGGCCGTGACTACATCCCGCAGCAGGGTCCGGCGATCCTGGCGCCCGTGCACCGCTCCTTCGCGGACTTCGCGTTCTCGGCCTTCCTCACTCGCCGGAAGCTCTTCTTCATGGCCAAGGAGGAGCTCTGGTCGAGCCCGGCGCTCGGACGGCTCCTCACTTCTCTGGGCGTGTTCCCGGTGCACCGCGACGGCGCCGACCGCGAGGCGCTGCGCCGTGCCGAGGAGGTGCTCGACCGCGGGCAGCTCCTCGTCCTCTTCCCCGAAGGCACGCGCCGGTCGGGCACGACGGTGGGCGAGCTGCACGAGGGGGCCGCGTTCCTCGCCGCGCGGACCGGCGCACCGATCGTGCCCATCGGCATCGGCGGCTCCGACGTGTCGATGCCGAAGGGCCGGCACGTCCCGAGGCCGCTGCGCATCATGGTCGTCGCCGGCGCTCCCGTCGCCCCGCCGCCGCGGACGGCCGGCGGGCGAGTGCCGCGCAGCAGCATCCACGCGACGACCGAGGCGCTGCGCCAGGCGATCCAAGACGTCTACGATGAGGCCCGGCGCGAGTTCGAGCGCACCTGAAGGGCTCTCGAGCTCTGGCCGACGTCGTCGGTCCTCGTCTGCACGAGCCGACCGGCGTCGCGATGAGTAGGGTGGACGGGTGCAGGCCGCTTAGGGAGAGGAAACCTGCACCCGTCCCGGCAGGAAGAGGCCAGAGGTGGATCTGTAACTCCTGCACCTGCCGTCTGTACGTGTATAACACACCACAACGTCGAGTTGCCAACATCACGATGACGGAGGCTGCGACGACCTGCGGCCTGCCGGGGCGCCCTCGCCCCAGCGGCGA
>JAKBTL010000066.1 GCA_021844425.1 Actinomycetes bacterium | reverse complement strand
GACATCCGTGCCGCCCCCTTCGGCGTCGACGACGTGATCGAGGAGATCGCCCGGACCTACGGGTACTCGCAGATCCCGCGGCGCCAGCCTTCGTGGCCGGAGCCCGGCGGCCTCACGTCGCACCAGAGGGCCCGCCGCGTGGTCGCCGACGCGATGTGCGGCATCGGGGCATACGAGGCGTGGACGCCGAGCCTCGTCGACGACGCGGACCACCACGCGATGGGGCTCTGCGGCCCGTCGGTGCGCGTCTCGAACCCGATCGCGAAGGAAGAGGCGTGGTTGCGAAGGTCGATGCTGCCGGGGCTCGTCCGTGCGCTGGCGTGGAACGCGAACCGCCGGCAAGGGGACGTGCGCCTCTTCGAGATCGGGACCGTCTTCTCGCACCCCGACGTCGCGGGGCGCAGGGCTCGGGGCGGCTCCGACGGGGCGCAGACGGTGTTGCTGCCCGCCGAGCGCGAGCTGCTCGCTGCGGTCCTGGCGTCCGCCGGCGACGACGCACGCCACGCGGTCGCCGTGTGGCGGGTCCTGGCAGAGGCACTGCGCCTCGAGCCCCTCGACCTCGTCGCTGACGGGTCGATCCCCGGCCTTCATCCCACTCGTGGCGCGCGGCTGGTCGCGCACGGAGCCGCAGGGGCGACCTCGATCGGCGTGCTCGGGGAGGTGGATCCCGAGGTGGCGGCCGCCTTCGGGTACGACGGCGGCCGGATCGGCTGGCTCGAGGTGGACCTCGGCCTCCTCCTCGACCCGGACGTCGTCTCGAGGAGGTCGGCAGAGGCGCAGGCGATCAGCCGCTTCCCCTCTTCGGACGTGGACCTCGCCCTGGTGGTCGCGGACGACGTCCCCGCGTCGCAGGTCGAGGCCGCGCTGGTCGCCGGGGGAGGCGAGCTGCTCGAGTCCTCGCGCCTCTTCGACGTGTACCGGGGCCCGGGGGTGCCCGAGGGGCATCGAAGCCTGGCCTTTCGGCTGCGGTTCTCCGCTCCCGACCGGACGCTCACCGACGACGAGGTCGGGCGGCTCCGCCAGGCGGCCATCGACGCGGCCGAGGCGGCGACGGGCGCCACGCTTCGCTGAGGTTCGACGCGGCTGGGGGCCGCGAGGACCTCCAGGTCTCGTGCCCTGGACCGTGCAAGCGTCGACGTTCCTGACTCGTAGAATCGCCGCATGCCACGCGTCGCCTCCGGGCCCTCTGCTGCCTCCGCGGCGGACCGCTACAAGTGGATCGCGCTGTCGAACACGACCCTCGGGGTGCTCATGGCAGTGCTCAACTCCTCGATCGTGCTCATCGCGCTGCCCGACATCTTCCGGGGGATCGACGTGAACCCGCTGGCTCCTGCCAACACGAGCTACCTGCTGTGGATGCTGATGGGCTTCATGGTGGTCATGGCGGTGCTGGTGGTGAGCCTGGGACGCCTCGGCGACATGTTCGGCCGGGTGAGGATGTTCAATCTGGGCTTCGCCGTCTTCACGACGTTCTCCATCCTGCTGTCGGTGTGCTGGCTGGCAGGGTCGGCCGGTGCGCTGTACCTGATCATCCTGCGGGTGGGCCAGGGGGTCGGGGGGGCGCTCCTCATGGCGAACTCCAGCGCCATCTTGACCGACGCCTTCCCTCCCGACCAACGGGGGCTGGCGATGGGGATCAACAACGTCGCCCTGATCGCCGGCTCGTTCATCGGCCTGATCCTCGGCGGCCTGCTGGCGCCCGTCGAGTGGCGCCTCGTGTTCTTGGTGTCGGTCCCCTTCGGCCTCTTCGGCACGGTCTGGTCGCGCCTGAAGCTCCGCGACACGGGGGTCCGCACCAGGTCGCACATCGACTGGTGGGGCAACCTCACCTTCGCCGCAGGGCTGGTCATGGTCCTAGTGGGCATCACCTACGGGCTCCTTCCCTACGGCGGGCACACCATGGGATGGACGAGCCCCTTCGTCCTCGCCATGATCTTCGGGGGGATCGCGGTCCTGGTGGGCTTCGCGTTCCTCGAGACCAGGGTCCGTGCGCCGATGTTCCGGCTCAGCCTGTTCAGGATCCGGGCGTTCGCCGCCGGGAACGGGGCGAACCTCCTGGCCGCGCTGAGCCGTGGCGGCATGATGTTCATCGTCATCATCTGGCTCCAGGGGATCTGGCTGCCCCTGCACGGCTACAGCTTCAGCGTCACCCCACTGTGGGCGGGCATCTACATGCTCCCTCTCACCGCCGGGTTCCTCGTCGCCGGACCGACGAGCGGGATCCTCGCCGACCGCTACGGTGCCCGGCCGTTCGCGACCGGCGGGCTGGCATTGGCCGCCATCGCGTTCGTCCTGCTCCAGGTCCTGCCGGTCGACTTCTCCTATCCCGGCTTCGGTGCCGTGCTGTTCCTGACGGGCGTCGGGATGGGGATGTTCGGCGCGCCGAACCAGACCGGCATCATGAACAGCTTGCCGCCAGACCAGCGCGGGGCGGGCGCCGGGATGACGATGACCTTCATGTCGTCGGCCCAGGTGCTGTCCATCGGCATCTTCTTCACCCTCATGATCCTGGGCCTCGCGGCGAGCCTCCCGGGCGCGTTGCTCCATGGGCTGACCGCGCAGGGGGTCAGCACCCCGCTCGCCACCTCGGTGTCGCACTTGCCTCCGGTGGGCAGCCTGTTCGCGGCGTTCTTGGGCTACAACCCCATGGCCCAGCTGCTCGGGCCGGCCGCCCACACGCTCTCGAGCCACGCGTACGCCTACCTGACCGGGCGCTCGTTCTTCCCACGCCTCATCAGCGGACCGTTCGGCAAAGGGCTCCACGCGGCCTTCGACTTCGCATTCGTCGCCTGCCTCCTCGGTGCTGTCGCCTCGCTGCTCCGGGGCGGCAAGTACCACCATGGCCAGGAAGCGCCCGCGGACAAGGAGTCGCTGGGCATGGAGATGATCACCGAAGCGACCGAAGCGCTGGTCGAGTGAGCCCGGCATGCACTGCCGCTGCAGTCGACCAGGGCTGCCCGCGGCGACTTGCATAGCTATGCATGATGCTGTCTAAACTTTCAGTATGAAAGCCGCAGTGGTCGGAGCGTCGGGGTACGCCGGGACGGAGCTCCTCCGGCTCTGCGCGGGGCACCCGGAGCTGGAGGTGGCCGTCGCGACCGCGGGCACGAGCGCCGGCGAGCTCGTCGGCCGTCACACCCCGTCGCTCACCGCGGCCTATCCGGGCCTGCGCTACGAGGAGACGGAACCTGGGCGCCTCGCGGGGCTCGACGTCGTCTTCCTCGCGTTGCCCCACGGCGAGTCTCAGCGGATCGTCCCCGACCTCTCGGGACGGGTCGGGGCCGTCGTCGATCTCGCGGCGGACTTCCGTCTGGAGGATCCCTCGGCGTACCCCCGCTGGTACGGGAACGCGCACGCATGCCCTTCGCTCTTGGCAGAGTTCGTCTACGGGCTCCCCGAGCTCTTCCGTGCCGACCTGATCGGCGCCCGGATGGTCGCGGTGCCGGGGTGCTACCCCACGGCGGCAGCGCTCGCGCTCGGGCCGTTCGCGAGGGCGGGCCTCCTGGAGGGAAGCGTGATCGTCGACGCCGCGAGCGGCGTCTCGGGCGCGGGCCGCGCGACCGACGAGCGCCTTCAGTTCAGCGCGGTCGACGAGGACTACCGCGCCTACGGCCTGCTCACCCACCGGCACACCCCCGAGATGGAGCAGGTGCTCGGCTTCCCGGTGCTGTTCACCCCGCACCTCGTCCCGATGACGAGGGGGCTGCTCGCCACCTGCTACGCGCGCCCGGCGCGCCGCTTCGGGTCGGCGGACGCGCTCGCCGTCCTCGCTGAGGCCTACGCAGGCGAGCGTTTCGTCGTCGTGACCGAGGAGCCGCCCTCCACCAAGTGGACGAGCGGCTCCAACACCGCCCAGGTCAGCGCGAGGGTGGACGACCGGACCGGGTGGCTCGTGGCACTCTGCGCGCTGGACAACCTGGTGAAGGGCGCGGCCGGCCAGGCGGTGCAGTGCGCCAACCTCGTGCTCGGCCTGGACGAAGGTGCAGGGCTTCCGCTCGCGGCGGTGTACCCGTGAGCGTCACCGCTGCGCGAGGCTTCGTGGCCGCCGGAGGCGCCATCGGCATCAAGGCCGCCCGACAGCTCGACCTGGCGATCGTGGCGACTGCCGACGGCAAGGCGGTGCCCGCCGCAGGGGTGTTCACCCAGAACCTCGCGACTGCAGCGGCGGTGCAGGTGAGCCGGGAGCATCTGGGAAGGAGCGAGGGGCAGGCGGCCGCGGTGGTCCTCACGTCGGGGAACGCCAACGCGGCCACCGGCCCTGCGGGTGTGCGTGCGGCGCGTCGGCTGTGCGAGATCGTCGCCGCCGAGGTGGGCGCAGCGCCCGAGGAGGTCCTGGTATGCCAGACGGGGCTCATCGGCGTGCCGTTCCCCGCTGGGGTGCTCGACGCCGTAGGGCCGGTCGTGGCGGCCCGCGCGCCCGGCGCGCGTGCGGGGCGCGCTGCTGCGGAGGCGATCATGACCACCGACACCGTGCCCAAGGAAGCAGTCGCCTACGTCGACGCGGGCGGCGTGCGCTGCACGGTGGGCGGCATGGCGAAGGGGGCGGCGATGCTGGCCCCGCACATGGCGACGATGCTCGCCGTGGTGACGACGGACGCCGCGGCGGCGCCAAGCACCCTGCGCGCGCTCCTCGGCGGCGCGGTCGACGTCTCGTTCAACGCGATGACCGTCGACGGGTGCACGTCGACCAACGACACGGTGCTCCTCCTCGCAAGCGGCGAGGCCGGCGCGGTGCCGTTGGACCAGCTCGGCGCGGCGGTGAGCGCAGTGTGCCGGTCGCTCGCCGAGCAGATGGTGGCCGACGCGGAGGGAGCGACGAAGACGGCGCGCATCGTGGTCACCGGGGCGGCGTCGGACGCAGAGGCGCACGTAGCCGCGCGCAAGGTGGCGAGCTCGCTGCTGGTCAAGTGCTCGCTCAACGGAGAGGACCCGTACTGGGGGCGGGTGGTCAGCGAGCTGGGGTCCGCCGGCGTGGTCTTCGAGCTCGGGCGGACCTCGGTCGCCTACGGCGGGATCGAGGTGTGCGCGCGCGGCGCGGCGGTGCCACACGACGCCGACGCCGTCGCCGCGCACATGGCCGGGAAGGCGGTCGACATCCGCTGCGACCTCGGGGTGGGGCAGGGCGAGGGTGCGGTGCTCACCTCCGACCTGGGCTACGGCTACCTCGACGAGAACCGGACGACGTCGTGAAGGGGCCCGAGCCTGCCCGTGCCGCGATGCTCGTCGAGGCGCTTCCCTACATTCGACGCTTCCGGGACGCGATCGTCGTGGTGAAGTACGGCGGCAACGCGCTCGCAGGCTCCGAGGCGACACCGCTCGCGTCGTTCGCGCAGGACGTCGTCCTGCTGCACTCGGTCGGCGTCAAGCCCGTCGTCGTCCATGGCGGCGGTCCCCAGATCGGAGACCTGCTCCGCCGCCTGGGCAAGGAGCCCGAGTTCCGCGACGGTCTGCGGGTGACCGACGCCGACACGCTCGAGGTCGCCCGCATGGTGCTCGTCGGTAAGGTCAACCGCGACATCGTCTCTGCGATCAACGTGCACGGCCCGCTCGCCGTCGGGCTCTCGGGAGAGGACGCGAAGCTGATCAGCGCGGCCGCGCACTCCGGCGGGCTCGGCTTCGTGGGCACCGTGATCGGCGTCGATCCGACGATCCTGCTCCGCCTGCTCGCGGAGGGGCTCGTCCCCGTCGTGGCGACCATCGGCTCGGACTCCTCCGGGCAGGCGTACAACATCAACGCGGACACCGTGGCCGGCGCGCTCGCCGAGGCGCTCGGCGCCGAGAAGCTGGTGTTCCTGACCGACGTGGAGGGCCTGCGCGCGGACCCGGCGGACGAGGCGTCCCTCGTGCGCCAGGTGACGGCGGACCAGCTCTCCCAGATGGTCGAATCGGGCGCCGCAGCCGGCGGGATGGTGCCCAAGGCGCAGGCGTGCGTGCGGGCGGTGCAGGCGGGAGTGCGCCGGGCGCACGTGCTCGACGGACGCGTGCCCCACGCCCTGCTCCTCGAGCTGTTCACCGATGGCGGGGTCGGCACGATGGTCGTCCCATGACGCTCATGGGCACGTACGCGCCTCCCCCGGTCGTCTTCGTGCGGGGAGAGGGGAGCACGCTCTTCGACGCCGAGGGCCGGCGGTACCTCGACTTCGTCTCCGGGCTGGCGGTGACGTCGCTCGGGCACGCCCACCCAGACGTGGCGCGTGCGGTGTCGGAGCAGGCAGGGACCCTCTGGCACGTCTCGAACCTCTACGCCAACGCGCTCGCGCCCGAGGTCGCGGCGACCATCGACCGTCTCGTCGGGGGCGGCCAGCAGCCCGCAGGTGGGCAGGTGTTCTTCTGCAACTCGGGGGCCGAGGCCAACGAGTGCGCCCTGAAGCTCGCGCGCAAGTGGGCGGGACCGGGGCGCCACGTGGTGGTCGCCACGTGGGGCTCCTTCCACGGGCGGACGCTCGCCACGCTCCGGGCGACCGGCCAGCCTGCCAAGCACGTGCCGTTCGAGCCCCTGCCCGAGGGCTTCGTGCACGTGCCCTACGACGACCTCGACGCGATGGACGCCGCGCTCGACCCGGCGACGGTCGCCGCGGTGCTCGTCGAGCCGCTCCAGGGGGAAGGCGGCGTGATCGTCCCCTCCTCCGACTACCTCGCCGGCGTGCGCCGGCTGTGCACCGAGCGCGGGGTGCTGCTCATGTGCGACGAGGTCCAGACTGGCCTCGGCCGGACCGGGAGGTGGTTCGCCTTCCAGGCCCAGCCTCTGCGCCCAGACGTGGTGACGATGGCGAAGGCCCTCGGCAACGGGATGCCGGTCGGCGCGTGCTGGGCGAGCGCCGAGGTGGCGGCGGCGTTCGGCGTCGGCGACCACGCCACGACCTTCGGCGGCCAGCCGCTCGCCATGTCCGCCGCCCGCGCGACGCTCGAGGTGATGGAGAAAGAGGACGTCCCCGCACGCGCTCGGCGAGCAGGGGCGCGCCTCGAGGGGCACCTGCGGCGGCTTCCCGGCGTGACCGGCGTCCGGGGCCAGGGCCTCTTGCTCGCGGCGCAGCTCGCCGCGCCGGTCGCGGCCGACGTGGCCTCGGCGGCGCTCGCCCGCGGCCTGCTCGTCAACGCGGTGCGCCCCGACACCTTGCGGCTGGCGCCGTCGCTGCTCGTCGCAGACGACGTCGTGGACGAGGCGGTCGGGCTCCTCGGGGGCGCGTTGGCCGAGGTGCTCGGAGGCGGGGGGGAGGTGGAGCGGTGAAGCTCGGCAAGACCCAGCGCCAGCACCGGATCGCGCGCTTGCTCGAGCAGCAGGCGATCGGGAGCCAGCAGCTCCTCGTGGAGCTTCTTGCGGCCGAGGGCGTCGACGCTACGCAGACGACCGTGTCGCGGGACTTGGAGGAGCTCGGCGCGCAGAAGGTCCGGCTCCCCGGCGGTGAGACCGCCTACGCGCTGCCCGAGCTCCCGGCCCAGCAGATCGCGCCGGTCGATCACCTCCGTCGGGTGCTGGGGGAGTGGGCGGTGGACGTCGCGCCGTCGCACAACCTGGTCGTCGTGCGCACGCCGCCAGGCTGCGCGCATGTCGTAGCATCGGCGCTCGATCGCAGCGGCCTCGACGGGGTCGTCGGCACGGTCGCAGGAGACGACACCATGCTGGTGGTGGTCGCGGAGAGCCACAGCGCCCGAGACGTCGCGGAGCGCCTTGCGTCGCTCGCGAAGCTCGGCGCCAGCTGGGACGACGGGACTCCCGACGACGGGACTCCCGACGACGGGACAGCCGACGACCGGACAAGCGAGGACCGGACAAGCGACGACCGGACAAGCGACGACCGGACAAGCGACGACCGGACAAGCGACGATCGAACAAGCGAGGAGGAACGATGCGGCGAGTAGTGCTTGCCTACAGCGGAGGGCTCGACACGTCGGTGGCGGTGCGATGGCTCATCGAGCACAGCGACGCCGAGGTGATCGCGGTCGCGGTCGACGTCGGCCAGGAGGCGGACGCGTCCGTGGACAGCTGGGAGGCGATCCGTCAGCGCGCGCTCGCCGCGGGAGCCGTCGAGGCGATCGTGGTGGACGCCCGCCAGGAGATGGCCGAGGAGTTCTGCTTCGCTGCGGTGCGGGCGAACGCCCGCTACGAGGGCAAGTACCCGCTCGTCTCCGCCTTGTCCCGGCCGGTGATCGTGCGCCACCTCGTGCGCGCGGCCAGGGAGCACGGTGCGCACGCGGTCGCGCACGGCTGCACGGGGAAGGGGAACGACCAGGTGCGCTTCGAGGTCGGTACCCGTGCGCTCGCCCCCGACCTCGACGTCATCGCCCCTGCGCGCGTCTGGGGCTTCACGCGCGAGCAAAGCGTCGAGTACGCCGCGAAGTGGGACATCCCCATCACGGTGACCAAGGAGAAGGTGTACTCCATCGACGAGAACCTCTGGGGCAAGTCCATCGAGTGCGGCGTGCTGGAGGACCCCTGGGCGGACCCGCCCGAGGACATCTTCACGATGACCAAGGTCACCGCCGACACGCCGGTCGAGGTCGTCGTCGGCTTCGAAGAGGGCAACCCCGTGTCGCTCGACGGCGAGCGCATGGCCGGCCACGACCTCGTCGTGCGGATCGGGCAGCTCGCGGGTTCGACCGGGTTCGGGCGGCTGAACGTCGTCGAGAACCGCCGCGTCGGGATCAAGAGCCGCGAGATCTACGAGTGCCCCGGCGCGCTCGCGCTGCTGATGGCCCACGCGGACTTGGAGGACCTGACCCTCGAACGCGACCTGCAGCACGAGAAGGCGCGTCTCGAGCCGCGGTGGGCGGAGCTCGTCTACGACGGCATGTGGTTCTCGCCGCTCAAGCAAGCCCTCGACGCCTTCGTCACCGAGTCGCAGCGCCACGTGACCGGAGAGGTGAAGCTCCGGTTCTCCCCGCCGGGTGCAGGCGGCGCCGTCGGGCGGCGGAGCCCACTCGCCCTCTACGACCGGGGGCTGGCGACCTACGACACCGGGGACACCTTCCGCCACGAGGACGCCGAGGGGTTCGTCCGCCTATGGGGCCTCGGGGTCGCCACCTGGGCTGCACGCCAGGGCGAGGGGCGCGCCGAGTCGTGACGCTCTGGCAGGGCCGCCTCGATGGAGGGATGGCCGATGAGGTGGCAGCGCTCTCGGTGAGCGTGTCGTTCGACCGGCGGCTCGCGGTCGACGACATCGCCGGGTCGAAGGCCCATGTGCGGGGCCTCGCGAAGGCAGGGATCCTCGCCGAGGACGAGGCGTCCGCGCTGCTCGACGCACTGGACCGGGTGGGCAAGGAGCTCAGCTCGGGCGCGTTCGCGTTCGAGCCGACGGACGAGGACGTCCACACCGCGGTGGAGCGGCGCGTGACCGAGCTCGCGGGGGACGTCGGCGCGAAGCTCCACACCGGGCGCAGCCGCAACGACCAGGTCGCGACCGACCTGCGGCTGTGGACCCGGCGCGCGCTCCTCGAGCTCGCCGGTGAGACGGTGCGGCTCCAAGAGGTCTTGCTCGGCCGTGCGACGGAGGCCGGCGAGGTGTACCTGCCGGGATACACGCACCTGCAGCGCGCGCAGCCCGTGCTGCTCGCGCACCACCTCCTGGCACACGGTTGGGCGCTCGCGCGCGACGTGGACAGGCTGGTCGCGACGGTGGAGCGTCTCGACGTCTCCCCGCTGGGCGCCGGAGCGCTCGCCGGGTCCTCCTTGCCCCTCGATCCGGACTTCGTCGCCGAGCAGCTCGGCTTCTCGACCCGCTTCGAGAACTCTCTCGACGCGGTGAGCGACCGCGACTTCGTCGCCGAGGCGCTGTTCGACGTCGCCCTGCTCGGGGTCCACCTCTCGCGCATGGGGGAGGAGATCGTGTTGTGGTCGAGCGAGGAGTGGGGCTTCTGCACGCTCGACGACGCGTATGCGACCGGCAGCTCGATGCTGCCCCAGAAGAAGAACCCCGACGTGGCCGAGCTGGCCAGGGGGAAGTCGGGGAGGCTCATCGGCCATCTCGCGGGGATGCTCGCGACGCTGAAGGGGCTTCCACTCGCGTACAACCGCGACCTCCAGGAAGACAAGGAGCCGCTGTTCGACGCGCTGGACCAGGCCCGCTCGGTCGTACGCGCGCTGGCAGGGGTCTACGGCACGGCGGAGTGGCACCCGCCTCGGATGCAGGCGTCGGCCGACGCGTCGGCGTCGGCGGCGATCGACCTCGCCGAGCTGCTGGTGACCAGGGGGATGCCCTTCCGCAAGGCGCACGCCCTCGTGGCAGGGCTGGTGCGCGAGTCCATCGCGCGCCACGTGCCGCTGGTGGAGCTGGTCCAGGCCCACCCTGATCTCGGTGAGGCCGGTGCAAAGCTGCTCGAGCCCGGAGTGGCCGTCACCCGGCGGACGACGCCGGGAGGCGCCGGACCGCTCCCGGTGGGCGAGCAGACCGAACGCTTCGTCCGCAGGCTCGACGTCGACCGGTCGCGCCTCGCCATCCACGTCCAGACCCTGCGGGCCGCGCCCGTGCCGGATGCAGCGCCGGGGTCCGCGCACGCCGAGAGCCCCGTGCCTCGCGAGTGACCGCGTAGCGGCATTGACCGAGCCTCGGAGCCGTCCGGTGGCACGAGCGGCGCTCGCGGCCGACCCGCTCGAGGTCGCGCCGTTCCTCCTCGGCAAGCTGCTCGTGCACGGCAGCCGGGTGGCTCGCGTCGTGGAGGTCGAGGCGTACCGCGGCGCGTCCGACCCTGCCTCGCACGCCTATCGGGGCCGCAGCGCGCGCAACGCGACGATGTTCGGACGTGCCGGTCTGCTCTACGTTTACTTCACCTACGGCATGCACTGGTGTGCGAACGTCGTCTGCGACGAAGAGGGCGTCGCAGGGGCGGTGCTCCTGCGGGCGCTCGAGCCGGTTGCCGGGGTCGAGGAGATGACCTCCGCGCGCGCCGCTCGACGGCGTCCGGGGTCGGCGCTTCGCGAGCGCGACCTGTGCAGGGGCCCTGCGAACCTGACCGTCGCGCTCGGAATCACGAAGGAGCACGACGGTGTGGACCTCTGCGAGCCGACATCGCCTGTTCGGCTGCTCGACGACGGCGCGCCTCCGCCGGGAGCAGGGCGCCTCGCGGCCGGACCCCGCGTCGGGATCAAGAAGGCGGCCGACGCCGAGTGGCGGTTCTGGGTCGCCGGAAGCCGCTACGTCTCCTGAGCGGCGCCAAACAGGCGTCGAGCCTCTCGTCAGAGCAGCTGCGCGAGGGGCGCGTGCTCGAGCCCGTGCGCGTCGGCGACCGGCTCGCAGGTGATCTTGCCGTGCACGACGTTCACCCCTAGGGAGAGCGGCTCGTCCATCCGGACCGCGTCCTGCCAGCCGTTGTTGGCGAGCTCGAGGGCATAGGGCAGCGTCGCGTTGGCGAGGGCATAGGTGGAGGAGTGGGGGACCGCGCCGGGCATGTTGGCGACGCAGTAGAAGACCGAGTCGTGCACCAGGAACGTCGGGTTCGAGTGCGTGGTGGGACGCGTCGACTCGAAGCATCCGCCCTGGTCCACCGAGATGTCGACGAGCACGGAGCCGGGTCGCATGCGGGCGACCAGGTCGTCGCTCACGAGCTTCGGAGCCCGGGCGCCCACCACGAGCACCGCGCCGATCACGATGTCGGCGTCGAGGCACTGCTCCTCGACGGCGTGGGTGCTCGAGGCGACGGTCTCGAGCGCGCCTCGGAAGTGATGGTCGACCTGGCGGAGGCGCTCGAGGTTCTTGTCGAGGATGTACACGCTGGCGTGCAGCCCGACCGCGAGGGTGGCGGCCGCCATCCCCGCGACGCCTGCACCGAGGATCACGATCTTCGCCGCTTCGACGCCGGGCACGCCGCACACGAGCGTGCCGCGCCCGCCGCCGGGGCGCATGAGGTGGTGCGAGGCGACGAGCGGGGACATGCGCCCGGCGACCTCGCTCATGGGGGTGAGAAGCGGGAGCGAGCCGTCGGGGAGCCTGACCGTCTCGTAGGCGATCGCCACGTTGCCCGCCGCGATCAGCGCGTCGGTGCACTCCCGCGACGCGGCCAGGTGGAGGTACGTGAAGAGCACCTGGTCGGAGCGGAGGCTGAGGCGGTGGTACTCCTCGGCGACAGGCTCCTTCACCTTCAAGACCATGTCCGAGCCGCCCCACACCTCGTCGACGTCGGGGACGATCTTCGCCCCGGTCGCCGCGTACTCGGCGTCGGGGATCGAGGAGCCTTCGCCCGCGCCCTGCTCGAGGTGGACGATGTGCCCGGCAGACGTCAGCTCCCGCACGCCCGCCGGGGTGATGGCGACCCGGTACTCGTCCTTCTTCACTTCCTTGGGCACACCGATGATCACGGTGGGCGGCTCCTTCTCGTCGTGTCTTCCGTCTTGTCTCGGCTGGTCCGCGCTCGGACGGGCGATCAGGCCAGGATGTTGCTCATCACGTGCTTCACGCGGGTGTAGTCCTCGAACCCGTACATGGAGAGGTCCTTGCCATACCCGGACTTCTTGAAGCCGCCGTGGGGCATCTCGGCGACGAGCGGGATGTGCGTGTTGATCCACACGCACCCGAAGTCGAGCCCTTTGGCCATCCGCATGGCGCGGCCGTGGTCCTTCGTCCACACGCTCGATGCGAGCCCGTAGTCCACGCCGTTCGCCCAGGCGAGCGCCTGTTCCTCGTCGGAGAACTTCTGCACGGAGATCACCGGGCCGAAGACCTCCTGCTGGATCATCTCGTCGTCCTGATGGAGCCCGCCCACGACCGTCGGTGCGAAGAAGTAGCCGGCTGTCCCGACCTGCGTGCCTCCGGTGAGGACCTCCGCGTAGTCCGGGAGGCGCTCGATGAACCCTCGGACGCGTGCGAGCTGGTTCGCGTTGTTGAGCGGGCCGTACGCGCACGAGTCGTCGTCGGGCGGGCCCGTCTTCTTCGCCTTGGCGTCCTGCGCGAGCGCAGCCAGCAGGTCGTCGTGGACCCGGGGTCCCGCGAGCACGCGGGTCGCCGCCGTGCAGTCCTGCCCCGCATTGAAGTACCCCGCGTCGGCGATGCCTGCCGCGGTCGCCTCGACGTCCGCGTCGTCGAACACGATCACGGGGGCCTTCCCGCCGAGCTCGAGGTGGACGCGCTTGAGCGTCGCGGCAGCAGACCCTGCGACCTCCATCCCTGCACGGACGCTCCCGGTCACCGACACCATCGCCGGCGTAGGGTGCGCGACCAGGGCGCGTCCGGTGTCGCGGTCTCCGCATACGACGTTGAGGACGCCGGGCGGCAGGTGCTCCGCCATGATCTCCGCCATGAGCAGCATGGACGCGGGCGTGGTGTCGGAGGGCTTCAGCACCATCGTGTTCCCAGCCGCCAGCGCGGGGGCCCATTTCCACACCGCCATCATCATGGGGTAGTTCCACGGCGTCACCGCCGCGCAGACGCCGACGGGCTCTCGGCGGATCATCGAGGTGTGGCCGGCCATGTACTCGCCCGCCGAGAGCCCGTGGAGCATGCGGGCCGCTCCTGCGAAGAACCGGATCTGGTCCACCATCGGCGGGATCTCCTCGGAGATCACCAGGTGGACTGGCTTGCCGGTGTTGCGCGACTCCACCGCGACGAGCTCGTCAGCCCGGCTCTCGATCGCGTCGGCGATCCGGAACAACGCGAGGCTTCGCTGGCTCGGAGCCTGGTCCCGCCACTGCGGGAACGCCTTCGCCGCTGCGACAACGGCGCGGTCGACGTCGGCCGCGCTCGATACCGGCGCCTCGGCGTACGCATGGCCCGTGCACGGGTCGATCACCGGCGCCATCGGGCCGTCGGCCTCGACGTGCGCCCCGTTCACGAAATTCGACAGCCGCTCGAGCGTGCCCGTGTCCTCGTGTGGGCTCATCGCGTCCTCCCCTGCATGGCTGGTTGCCTCGTTGCCTCGGTCGGTAGGTCGGCGAGAGCCGCTCCGTGCCCGCTCGGGGACGGGAGTCGGCGTCGACCCGCAGGTCACCACGATCTCAGATTTCTCGGGTGTTGACAAGCGAGCGGAGCGCTTTACGCGGGTGATCCGGCGGTTGACGACCAAATCGCTTGACGATTGGCGAAAATGTGACAGAATTCGTCGTGCACCCCGCGCTCGACCCAGTGCAGGCGTGTGACGAGACCAGGATGGAGCCCGAGTGAACCCGATGGAGCCCCGCGGCGGTGCCAATGGCGACGGCAGGGATACCGGCGCTCACGGCGAGAGCTTCCTCGGCACGGGCCCGTCGGGGCTGCTGGACGACGCGAACCGGGCGATCATCGAGGCGCTCCAGCGCGACGGCCGCCTTCCCTACGGCGCGATCGCCGAGGAGGTCGGCTTGTCGGAGGCTGCGGTCCGAAGGCGGGTCCAGCGCCTCCGCGAGGCGGGGGTCATCCAGATCGTGGGGGTCACCGACCCTCTGCAGCTCGGGTTCCATCGCCAGGCGATGGTCGGGGTTCGTGTCGAAGGCGACGTCCGGATCGTCGCCGAGAAGCTGTCCGAGCTCCACGAGGTCGACTACGTGGTGATGTGCGCCGGCTCGTTCGACCTCCTCGTCGAGATCGTCTGCCGAGACGACGACGCCCTCTTCCGGCTGCTCAACGACTCGATCCGCTCGGTGCCTGGCGTGCGGAGCACCGAGTCCTTCGTGTACCTGAAACTTGCCAAGCAGACCTACTCCTGGGGGAGCAGATGACTTCCGAGCACGAGACCAACACCGTGGAATTCCAAAGCGACGGCTGGGGCGACCAGCTGAGCGAGCGCGCACGGCGGCACCTGTGGATGCACTTCACGAGCATGGGGATCTACAACGACCAGCACGAGGTGCCGGTGGTCGTGCGCGGCGAGGGCCCCTACGTCTGGGACCAGCACGGCAAGCGCTACCTCGACGGTCTCGCCGGGCTCTTCGTGAGCCAGCTCGGCCACGGTCGCTACGAGCTGGGGGAGGCCGCGGCCAAGCAGGCAGGCGAGCTCGCCTACTTCCCGCTGTGGACCTACGCGCACCCGAGGGCGATCGAGCTCGCCGACCGGCTCGCAGAGCTCGCCCCCGGCGACCTCGAGCACGTGTTCTTCACCTCGGGGGGCTCCGAGTCGGTCGAGTCCGCGCTGAAGCTCGCCCGCCAGTACTTCCGGCTGAAGGGGGAGCCGTGGCGCTACAAGGTGCTGAGCCGCGACATCGCCTACCACGGGACGAGCATGGGGGCGCTCGCGATCACCTCGATCCCGAGCATCCGCACGCCCTTCGAGCCGCTCATGCCCGGTGCGGTCAAGGTGCCCAACACGAACTTCTACCGGGCTCCCGAGCACGGCGACGACATCGAGGCCTTCGGCCGCTGGGCCGCCGACGAGATCGAGCGCACGATCGAGCGCGAGGGCCCCGAGACGGTGGCGGCCGTCTACTTGGAGCCTGTGCAGAACGCCGGGGGGTGCTTCCCGCCCCCTCCGGGGTACTTCGCACGGGTGCGGGAGATCTGCGACCGCTACGGGGTGCTCTTCGTCTCCGACGAGGTGATCTGCGCCTTCGGGCGGCTCGGCGAGTACTTCGGCTCGCAGCGCTTCGACTACGTGCCCGACATCATCACCGTCGCCAAGGGGCTCACGAGCGGCTACGCGCCGCTCGGGGCGATGATCGCGAGCGACAAGCTCGTCGAGCCCTTCCTCCAGGGCAACGAGAGCTTCGCCCACGGCTTCACCTTCGCCGGGCACCCCGTGAGCTGCGCGGTGGCGCTCGCGAACCTCGACATCTTCGAGCGCGAGCACATCCTCGACCACGTGCGCGAGAACCGCGACTACTTCCGCTCGTCGCTCGAGACGCTCTACGACCTGCCGATCGTCGGGGACGTGCGCGGCGAGGGATTCTTCTACGGCATCGAGCTCGTGAAGGACAAGGCGACGAGGGAGTCCTTCGACGACGACGAGTGCGAGCGCCTGCTCAGGGGCTTCCTTTCCCCCGCGCTCTTCGACGCCGGCCTCATCTGCCGCGCCGACGACCGCGGCGACCCGGTGATCCAGCTGTCGCCGCCGCTCATCATCGGCCACGAGGAGATCGACCTCATGGTCCAGATCCTGCGCGGCGTGCTCACCGAAGCGCAGCGGCGGATCTGAGCGCGCGGTGGCAGGGGGTCAGATGGGCGCGCGTGCTCTCGGGCCTCGTGAGCATCGCGGCGCGTCGTTGTGGTGGGACACCCTGCCGGAGCCGGTGCGCGCCCGTCCGGGCCTGCCGGCCGACATGGACGTCGACGTCGCCGTCGTCGGCGCCGGCTACACGGGACTGTGGACCGCGCGGTACCTCGCGATGGCGGACCCGAGCCTGCGCGTCGTGGTGCTCGAGGCGGAGGTGGCCGGCTACGGCGCGTCGGGACGGAACGGCGGATGGTGCTCGGCGCTGTTCGCCGCGTCCGACGCCAAGCTCGCCGCCAGGCACGGCGCCGACGCGGCGCGCCGCATGCGGGCGGCCATGCAGGAGACGGTCGACGAGGTGGGGAGCGCCGCCGCGGAGGACGGGATCGACTGCCACTTCGCCAAGGGAGGCACGGTCGCCGCGGCTCGAGGACCCGCGCAGGTCGTGCGGGGCAAGCAGGAGGTTGCCGAGGCACGTCGTCTCGGAGTGACCGAGGCGGACCTGGTGTGGCTCGACGCCGGTGCTGCCCAGGAGCGCATCGGCGCGACCCGGGTGCTCGGCGCCACGTACACCCCGCACTGCGCGGCGGTCCACCCAGCCCGCCTGGCACGCGGGCTGGCGGACGCGGTGGAGCGCCGGGGGGTCCACCTCTACGAGGGCACCCCGGTGCTCGCGATCCGGCCCGGGGGAGCAGGACGCCGCCCCGAGGCCGTCACCGCGCGCGGGACCGTGCGCGCGGATGTCGTCGTGCGCGCGGTCGAGGCGTGGACGCCGACGCTGCCCGGCGAGCGCAGGACGCTCGCGCCCGTCTACTCGCTCATGATCGCGACGGAGCCGCTCGACGACGCGTTCTGGAAGGAGGCGGGTCTCGAGGCCCGAGAGACCTTCTCCGATCTGCGGCACCTCGTGATCTACGGGCAGCGGACTGCGGACGGGCGCCTCGCGTTCGGCGGACGCGGCGCGCCGTACCACTTCGGCTCGGCGCTGCGCCCGGCGTTCGACCAGAACGCGTCCGTCCACGAGGCGCTGCGGCGGACCCTCGTCGACCTCTTCCCCGCAGCACGCGACGCGGTGATCACCCACCAGTGGGGAGGCCCCGTCGGCATCCCGAGGGACTGGTGCTCCTCGGTCGGCCTGGACCGGGCGTCCGGCGTCGCCTGGGCGGGCGGTTACGTGGGGGACGGGGTCTCCACGACCAACCTCGCAGGCCGTACCCTCGCGGACCTCGTGACCGGAAAGGAGTCCGATCTGGTGACGCTGCCGTGGGTGGGGCACCGCTGGCCCCAATGGGAGCCGGAGCCGCTCCGGTGGCTCGGCATCAACGCGGCGCTCCTCGGCATGCAGCTGGCTGACCGAACCGAGGAGAGCCGCGGGCGTCCCTCGTGGCTCGCATCCCGGCTGAGCGGGTTGCTCGGAGGGGACTGAGCCGCCTCGCACCGGGCGGACGGGAGCGCCGTGGCAGCAAAGCTCGTCCTCGACTTGCACGACATCTACAACAGGGGCGAGGAGATCGACCGCGCCCTGGATCGCGTGCTGGACGAGGCCAAGGCCAAGAAGGCCACGCTCGTCGAGATCATCCCGGGCAAGGGCTCGGGTCAGCTGAAGAAGCGGGTACTCCGCTACCTTGACCGCAAGGACGTCCGGGTCCGCTACCACCGTGTGGAGAAGGACTCCAGGAACTTCGGGAGGATCTTCGTCCACTTCCGTTGGAAGTGACGTTCGTCCACTTCCCTTGGGAGCGCGGATGGGGAGGCGGGGCTCGCGGACCGGTTGACGTCCTCCCGGTCGGCTGCTACACTGAGTCTTCCCCGCCGAACCGGTCCGCTTGGGCTCGCTCGGCGAGAGAGAACCGAAACCCGGTGGAGTGTTCGCCGCGGTCAGGTTCGGGAACCGGCACCGACGCCCCGTCGGGGCGAGTGCCTGGTCGTTCCTTGAAAACGGAAGAGCGAGAGCCAAAAGCCAGTGCGGGCGGCTCCGGGCGAACGTCCCGGTGCCGTACGTCAAAGCAATGCAGCAGTGGCAGGTCGCGAGAAGCGCTCTCTGAGCGCGTCCTCCCGGCCTGTCGTCGGCCGGTGACGTCGAGTCGGTCCCGGCCGGCTCTCTGATTCTTCGCGCAGGTCCTTCGGGGCCGGCGCAGGAGTCTCGATGGAGAGTTTGATCCTGGCTCAGGACGAACGCTGGCGGCGTGCTTAATACATGCAAGTCGAACGAGGTCCATCCGGTGGCAACACCGGTGAAGACCTAGTGGCGAACGGGTGAGTAGCACGTGAGCAACCTGCCCCGAAGACTGGGATAACACCGGGAAACCGGTGCTAATACCGGATGCCCCCATCGGACCGCATGGTCCGATGAGGAAAGGGTTTCTGCTTCGGGAGGGGCTCGCGGCCTATCAGCTTGATGGTGAGGTAACGGCTCACCATGGCGACGACGGGTAGCTGGTCTGAGAGGACGATCAGCCACACTGGGACTGAGACACGGCCC
>JAKBTL010000105.1 GCA_021844425.1 Actinomycetes bacterium | reverse complement strand
CCGGCAAGCAGGACGAGCAGCACGCCGCGGTCGAGCTCGGGCATGCGGCGCGTGCGATCGCGCTCGAGATCGTCCCAACCGGCCTCGACGGTGCGCGCGCACTCGTCGGCCACGTGCTCGGGATGCACCTGTCCCTGCCTGCTGGGCACTTCCATGGACCTCGGCAGGCGCCAGCGCTCCTCTACCTCTTCGCCGACGCACTGGCCATCCGGCCGACCGACGACGCGCCGATGTCGACCGTGCCGATGTTCGGGTTGCACATGGTGCTGCCGCCGGCAGCCGTGGCTCGTTGGGTCTACAAGGCCGGCAGGATCGAGCATGCCAACCTGGACCTCGTGAAGGAGGCGGAACGCTTCGCGAGCTCGATCTCCGAGTGGACGGTCGACGACTTCCTCGTGGCGGACCCGAAGCTCGAGGTCCGCCGGGCGGCCGAGCTCACCGGCCCTCTGCATGTCTACGAACACTTGGGGTTCGCGAACATCACCGTTCCCGCGGCCGATGGCCGGCCCGTCCGCCTGAAGAGCTCCCTGCCGGTGCCGTCGGAGAGCTTCGTCAAGCTGTGGCAGCTCTTCGCGCTCGTCCACTGGCCGCAGGGCTTGAGCACGGAGGTCCCCACGGTCACGGACGACCAACCGCCGGGCCCGCCGGCGGCGGAGACGCCGAGCCACTGAAGTAGCGACTGAAGTTCAGCCAAGGCCGCGGGCGAGCGGGAGCGTACACATGAACGCTTCCTCCTGGTCGCCGTAGAGGCGCCGTAGCTCGAGCCGGCACTGCGAGGCCGCGTGCTCGGTCGAGTCGCACGCCGCAGCCAGCTGTTCGCGAGACGGCGCGCTCACCGAGACGTAGCCTGAGAATCGGAGGGACGCATGGCCGTCCGCCAGCTCCTCTTCTCGTCGGACCGCGACCTCGGCCTCTCGGGCACGCCGCGCCGTGGCGAGGAATCCGCCCCGGCGGCGCAGCTCTGCGTCGGCGACGTCAGCAGTCCGTGCGCGTTCCGTCTGTCGCACCGCTCGTGCGGGACTGAGCGGTTCCATCACCACGGCGACGGTGCGGCGAACCGAGCCGAGCAGCAGGGGGCTCAGGAATTCGGGGCCGACGTCCACTCGGGGCCACTCGGCGATCCAGTAGGTCGAGTGCCAACTGCCATCGGCTCGCAGCGCCCCCCATTCGGCCTCCGTGACGAGCGGCCATGGCCACGCGACTCCACAGGGGGGGCATCCACGCCCTCCCCGCGCCTCTGCGTCGACCGACCGGCGCACCAACGCCGCGAGCGCGCGCTCGTCGAGGACGCGTTCCACGGGGACGTCCGCGGATGCGAGCTGCTGACGCAGCGATGCCACCTCGCGGGCGAGCAGCACGCACGCAGCGCGCTCACCGCCTCCCATCGACCGCATGGCGCGCGCGGCAGCGCCCGTCGCTCGCAGTTGGACTGCGAGATGCACGTCGTGCCGGCACGTCTCGCCTCCGGCATCCCGAAGCAGCGCGGCGTAAGAGCGGCGGGCCGCAGCGTCCTCGGGCATGGCGGCGCGCGTCGCGAGGTGGTCGCGCACCGCTGCGCCGTCGTCCGGAACCGTCGCAGCCAGCCACTGCACGCGGTGCACCACCGAGCGCTCACGAGCGAGCGAGCTCAGCACCGATGACCACGAGGCGACTCGTCGCTCCTTCTCCTCTCCGGAGAGGAGGGCGAAGCTGTGCCCGAGGAGCTCCAGCACCGCGGTGTAGGTCCTCGAGCGCTCGTCGTAGACGACGGCAGCGGTCTCCTGCCCCTCTCGCACGTCGAACCCGAGAACGTGCAGCCCCGCGAACACCCCTCGACGGCCCGAAGCCGAGCCCGGCGCCGCCCGCCTGCCAGCCTTCTGGCGTATGTCGCGCGCGCCGCTCGCCCGGAGGTTCCCCGCCGCCTGGCCCCCTGGAGGGAGCGGGTTCCTGGCGAGCCCCCCTGCGAGGCACGGAGCCCCGTCCGGACCGAGACAGTGGCCTCTCTTGTCGATCCCGGCATGCCGACGACGTCCGCCGCCTGCCCCAGAGGCCCCCCAGCGCGCCACGGTCGGGAGCCACTGCTCTGCGGTGCGGCCCGCGATCGGCCACCACGCCGCAGCTACGCAGAGCGCGACGGCCACGAGCGCGATCGCGATCGCAGGGAGCGTCGGCCGCTGACGCAGCACGACGATCGCGGCCGTCACGCCGCCCGCGACGACCGCGATCTGACCGCCCCGCCACCCCGCGATCAATCCCCGCTGCTCGAGCGGCCCGAAGCGGTACCTGGTCCGCCGCCCTGGCGCTTCCCCCGTCGGCGTCACTCTCGGTCGCCTCCCTCGTGGAAAGGTCGATCCGGCTCACCGCTCGGCGCGGATCCGTCGACGAAATCGTCCTCGCCGAGCTCGTCCGTCAAGTGCCACGCCCCCCAGTCGTCCTTCGGCCCCGGCTCGAACCGGCTCAGCGGCTCTGTGCCTCCCCATAGCGGCGACGCGACGCCCGGGATGATGCCGCCGTACCCGTCGGGCTCGACCCGGTGCGGTCGACGATCCGACTCGAGGGCGGCGATGACGCTCTCTGGAGAGCCCTCCCACACCGGGATCGTCCCCGGCGGGCACGTGAGGTCTCCCGGGGGAAGCCACTCCCGCGGCATGGGGCCCAGGGGGAGCAGCCGGCTCTGCCCTGCCCCGCCGTCGAGACCCGTCGCTCTTGTCTCGCCGGCCGTTGGGCCGGCGAGGACGTCGGCGCCCGCCACTACCGCGCCGCCGCCAGGCCCGGTGCCGCCCGAGTGCGCCCGTGGCCCCTGAGGGGCGAAGGGTTCGCCCGGTCCGAGGGGGCCGTACGGGCCTGCGGAGCCGGGTCGGCCTCCCCCATCCGATCCGGGAACGCCCGGGTCCACTGTCGTCCCGGTTCCTGGAGCACCCGGTGTGACCGGGGCGGGAACTGTCTCTCGGTGCGCCCCGTGCTCACGCGCTTGGCGCAAGGCGAAGCCGACCGCGCTGTCGGGCGCCCGACCCCACGCGCTACGGACGCGCTGACGTGCGCCTTCGAGCTGCAGCGCAGCGCCGACTTCCACGAGCGGAACGAGGCGGAGCAGGGTGAACGGCGTGAACGCTGCGAGCAGGAGCAGCGCCCCTCCCGCGAGGACCGTGGAGAACCCCGCGCCGGAGCTGACTGCCCCGACTGCCAGCGACAGCACCGCGACGACCACGAACTTCGAGAGCACGAGCGCGGTCAACGTCTCGACCAGACGCCGGCACCAGTGCGAGACCGCGGGCCACACGAGGCTCGCGAACGCGAGCGGGAGGAAGAGCACAGCGGCGTAGATGGCTGCCGACCGCATCAGCAGCTCGAGCCACAGCACGAAGGCACCCGACACGATCAGCAGGGCACCGATCGTCATCACGAAGGTCGGTAACGGAGTGGGCTCGTGCGACAGTGCCGTCCCGATCGACCCGAGCGCCTTGTCGAGCTCCCCGCCGGTGCTGCTCGTGACCGTCGCGCACAGCGCGTCGGTCGCTCCGAGCGCGAGCTGCACGAGCTGGGCCGCCGCCGCGGACAGCAGCCCCGCGAGCGGGAGGTGGACGAACACGGCACGGACGAGCCCCGCGGCGCTCTGGTGGTAGATGGCCTGCACCGCTGCGAGGGCGAGCATCGGCACGGCAGCGAAGCCCGCCACCGCGAGCATGACCCGGAGATGGAGCAGAAACCACGGCGAATGGAGGTTGACCGTCGTCGTCGAGGAGATTGCGCTCCCGAGCGCCTGCAGGAGCCACGTCGCTCCCCCGACGACCCAGCCGGCGACAGCGGAAAGGGCTCCGGCGGCGACCGCGGACGACGCGCTGCCGGCCGCGTCGCAGACGAGGTTCAGCGGAATGGGACAGGCCACGTTCCGATCACTGGGGAAGGGGGTTGACGATGTGGTGGCCGGTGTTGAAGAAGAAATTGATGAGGGTCGGCGCCGCGCCGATCAGTAAGGCCGCGATCCCCGACACGAGCACGGCCCTTCTGCCGACGTAGGACTGCTGGTAGTTCTGCGAGTGCGAGCCGATGGCCCAAAGAGCGGCCCCGATGACGAGACCCGCGAGTGCGAGCAGCACCGCCCACCCGGCGATGCCGTTGATCAGTGCGAGCAAGGTCGACCCGCCCGGCAGCACGTTGGCTGTCGGATGGAACTTCGCAGGTGTCACCACGCTCAGCAGCGCCACCCGGTGCGCCCTCTGTTCCGCCGCCGATCCTCGGGCAGCCAGCGAGGCGGCACGCTGGAGCTCGCTCGCTACTCCTATGACATCCATTGCGCTCCTTCCGGTCGGGCCTTCCCGCCCGAGGCTCTACATCCTATCCTGCTATCTCAATCCTTTTCAAGCTGTTTCATGTTCTTTCGCTCCGACTACTGACGACCTCCGCCCGAAGCGGAAATGCCCGCGGCGCAAGGACGTGGCTGTCATGCTGAGGACGTGGTGACCAGGGACAGAAGGGCGTGAAGGGGTGAAGGCGTGAATGCCCTGGACTTCCGCTGCCACGGGTTCGGTCCCGGCGTCACCAGGGCTCGCTGGTCCGCCGTGTGGTTCGGCGCGGCCTCGCACGGCCTCCGCGCTCCCGAGGTCTACGGCATCGGGGCTGCGATCCTCGTCGCTGCCACCGTCCTTGCCCTCCTGGTCGGCCGGCACTCGGGCCGGCGCGCGCTCTCGCAGCGGCTCACCGCACTCGGCTCCCGGCTCGGTCTCGACTCGCCTGACGAGAACGCAAGCCTCGAGACGGCCCTCTCCTACCTCGAGCAGGTGACCGGTGCGGCGACCGAGGCAGTCGCGGAGGCGAGCGCCGACGCGATCCGGCTCCGGCGATCTCTGGACACCTTCCCCCAGGGCGTCGTGCTCTGCGACGAGAACGGCGCCGTCGTCTACCGCAACACGCGAGCCGACGCGCTGATGACCAGCCGCCACGGCGACGCACTCGCGGCGCAGGTGGTCACCGAGCTCCTCGAGGATGCATGGGACACCGGAGCCGCCGAGCGGACGCTCGATCTCTACGGACCTCCCCGCCGTACGCTCACCGTCCGCGCGCAGCTCATCGACGACGGCCGGCGACCGCTGGGGGTGATCGCGGTCATCGAGGACGTCTCCGAACGACGGCGTCTCGAAGAGATCCGGCGCGACTTCGTCGCCAACGTGAGCCACGAGCTGAAGACGCCCATGGGCGCGCTGGGACTGCTCGCCGAGACTCTCGTCGCCGAGCCCGACGAAGACGTGGCGCGGCGGCTCGCGAGCAGGATCCACACCGAAGCGTTCCGGGTGAGCCGCATCATCGACGACCTGCTCGACCTGAGCCGCATCGAGTCCGAGGAGGCGCCGCCACGCGAGCCCGTCCCCGTGAACCTCGTGATGGCCGAGGCGGTCGAGCGCGTGCGGGCGACGGCCGAGCAGCGAAACATCACGATCACCATGGACGAGCCGGAGCCCCAGGTCGTGGTGCTCGGCGACCGGCGGCAGCTGGTCTCTGCGATGCACGCGCTCGTCGAGAATGCGGTCAACTACTCCTACGACGGGAGCACGGTGACCGTCAGCGCCAAGGTGGCGCCCTCGACCCTCGAGACCCCCGGCTCCTGGAGCGCTGGCATGGTCCGTTCGGTTCGTCCCACACCGAGCCCGGACGCGTGGACTGGGAGGGCAGCCGGGGGGGAGCCGGGCGCTGGGCACGACGTGAGCCGGCTGGGCGCTTCGAGCGCGGAGACTTCGGCGCGCGTGGCATCGAGCATCGCCACATCGACGCCGTCGGCGCACACCGCGAACATGCCCGGGGCATCCACCGTGCCCACGGCATCCACCGTGCCCACGGCATCCACCGCGCCCACGGCATCCACCGTGCCCGGGGCATCCACCGTGCCCGGGGCATCCCCGGCGCCCGAGGCGCCAGCCGCGCCCGAGGCGCCAGCGCTCCGGGGGCCCGCTGCAGAGCAAGGTGAGGGGTCGCAGGCTGCTGAGCCGCTCCCCCAGCCGCCGGCGCAGGCGACGAACGGCGGAGGCGCAGCGGAGGAGGCGCCGATGCCTCCCTCGAGGAACACGGTGCGGATCTCGGTGGTCGACCACGGGGTGGGAATCCCGGCGCGCGACCTCGACCGCATCTTCGAGCGCTTCTACCGCGTCGACCAAGGACGCAGCCGCGACACGGGGGGCACGGGCCTCGGGCTCTCCATCGTCCGGCACGTCGCCAGCAATCACCGCGGCTGGGTGGAGGTGGAGTCGCGTGAGGGTGAAGGGTCGACGTTCACCCTCGTCCTGCCCTTGCCGACGGACAGGAACGGCTGAGCGCCGGAAGCCGCTCCGGCGCTGGCCACGGCACGGCAGAGGAGCCGCCCCTGTAGCCTTCGTGCAGGAGCATGCGATGACGACCGGTGCCCGACCTATCAACATCCTCCTCGCAGAGGACGAGGAGTCGTTCGTCGATGCGCTCGTCGTGGGGCTGGGTCGTGAGGGCTTCCAGGTCACCGTGGCTCGCGACGGCGCAGAGGCGCTGCGGCTCTTCGACGAGGCGAAGCCCGACGTCATCCTCCTCGATCTGATGTTGCCGAAGGTGTCGGGGATCGACGTCTGCCGCACCATCCGGAGCCGCTCGAACGTCCCGATCATCATGGTCACCGCGAAGTCGGCCGAGATCGACACGGTGGTCGGTCTCGAGGTCGGGGCCGACGACTACGTCACCAAGCCCTACCGCCTGCGCGAGCTGGTCGCCCGCATCCGCGCGGTGCTCCGGCGCGGCGTCCCAGGGCGCGCCGAAGGCGGCGGAGGGGACCGTCACGTGCCCGAGCCCGAGGAGGGGTACCGGGAGGCAGGGGACGTGCGCGTCGACCTCGACACCAGGCGGGTCTTCGTCCGGGGCGACGAGGTCCGTCTCCGACGCAAGGAGTTCGAGCTGCTCGCGCTCCTCGTCGAGAACGCCGGGCGGGTGCTCACTCGCGACGTGCTGATCGACCGCGTGTGGGGCTCCGACTACATCGGGGACACGAAGACGCTGGACGTGCACGTGAAGCGGATCCGGTCTCGCATCGAGGTCGATCCCTCTCGCCCGTCCCTCATCACGACGGTGCGGGGTGTCGGCTACCGCTTCGACGCACCCGGCGGCAACGAACACCGGCCCTGAGACCGGCGATCGGCGCCGCGGCTCAGCGTGGCCGGATCGAAGGCGCGGGCCCGAGCCACGGAGCCAGCACGTCGGGAAGCTGCACCGAGCCGTCCGGCTGCCGCCCCCACTCGACCAGCGCGGCCCAGATGCGCGACCAGGCCAGGGCGGACCCGTTGAGGGTGTGGACGAGCACCGGGGGACTGCCGTCGGCGGGCCGGAACCTCACGTTCGCTCGGCGCGCCTGGTAGTCGCCGAACCAGCTCACCGAAGAGACCTCGAGCCACCGGTCCGACCCTGGCGCGTAGACCTCGAGGTCGAAGGTCCGCGCCGACGACGTCCCGAGGTCACCCGTGCACAGGTCGACCACCCTGTAGGGGAGCCCGAGCTCGCGGATCAGACCCTCCGCTCTGGACAGGATGTCCGCGTGGACCGCCGGCGCCTGCGCGGGCGTGGTGTAGGCGAAGAGCTCCACCTTCTCGAATTCGTGCACGCGCAGCAGGCCCCTCGTGTCCCGGCCCGCAGCGCCAGCCTCACGGCGGAAGCACTGCGTCACCGCGGTCAGACGGACCGGCAGGTCGGCCTCGTCGAGGATCTCGCCGCGGTGCATCGACGTGAGCGGCACTTCGGCGGTGGGGATCGCCCAGAGGTCGTCACGCTCGATGTGGTACGCCTCGTCGGCGAACTTCGGGAGGTGCCCGGTCGAGGTCATCGTCTCGGTGAGCACCAGCGTCGGTGGCCGGATCTCCTCGAAGGCGTCCGCGTGGCGCGACAGCGCGAACGACGTGAGCGCCCGCACCAGCCGTGCCCCCTCCGCGCGGTAGAGGGGGAACATCGACCCCGCGAGGCGCGCGCCCCGCGCCATGTCCAGGATGCCGAGGGAGAGGCCCGAGTCCCAGTGCGGCACACGCTGATGCTCGGCAGCGACGGGCTCGGGGGCTCCGTCGTCCTTGCCTGGCCACCAGCGGCGGAGCTCGACGTTGTCATCGGGTCCGGCACCGTCTGGGGCGTCCCGAGCCGGCAGGTTCGGCGTGGTGAGCAGCAGCGACTGCAGCTCGGCCGACAGGCGGTCGGATTCCTGGGCCGCGGCCTTCTCCTCCTCCCCTACGCGGCGGCTCTCGTCGGCGAGCTGAACGGCCCTGTCGGCGTCGCCCTGCCTCCTCGCCTGAGCGACCTCTCGAGACAGCGCCTTCACGCGGGCGCGCAGCGCCTCTTGACGTGCGAGGGCCGCTCGGTGGTTCCGGTCGAGGATCACGAGGGCGTCGACGTCCCGAGAGGGGATCCCCCGCCTCGAAAGCGCGGCCTTCACGCGCTCGGGGTCGTCACGGACGAGGCGGATGTCGATCATTTGCCCGCCGACAGTAGCGTGGCCGCGTGATCCGGGCCGATGACGCCACGAGGCACGGCGGACGCGCCGCGCCCGCCGTCGAGTGCAAGGACCTCGTCGTTCGCTACGGGACGCGCACCGCGGTGAACGGTGTCTCCTTCGTCGCGCGGCGCAGCGAGGTCCTGTGCATCCTCGGCCCGAACGGCGCAGGAAAGACTTCCACCGTCGAGTGCCTCGAGGGGTACCGCCGTCCGGCGTCGGGCACCATCCGGGTGCTCGGCCTCGATCCGGTCGCCGACCACCGAGCCCTCGCCGCGCGCATCGGGGTCATGCTCCAGCGCGGCGGCGTCTACCCGATGCTCGGGCCGGCGCGCGCGCTCCGCCTCTTCGCCTCGTACTACGACGACCCCGAAGATCCGGAGGCGCTGCTCGACCTCGTCAGGCTGCGGGCCGTGGCGCGCACTCCCTGGCGGCACCTCTCGGGGGGCGAGCAAGCACGCCTGTCGCTCGCCCTCGCTCTCGTCGGTCGTCCGGAGGTGCTCGTCCTCGACGAGCCGACCGCCGGCGTCGAC
This sequence comes from Actinomycetes bacterium, assembly GCA_021844425.1. Lineage (GTDB taxonomy): Bacteria > Actinomycetota > Acidimicrobiia > Acidimicrobiales > RAAP-2 > JAJYVT01. Next base: position 9,720 of record JAKBTL010000105.1, on the reverse strand, counting down.
CCCGAGGGCCGCGTCGCGGTCCGAGAGGTGATCGGAAGCCTGCGTGACCGCGGTGCGTGCGTCATCCTCACGACGCACGAGCTCGCAGAGGCCGAACGCGTGGCGGACCGCGTGCTCATGCTCACCGCAGGGACGATCGCCGCCGAAGGCAGCCCGACGTCGCTCATGGGCGCAGCCGAGGCCGTGAGGGAGATGGCCTTCGGCGCTGCGCCCGGGCTCGACCTCGACGAGCTCGAGGCTGCCATCGGAGCCGAAGCAAGGGTGACCGAGGTGCTGCCCGGTCGCTACAGGGTGGTGGTGACAGTCCGAGCCACCGCCGCGTCGCGCGCGGGCACGGCGGGTCCGAGTCCCGGCGCCCTCGCCGCGAGCGTCGCGACCTGGCTCGCCCAGCGTGGGATCGCGTTCAGCGACCTGCGGGTGGGACGCTCCCTCGAGGAGGCGTACCTCGACGCGTTGCGCGCCCACGGCGAGCAGCCGCAGTCGGAGAGCGCGGGCAGCGAGGCAGGCAGCGAGGTCGCCCGATGAGCGCGCTCCGGCCCTTCGTCGCCCAGGTGGAAGCGGAGGCGTACATGACGCTCCGGCGGGGCGAGACGCTCCTGCTCACGGTCGGCATCCCGGTCGCCTTCCTCGCCTTCTTCTCGACGTCTCGCGTCGTGCCCACGGGCCCGGGACCCGCGGTCTCCTTCTTCGCTCCGGGGATCCTCGCGCTCGCCGTCATGTCCACTGCGATGGTGTCCCTCGGCATCGCCACGGGCTTCGAGCGGGGCTACGGCGTGCTGAAGCGGCTCGGCGCGACGCCGCTGGGCCGCCCTCGCCTCCTCGGAGCCAAGGTCACGACCGTCTTCTTCGTGGAAGTGGTCCAGGCCGCCGTGCTCGTGCCCGTCGGGTATGCGCTCGGGTGGCAGCCTGGCCGCGGCCACCCGGGGCTCGCGGCGGCAGACGCGCTCGCCGCGGCGGTGCTCGCGACCGTGGCCTTCGGCGGCATCGGGCTGCTCCTGGCCGGGGTCCTCCGAGCCGAGGTCAACCTCGCGGCAGCCAACGGGCTCTACCTGGTGCTCCTGCTCCTCGGCGGGATGGTCGTGCCGCTCGGCAAGCTCCCCGGTCCGCTCGCTGCGGTCGCACGTGCGCTCCCAGCGGCCGCGCTCTCCGACGCGCTGCACGCATCGCTCGGCCTCGGCCGAGCTGTGCCGGCCGGGGCATGGGTGACGCTGGGCGCATGGGCGATCGGCGCGTCGGCGCTCGCCGCGCTCAGCTTCCGCTGGGAATGACGACCGCGCTCAGCCGCCGGCGAGAAGCCTGCGCTCCCAGGACGAGAACCGGCTGGTCGAGAGCGGGCCTAGGTGGATGCCAGCGATCGTGCCGTTGCCCTCGACGAACACCGACTCGGGCAGGTGGCTGAAGTCGAAGAGTGTCTGGGTCACCCTGAAGTTCGTGTCCGCACCGACGGGGAAGGTCACCCCGCTCGAGCGCACGAAGGCGAGTGCGTTCGGCGCTGGGTCGTTGGCGTCGACCCCGATCACGGCGACCTTCGCAAGGGGGCTGTGCTCCTTCTGCTGCTGCCGGTACGTCGCAGCGAGCGCCGGGATCTCACGCTCGCACGGCGGGCACCAGCTGGCGAAGAAGAGCAGGATCGCAGGCCGCCCCCCGCCTCCGCCGTTCGCCGGTACGCCGACCTCTTTCTTCGCCGCACCGAGCGCGGGCAACGTGAAGCGGGGCACCGGTCTCCCCGCGCCGGCGACGGCTGTCCCGCTCGCTGTGCTCGCCGCGGGGGCACGCAGCGCCAAGAGCACCGCAGCCAGCGCAACGGCGAGCACGACGCCGACGAGCAGGAAGATCAGGCGGGGTCTCCGTCGCCCCGGCGCCGCTACCTCGACATGGTCGCCCGCAGTTGACATCGACCGGGGAATCCTACGACCACGAGCCTTCGGACCTCGCGCGCCCTCGCCGTCCCCTCTCCCTCTCTGCGCTGCTCGACCGTCACGAAGCCGCCGACGTGGCCCCGCAGGTCGCCGCTACCATCGACCGGCGTGCGCTCGCCGGCTGACGCTGCCACAGCTCGAGTACGCCGGCTCCGCTCGGTCGCACCCTCGACGCTCCGTCGGCTCTCCCTCGCCTCCCTGGTGGCCGTGGCCGCGATCGTGCTCACGGGCGCCGCGGTACGCGTCACGGGCTCCGGGCTCGGGTGCTCGGACTGGCCGACGTGCACGAAGACCCACCTGACTCCCCCACTCCAGTTCCACTCGCTAATGGAGTTCGGGAACCGTATGGTCACCGTCGTCCTCGTCATGTTGATCGGAGCGACCTTCCTCGCGGCCCTCCTCCGACGCCCGTTCAGGCGAGATCTCGCCTGGCTCGCCGGAGGACTGATCGCCGGCGTGCTCGTCGAAGCGGTGATCGGCGGCATCGTGGTCTACACGAAGCTGAACCCCTACCTCGTGATGGTGCACTTCCTCGCCACGCTGCTCCTGCTCGTGAATGCAGCGGTGCTCGTGCACCGAGCGAACCGCGACTACGCCGTGCCAGGTCGGCTGCTCGTGCCGAAGCCGATCCTCATGCTCGCCCGCGGCGTGCTCCTGCTCCTCGCCGTCGTCGTCACCGCTGGATCGGCGACGACGGGCACGGCACCCGACCGCGGGGGTGCGCCGGGTCAGCCCATTGCACCCCGCATCCCCCTGCCACTGCGGGACATGGCGGAGCTCCACGCCACCTTGGCCCTCTTCCTCGTCGGCGTCGTGCTCTCCCTTGCGATCGCGCTGCACGCGCTCGACGTCCCCGAGCGCGTCCGGAAGGCAGGCCGGATGCTCGTCGCCGTGCTCGTGCTGCAGGCGGCGGTCGGCTACTCGCAGTACTTCACCCACCTGCCCGCAGCGCTGGTCGAGCTCCACGAGCTGGGCGCGACGGTGCTCGTCATCGGCACCGTCCAGTTCTTCCTCACCCTCACGCACCGCATCCCCGAGCGGGCGCCTGCCCGTCTGCGCGCAGTGCCTGATCTCGTCGGCGTCGGCGGCGCACAGACGGCACCCTCTGCGTCCGGTGCCACGGAGACCACCGCGACCCTCCGTCACTGACGAGCCCGGATCACGCTGCTAGCGTGCGCGGGGCCCCGCGTGCGGGCCTGCGGCCCCCATCGTCTAGCGGCCCAGGACGCCGCCCTTTCAAGGCGGTAGCACGGGTTCGAATCCCGTTGGGGGCACCGCCTCGGCCGGCGGCGAAGTCGATCCGAGATTCTTCAGCCAGCGGTGCGAGGTTCACATGGTGACCTATAGTGAGGTTTCGCCTTTCGTGGGTCCTCCGTCTCCCGGCCTGTCGTACGCCAAGGTGGCGGGCGCTCGGGAGACGCAGCCCACCAGGGACCTGTGGTGCAGCTAGGAGTGCACGCCGGCCTGTCAAGCCGGAGGTCGCGGGTTCAAATCCCGTCAGGTCCGCGCCGCGCCGTCGGGACCACCCGAGGGCCCTGTTCGGCGACGGATAGCCCGTCGTCTGCGGTCGGGTAGCTCAGTTGGCAGAGCGCGCGCCTGAAAAGCGCGAGGTCACCGGATCGACGCCGGTCCCGACCACCACACGAGTCCTGGTCAGGCTGTGCGACAGCCTCCGCCAGCGCGAGCGGTGAGCTCCGTCGTGCCCACCACGTGCCCAAGTGGACCAGGTCGGGTCGTGACAGGGCGCTCGTCCGCCTCGCGTAGGGGAGCGGAGCTGACGACGACGTCGTTGCGGCGAAGAGCTCCTTCGACGACCGTCGCGTCGACGACGTCGGTGCGCGCTGCTTTGGCAAGCAGCTCACCCACGCGCCGCGCCTGGTCGTCGTCGAGTCGCTCGACCTTGCAGCCGACCAGCAGACGCGCCAGTCGTGCCTGGCGGCTTCCGCCGCGCCACCCTTGGCCCACGACGGGCGCCGGGACGGTCGGTACCTGGCGTAGTTCCAGCAGGGCTCGATGGCGAGCCCACATCCTGCGCTCGCCGCGGTCTGCTGCCACCAGGGCCCCAGCGTCGTAGGTGACGCCCATCAAGCGGTTCTGCGCGATCGGGTCCCGCTTCGCCGACCCCGAGCAAGGGCATCTCGAGCCCGGGTCTCGGCCTCGGAGATCTCGTCCTCAGTGAACGCCCCCTCGGCCCGCTCGTACGCCGCAACCGCGGCCAGACCGGCACGCAGGGTGAGCTCCTTTCGCGCCGTGGCAGCCAACCACCCGCTGTAGGTGGTCCCGGCCGCCCTGGCCGCTTCCTCGATGGACGCATCGAGATCCGGGTGGATGGAGATCGAACGCTTCTTTCGGAGAGCCACGCGACCTTGGTAGCACAGGGGTAGGACAGACGGTCCCCGAACGTCGCCCCCCTGCCTGACACCGTTGCGCCCCGACCGCCGGCCGTGGGACGCGCTCGCGCTGCCTTGCGGGATCATCTCGGGTCGTGCTACAAATAGCACATGATGTCGGTGGGCGTGCGGGAGCTGCGGCAGCAGGCCAGCGAGCTGCTGAGGCGCGTGGAGCGCGGCGAGGTCATCGAGATCACCGACCGGGGTCGTCCGGTGGCCCAGCTCGGCCCACTGCCGGTCGGGTCGCCTCTCGAGCAGTTGCGTGCAGCCGGCGACATCGAGCCAGCATCGGAGAACATGGACGAGCTCCCTGAACCCATCTCTCTTCCCGAGGACATGGAGCTCCCCTCAGCGGTGCTCGCCCGGCTGCGTCACCACGAACGCTGACAGTGGCTGCCACTTATCTCGACTCGTCCGCGATCGTGAAGCTCGCGGTGAGGGAGCCCGAGACCGCCGCCCTGAGGCGACACCTGCGGCGGCGACGCACTCTGATCACGAGCGCTCTCGCCCGCACCGAGGTGCTTCGAGCGCTGCTACCCGCCGGAGAAGGGGCTATGGCCGCCGGCCGACGCGTCCTGTCTCGCATCGACCTCGTTCGTGTCAACGACCAGGTGCTCGGTGGGGCCGGAGTGTTGTTGCCGATCGAGCTCCGCTCACTTGACGCCATCCACCTGGCGACCGCCGGGCGTATCGGCAGGGATCTCGGCGAGATCGTGACCTATGACCAGAAGATGGCATTCGCTGCGCAGCAGATGGGCTACAGGGTCTCGTCGCCGGCGTAGGGCCTGACCGCCGCTGAAGGCCATGGCGGAGCGGCGTACGGCGACTGAACCGTCCCAATACCCGGGGCACCTCGTCGGTCTCGTGTGCCACTGACCGCCGGGGTCGCCTGAAGACCGGCCAGCGTGGACTCCTCCTGCTGGGCGCGGAGGACGGATGTACAGCGGTCGCCTCGCCGAGCTCGGCGGCAAACGCCGCCAACAAGGCAGCGAACACCCACAGCCAGCTGTGAGAACGGACAGCGCAGAATCCACGCAGGCGGACACGGAATTCCCTCCTGACGGACACGAGATCTCCATGCCGGCTGGGCTGCGACGCCGGCGTCCGCAGGTGCCGCACACGTCACCTCGGATGGACCACTTGCGCTGGATGTCTCGGTGGGCTTGGCCGGTGAGGCACCCGCGGCCAAGCCTGGCCAACGCGAGTAGTTGCGGCGCCGCCTCCGTCTCGATGCCGTCCACCGAGCTCCCCTTCGCCGAAACTCGCCGCGCCTCGCGCCGTGCAGGACGATCCCTGCGCGAGCCGTCGCTCCGTGTCGAGGCTGGAGATCTTCGCCCGGCTCGCCGTCAGCCCGCGACGGTGACCAGGTCGCCGATCGCCAGATCCGCGAACGCGGTCTGCGCGGTGGCGACCGGAAGCTCCACGCAGCCCAGGCTCTGGGGGAAGCCGTAGGAGGCGCGCACGAAACCGTGGACGGCGTCCCCGCCGTTGAAGTAGTTGATCCAGTGCACCAGGTCGTGGTATGGAGTGCCTGTCGGGTTGGTGCCGCTCATGTAGTTGACCGTGTAGCGCACGTAGATCGGGAAGGTGCCGTCGGCCGTCGCGTCCTGGGGGATCCCGGTGTTGGTCAACGCGGTGAGGACGTCGGCCCCGTTCTCCCACAGCGTGAGGGTCTCGGGCAGCGCCTTGCTGACGTAGACGTAGGAGTAGGGGTTCGGGTCGAGCTGGTGGGCCACGGCAGCCGTGACCAGAGCGTCCCAGGTCGAGGAGTCAGCCATCTGGCTCACGCTCTCCGTGTCGAGGGTGTACCCGTCGTATGTGTATGTCGGCCGGTTCGCCTCGAAGGCCATCAACGCCCCTTTGACCAGGGTGTTGTTGAATGTGGTCGGTGTCCACTGGGCCGCCAACGTGCTCGGGGTGGTCGACCACCGCCACGAGAAGGTGCCCTGCGGGGGCGTGGAGATGCTCGAGATCTCCTGGGAAACCGTAGCCGGAAGGACCACTCCGGGGCTCGGGACGAAGCGCAGCGGGAGGTAGTGGAGCTGGGCGAGGATCTGGGCGAGGCGCAGCAGCGAGCCCGGCGCCACCTGGAAGGAGTAGGCCGTGCTCGCCGCGGTCGTGGTCGCCGCAGTCGCGCTCACTGCGGTCGTGCTCGCCGCGGTCGTGGTCACTGGCGCACCCGTGGCCACCACCACCGGCCGGTCGAAGCGAACCGTCACCGAGGTCCCCGGGCCGAAGCCGAACCCGCTCGGAGTGAAGACCAGACGATTGGGTGACGGCTGGCTCCAGACCCCGGCAACCGCGGGCGACAGGGTCGGCCGCGTCGCACCGAGCACCGTCGCTACAGGGTGGTCGAACGTCAGGCTGATCGGACTGTCCGACGTAGCCGTCGCGCTCCCAGGAGGAGGCTCGGCCAGGGCGACAGGCTCACCGCTCGCCGGCGGAGCGAACCACGACAGGGTGCTGGGTCGCGCCGAGAGCCGCTCCCACGGCCTAGGGGCCACCGCGACCCGCAGGGACCCTCCGACAGCCCCTCCTACCGTCAGGTCGACCACAGGCGCGGGCCTGGGGAGGTGGACGACGTGGACGCTGCCACCAGCCTCCGTGTACACCACGGTGCTCACCGGGGCGTCGAAGCGCACCGGCGCCTCGTCAGAGCTCAGCGCGATGACCACCTGCGCCGCGGGAGCCGCCACCGGCGCGCGCACCGTGGTGGTGCTGACCACCGGCCCGCCAAGCAGCCAGCGCAACCAGCTCGGCGGGCTGACGACGGCACGCACCTCGACGGCTTCGCCCTGGGTCAGGCGATGGACCGGCACGAAGCCGCCGTCGGCCCGCCGCAGGGGCAGTGGCCTTCCCGCGCTCGTGGCACGAACCGGCCCGAGCTGGCTGTCCAGCCCGCCGGCGTGCACCGTGACCAGCGCCTCGCCTGTGGACGACACCGCGAGGTGCGGCCGGCCGAGCACGAAGGCGAGCGCGAGCGCGAGCCCGCCCAGCACCACCAATCCGCCAGCGGCCAGGCCAACCCGGGCCGCCAACGACCCGTGCCGGGGCGCTCTGTGGCGCATGCGCGCCCCGCGGCCACCCCTCCCCTGTGCCCGTGCCGAAGGCTCCGAGCGATCCCCCGTGTCTATTCGGTCCATCGCTCATAGGTTAAAGCCTCGAAGCCGGGGGCGCGACGGCGGGCAAACCGGAAGGAATGCACACCTGGCATCCTGGGCCGGATAGCATGTTGTGAACCGGGTCACAAGCCATCCAGGCTCATGAGACCTCGCGTCGAAGAAGCCGTTCCAGTCCATTCATCTCACCTCCAATCCATCCACCTTGAACAAGGAGTACATCGTTGCCACGACGCTCCAGCGCCCGGCAGGACATCGTCGACTTCCTCTCTGCGAACGGGCCGATCAGCGACCCGGAGGGGAGAGCTACCGCTGCTCTGAAGCGCGCCGTCGGCTACGAGGGAAACGACAGCGCGTTCATCCAGCTCGTCTCCGCCATGGCGCGCGACGGCCAGATCGAGCGCGCCGTCCGAGGAAGGCGCACCTACGAGCTCTGGCTCCCGAGCCCGGCAGCGGACCGGGCGAACCCGCCGACGGCTCCAGCATCCGCACCGGCACCGGCCGCTGCGACGGCAGCACCGTCGGGGCGGGTCGAACCCGTCGAAGTCATCGACTACGACGAGCTGGCTGCCGCCCTCCTCGCCCGGGTGACGCACCTCATCTCGGACTCCGAGCAAGGGTCCACCTCGATCGGCTGGACGAAACGCCGGATGGAGCGGCTCGAGACGAGGAACGCGATTGCCGAACGGGAGCTCGCCCGCGCCAAGGCCGAGCTCAGAGCGGTCGAGGCCGAGCGCGACGACCTGAAGTCCCGGCTCGAAGCCGCCGAGCACAACTTGAGCGTGCTCTCAGAACGCCATCACTCGACCGCCGACCGGGCCTCCGCCGACCGGGCCTCCGCCAACCGGGCGGCTCGTCGGCTCGGGAGCGAGGACCGGGCACTTCTTCACCGGCTCACCGAGCAGCAGCGCCAGAAGGAGGGCGCTTCGGAGCGCACCGGCTGAGGGCCCCCACCCGGGGCCGCACGCGCCTGCCGGGCACATCGTGCAGTGGGAATTCCAACGTTGAGTGCTACGGTTGTTCGGTGCATCTCGCACCGTCGAAACGCGGCGATTACGTCGTCCGTTCGGCGCTCGCGCTGGCTCGTGCGTACGCGTCCGACGAGCCCAAGAAGCTGCGGCAGATCTCTGCCGAGACCGGCGTGCCGCGCACCTTCGTCTCCCAGATCTTGGGCGACCTCGTCCGCGGCGGGCTGGCGATCTCCTCGTTCGGCGTCCACGGCGGCTACCGGCTCTCCCGCCCACCGGACCAGGTGAGCCTGCTCGAGGTGGTCGAGGCCGGCGAGGGCACGCTCACGACCGGTCACATCCTCTACTTCGCCGACGGCCAGCGACGGCTGGAGGGTGTCGTCCCTCTGGACGAGGTGTGGCGCAGGGCGAGCGAGGCCTTCCGAGCAGTCCTCGCAGCCACGAACCTTGCCGACCTGACCCGCCAGGACGAGGAGGGCGAGACGGGCATGCTCGCGCCAGCCGTGGCGCGAGCGCCTGTACCGACGGTGGTGGTCTTCGACAACGTGCAGGTCGAGCTGGGGGCTGCCACCGTCGCCGGCCGGCTCCGAGCGAGCGGGTCCTGGCTGGCGCGTCACGCGAGCGCAGCCTCGGCCGCGGGCGAAGCCGTCCGCGTGCGCGTCGGCCCCGGAGGGCCGGCCTGGCTCGGCAAGACGGTCGGTGTCCATCTCGGGCCGGTGCACGACGCCGAGGGGACCTTGGTCATGCCCCTTTCCTGGGAGGCGACGGGGCCGTCCGCGCTCTTCCCGCGCCTCGAAGGTGAGCTGCGCGTCGTGCCGGTCGACCCCGACCGGTCGGAGCTCTCCCTCGCAGGCCGCTACCGACCGCCGCTCGGGCGTGCCGGCCTGGTGCTCGACGAGGTCCTGCTCGTCCACGTGGCACGTGCCACCGTCCGGTCCTTCCTCCGGCAGGTCGCCTGGGCACTCGAGGAGACAGCCCGGGGCCGGCCAGCGGAGCTGAGCGGCGAGCTCGGCCAGTGGCCCGGTGAGCTCGGCCAGGCGCCGATCGGTGAGCGAGCGCTGACGGCCGGCCCGAGCGGACCGAACGCGGCGCCAGCCGAGCACGAGGGCGTCCTTTGATCGTGGGGCGGCTCCCTAGGCTGCGAATTGCCGCACCTGCGGTATGGAGCGCCAGCGAGCCGAGGAAGGAGAGCACCGAGAGGTCAACCACCCCACGGCTGAAGCCGGGGGCTTGAGGGAAGGTCCCCCGAGCCCGGGTTGACCAGACCAAGTGAACCTCGAAGGGAGGTGAACTACGTTGCACACGAGCGAGAAGACCCACCGTC
>JAKBTL010000021.1 GCA_021844425.1 Actinomycetes bacterium | reverse complement strand
GGACTCCGCCCGCCAGCTTGCTGGGGGGCTTGATCGCGCCCTGAAGTCCCGGCGCGGCACGCGGGGGACTTTGGTCGTTTCGTCGTAGGGGTCCCCCATGCTCACCTACCACGTCGCCGTCATGCTCGAAGAGCGTGTCGGTCAACAACGGGTCGGCTCGTCGTCGACCGAAGGTGTTGAGCGGGAGACCAAGTGGGAGATCTTCTTGCAGATCACCTCGGGCGAGATCACCCAGGCCGACGCTGCACGCAAGTGGATGGTCGACGTGTCGACGGTGATCGGCATCCGCCGCACCGTGAAGGATGCGGCGTTGGCTGCGCTGGCGGCGAAGCCCGGTCGGCCGGCCAAGGAGCGCGACTGGGCGCTCGAGGCTGCACGTTCGGAGATCGCCCAGCTGACCGAGGCGATCAAGGCCCAGGCCATCGAGCTGGCGGTCGTCCGGGGAAAAGCCGGCTGGGGCTGAGCGGCCCGCTCGCGGCGCGAGCCCCCGCCGAGGTGAAAGAGCTGGTGCTGAAGCAGGTCGACGAGGCCGTGGCCGACGGCTTCTCCCAGGCGTGGGTGTGCTCGCTTTTGGGTGTGTCCGACGACCGGGTGCACCGGTGGCGCCAGCGTCTGCGTGCGACCGGCACCCTCATCGACAAGGCCCCCGGCGGCAGCCCGGCGCACGGCCTCTTGGGATGGGGAGACCCAGGCGATCTGGGACCTGGCAGAGCGGTGGGGTGAGGTCGACCGGTCGCATCGCAAGCTCGCCCATCGGGGCTCTTACACCGAGACGGTTTGGGTTTCCCCGTCGACGGTCCGGCGCGTTCTCGCTGCTCACGACCTCGTGTTGCCCGAACGAGGCCCGAGTGAGCCGGTCGGGCGCCGCCCATGGCCCGACTGGCTCGTCTGGGCGCCGAACCGCATCTGGGGCTGGGACGTAACGCACTTCAGCAGGGCGCGCCGCTGTGCCTTCGCCATCATCGACATGGTCAGCCGCAAGTGGATCGACACGCTGGTGTCGGTGGAGGAGACCTCGACGCAGGTGAAGGTGATCTTCGAGCAGGCGCTCACCGCCGAAGGCCTCGTCGACCTGATCACCCCCGAGCGCCTGGAGTTGCCTGCTGACGACCCCAGGCGTCCGATCCTGCTCGCTGTCTCCGACAACGGGCCGCAGATGAAGAGCGACGCCACCAAGGCGTTCATGGCCGCCATGGCCGACGCCCAGCACCACGGACGGCCCCACACCCCGACCGACCAGGCCTGGATCGAAACCCTGTTCGGGCACGTGAAGGGCGAGTGGCCGCACTTGGAGCGCATCGACGACCCGGCGCTGTTGGAGCACGAACTCGGCCGGGTGCGCCACGAGTACAACTCGGTCCGGCTCCACGCCGGCATCGGCTACGTCCCGCCGGCCGAGTACGAGGCGCGTTTCCTCGCTGGTGCAGTGCAGTCTTCTGCACGACGGGCGGCCGCCTGAACGGCCGACAACGACGGCCGCGCGCGTACCGAACATCGTTCGTTATCACCAGAAAGGAGACCTATCGGAGCACCACTTCCATCTGCTATGCTTTTATGCCTTACAAGCACCAATCGTCGGTTCCAAGCGGACGGGTCTCCACCGATTCCAGGGTGGTCCATCTACCCATGCCCGAACAGGGGCGATGGTTGGCAAGCGTCGTGCGAGGCCATCTCGCCTACTACGCCGTGCCAGGCAACAGCCGAGCGGTCAGAGCATTCCGAGCTCAGGCGACCCGGCACTGGTTCAAGTCGCTACGACGCCGAAGCCAGCGCCATCGTCTGGACTGGGATCGAATGCACCGCCTTGCGACTCGATTGCTGCCGCCGGTCCGCATCGTGCATCCCTACCCTGACGTGCGCTTCGACGCCAGGACCTGAGGCAGGAGCCCAGTGCGGTAGTGCCGCACGCTGGGATCTGTGCGGGGGCCTGGCCGTAACCGGACTCGTCCGGCCAAGGCCAGTCCCTACCGCAACCCTTCGTCGGTCGCTCAGCGGGTCGGGCCGTAGATCTCGACGATGCCCCGGTCCTGCCAGGCGGGGGAGAACGACTCCCAGGTGATGCCGTTCACGTCGGTGGTCTCGGACTTGGTCGCCACCTCGTCGTCTTCGAAGCCGAGGTGGCGGAGCCGCTCCGAGCCCGAGGCGTCGGCGTTCACCGACAGGTTCACCTCAGGCGTCCGCCACAGGGCGTACTTGCCGGTGACGACCGCAGTCGGCGGGGCTCCAAGGCGCGCGGTGTAGTCGGCGATGGTGGCTTCGAGGTCGTCGACGGCGAGGGCGACGTGGATGCGCCTCATCGTCGCCCCCGTGCCTGTGCCGCCTCTTGCAGGTTGGTGCGTGCAGCTGTCATGGGCCAAGCGTGCGCGACGACCGCACAATAAGCAAAGTGATTCTTCGTATAGTTGAGATAAGGTAGTCCGATGGCTCGGCCAGAGTGGCTCCGGACGTTCGTTGCGGTGTACCGGGCGGGGTCGGTCACCGACGCGGCGCGCCTGCGGGGATTGTCCCAGCCGGCCGCGAGCCAGCAGCTGGCTGGGCTGGAACGAGCGGTCGGCGCCGCACTGTTCGTGCGCGGCCCTGAGGGGATGACCCCGACCGAGCGGGGCCGCTCGCTGTACGGCGAGGTGTGCTCTGCGCTCGACCAGCTCGAAGCCGTCCTCGCCGGTCTCGACGCCGGTCGGGTCACCCAGGCGCGCCCAGCGCTTCGCCTGGGGTCATCCGCCGAGCTGTTCTCGGCCGAAGTGCTTCCCCGTCTCGCCGCCAGCGCGTTGTCGGTCGTCGCGCATTTCGCCGACGACGTCGAGCTGCTCGCCCGCCTCGAGCATGGCGACCTCGACGTCGTGCTCACCAGCGCCACGCCACCGCGGCGCTCGATCAGCGCCCAGCACGTCGGCGACAAGCGCTTCATGCTCGTCGGCGCACCCCACCAGGCGTCCGAGGCCGGCTTCGGCTCGCTCCGACACCTCGGCGACTGGCTCACCGGTCAGGACTGGGTGGCCTACAGCCTGGAGCTGCCCGTCACCCGGCGCTTCTGGCAGGCCCACCTCGACCGGCCGTTCTCGGCGAACCTGCGCCTCGTCGCGCCGGACCTGCGAGCGGTGCTCGGCGCGGTCATCTGCGGCCTCGGGGTCAGCATGCTGCCGTCGTTCGTCTGCGCCGGAGCGCTCGCAGATGGCCAGATCGTCGAGCTGCACCCGATCGCGGACCTGGTGGCGCCCGAGCCGTGGTCGGTGTGCTTCCGCCAGGGAGAGGCGAGCCGACCAGATGTCGCCGCGCTCCTCGCCGTGTTCTCCGAGCCTCGCTCAGAGGACGGCCCGCGCGACTGCTCGTCGATGCCGGCCGTCAACGATTGGGGCCCGCAGGGTCAGAAAGCTTGATCATACCGTTGACCAGGACGTTCGCGTGGCTGGTTGGTCCGGCCACCGTGCGCCTTCACCATGGGAAAGACCGATCGACCCCGTCACCAGCTTTGGTCGTTCGTCTACCTTGCCGTTCGGCGGGTCCTCTCGCCCCCCTGCTCTTCCGCCGGAGATCGAGATCCCAGTGCTGCGCGACGAGCTCGAGCTTCTGCGTCGCAACCATCCGCGGCCGCGCTTCGAGCCAGCCGACCGGGCGTGGCTCTGTCCGCTGAGCGGCCTCCTGGCGAAGGACCGCTGGTCGGCGCTGCTGTCGGTTCTGTTCCTATCCAGATAGGCGGAGTCGAGTGCCTGGATGCGAAAGCTGGTCGTCACCGGTGTCTTCTCCTGCGCATCGTGTCGTGTCCGGATGCTCAACGTCTGGGGACCAGGCTTCGTGAGGCGCGACCCGCGAGATCATGCGCTCAGCGGGGCCGGTGCCTCTGACATCGGGGGCGATCCGACGGATGCAGCTGTGCCGCCGCCGCCGCCGCATCTCACGTCGCGGGCCTGGCTGACGTTGAATGGGGCATGCATGGTCGGCTCGTTCGGATGGCGCCCCCTCGACCCGCATTTCCCGGTGGCCGAGCGTGAGCCTCCCTCCCTTCGAAGTCGTCGTCGCCGACCACGGGCCGACCGTGCTGCGGATCTGTCGAGCAATGGTCGGGGCCCACGACGCCGACGACGTGTGGTCCGAGACCTTCCTCGCCGCACTGGCCGCCTATCCCAGGCTGGAACCCGGTAGCAACGTGCGGGGATGGCTCGCCACCATCGCGCACCGGAAGGCGATCGATCGGATCCGAAAGAGCAACCGTGCGCCGCTACCAGTCGACCGGCTGCCCGAGGCGCCGGGGCGCTGCGGTGAACCCGCCCCTCGCGATGACGACCTGTGGGACGCCGTCGCCGCCTTGCCTACCAAGCAACGGGGAGCCGTTCTCTACCACTACGTGGCCGGCCTTCCCTACGCCGAGGTCGGCCAGCTCCTCGACTCGAGCGAAGCCGCGGCCCGACGAGCCGCTGCCGACGGTATGCGGGCGCTTCGCTCGACTGTGACCCGGGAGACGTCATGACCTTCGAGCGCGACATTCTCACCCGGCTGGGCCAGCACGACGACGAGTCGTTCGAGGCGATGGGGCGCCTCCACTCGCGACTCGTCGAAGCGGCCTTGAGCGATGACCTTCTCGACGTCGCCTACCGCCTCCTCGACACCCCTGTCGGATCGCTCCTCCTCGCGGCGACCCCTGTGGGAGTTGTCCGCATCGCGTTCGCCGCCCAGGGCCACGATGCAGTGCTCGACGACCTTGCCCGCAGGGTGAGTCCCCGGGTGCTTCGCGCCCCCTCCCGGCTCGACCTGGCAGCCCGGCAGATGGACGAATATTTCTCCGGGCGCCGCCACATCTTCGATCTGCCGCTCGATCTGCAGCTCGCGCACGGCTTCCGTCGCCTCGTCCTCGGCCGACTCGCCGATCTCGACTACGGCTCGACGGTCTCCTACGCTGCAGTGGCAGCTGCCCTCGGCAATCCGAAGGCGGTGCGGGCGGTCGGCACCGCGTGCGCCACCAATCCGGTGCCTGTCGTGGTTCCCTGCCATCGGGTCGTTCGCAGCGACGGGGGCGTTGGCGGCTATGTCGGCGGGGTCGAAGCAAAGCGCGCCCTGCTCGCCCTCGAAACCGTCAATCGACTGTGACGACCAGCGGAGCTGAAGGGGTGCGCTGAATCCGTGCTCTGGGTGGTGCTCGAGGGTGTTCGGCGATATCCGCACCATCCGATACTTCCGACGAGGCGACGGTCCGTGGCGCCAGTACCACCATCACGGCAGCATCGACGGCCCTGGTACGCCCGCTGATTTCCAATCGGCCGCGCGCGGTTGAGGGGCCGACTTGTCGGTGCCGAGAACCCATCCGACCAGCTCAAACAAGCATCCGGTATGCGCGTGCCGGGGTGTCGGGCAGACTGGCCGTGGCGCGCAAACGCCGGAAGTCCCGGACGCCTGATCCGCGTCGTGCCAACCGGGCCCGGCCGTTGCTCGACAAGGTGGTGGACGCCGGAGAGTCCTGGTGAGCTCGGCGTCGAGCCGCCCCTCGCCGCGCTCGGTGTCGGCGCCTTGGACGGTCACCTCGAAGTGCTCGGGACGATCGCCAACGACCGCATCGTGGCGCGCAACGCCGTCGACGAGCTGCGCGCCGCAAGCCGCCTCCACGTCGGCGACCGCGTCCGCCTCGGCCGCAACCTGAAACCTCGGTACGTTCACAGCCGGCCGGCGACGAGCATCGCCACGCACGGGGACGGTGACAAATGGGTCGTCCGACTCGATGAGCCAGTCGGGTGGTTCACCGACGCCGGCATTCGGCTACGCGCGATCCGATTCGACCCAGCCTGAACACCTGAACAATTACGACGTCTCGGCCATCGACTTGTGGGTACCGAGCACTCGAGCGCCGCGGGAGAACGTGAGCCGGTTGACTGAGGATCTCAGCGGCCGTAGACCTCAGGCGCGTGGAGCGGCCGATCCGTCCGTGCCCTCGAGCGAGCTGGCCGCCGCGGTCACCGAGCGCATCGGGTTCTCGGTGCACCCGCTTTCGGTGGAGCGGGCCCTCGCCCGCCGGGGGGGGTGGCCCGGAGGCCCACACGCGGCGGACGGCCCGACGCGGGCTGGCCCTGGAAAGGATCCGGGCGACCGGTTGCGGGCCAACGAGTCCCTCCGTGGCACCGCCTATGTGGGCAGCGGCGACGCTTGGCGCCTCGGGCTGGGCCTGGTCTGTGGTCGGGGAATGGGGGCGTGGAAGGCCATGTGGTCCGCCCTCGTGCGGGCCGGCAGCACAGCGACCAGTCGGGTTGGTCCTTCGGACGTGCTGCTCCGGCGGGGCAGGATGCCTCGCACCCCTCGGCCCAGCGCGCTCACCGGGCCTTGTCGGTGCCGGGCGTTGCGTTCGTCCCTGTGTAGCGGCCTCAGTCAACTCCGGGCGACGGCCCGAGCCCGGAACCGAAGCGGCTCTTCGCCGTACTCCTCGATGCCGTGGGCGATCCAGCCAGCCGTGCGTGCGATGGCGAAGATCACTTCCCCCGCGTCAGCGGGCATGCGGGTGACCAGCGTCAACGCTGCCAGTGCGAGGTCGATGGTCGGCTCGAGCTGGCTGCGCCGACGGACCGTGGCGACGACGCGGTCAGCGACACCCAAGGCCGCGTGCCCGGGGCTCGCCCGCCTGAGCAGCTCCAGGAGCACTCGCGCTCTCGGGTCACCATCTGGGTACAGCGGGTGGCCGAAGCCCGGTACCCGACCGTGGACTTCGAGCGCCCTTGCCAGCGCCGCATCCGGGCCGCTCTCCGCCGCCGCCTGGAGCAGCTGAGCTGCAAGCAGCGGCGCTCCGCCGTGGAGCGATCCCGACAGCGGGCCGAGCCCGGCGAGCACGACGGCGTAGGGGTCCGCTCGGGCGGAGGCCGCGACCCTGGCGGCGAGCGTCGAGGCTGCGAGCTCGTGGTCGGCGAGCAGGACGAGCGCCGCGTTCAGGGTCCCGACCAGCTCGGGGGTTGCGCGCACTCCGGCGAGGCGACCCCAAAGACGCCCGGCGATGGTGCCGCGTCGTGGGGGCGCTCCGTCGTCGAGGGAGAGGCGGGCCGACCTCGAGTGGCCGGTGGAGGGGACCGCCTCGGTCATGGTGGCGATCAGCGAGGCGGCCCGGTCGACCACGGCTGGGACGGACAGATCGGCTCGAAACGGGTCGGCGGCGGCGGCCATGACGACGGCGATCCGGAGCCGGTCTCGAGCTGCTGGCACCTCGGGGAGCACGATCGGCGCGGCGCTCCACCCGGCGGGTCGCACGTCCCGCCGGCCCGTCCAGAGCAGTTGTGCCACCTCCTCGAAGGTCGCCGTGCGGGCGAGCGCGAGGGCACTCTGCTTGCGGTAGTGGACGTCGTGGTCGCCGATGGTGGTCAGGGCCGTCTGTATCATGAAGTCGAGCGCCGGCGGGCGACTGGCACGGCGCGGTCGACCACGCCGTGCGAGCGCTTCCACCTCGCCGGGATCGAACCTGCTCGTCCGCGACTGCGGCTCCTTCCAGCTGCGCAGCACACCGCGGCTCACGTAGGCGTAGACGGTGTCGACCTTGACGGCGAGCCGGGCGGCGACCTCGTCCGCGGTCATCCCTTGCATGGACTTGATGATAATCAACCTTGACTACTGGGTAGTGACCTCTCAAGCTTGACCCCATGGCAACGATCGGGAGCGTGATGACGGCGCCGGTGGTCACCGGGCTGGCCGACGAGCCGCTCGTCCGGGCCATCCGCCGCATGCACGAGCACCGCGTGGGCTCGGTCGTGGTCGTGAAGGACCGGGTCCCCGTGGGCATCGTGACGGAGCGAGACGTGCTCGCGGTGGCCGATTCGGGGCGCCTCGACGAGCTACGGGTAGGCGACGTCATGACCACGCCTGCCGAGGCGATCGACGAGTCCCTCGACGTGGCGGCTGCCCTCCAGGTGATGCGCGAGCGCGGCTTTCGCCACATGCCGGTGGTCCATCACGACGACCTCGTGGGAGTCGTATCGCTGCGAGATCTCGCCCGCTTGGCCACCATCGGTCCCGCCGAGGTTCCTCGCGGGCTCAAGGGGGTCGTGGTGGCCGACACCGAAGTCGGCGACGTACGCGGCGCGGAGGGCTTCTACCACTACCGCCAGTACTCGGCGGTGGACCTGGCGACCAGCCGGCCACTCGAGGACGTCTGGCGCCTCCTCGTCGACGGGAGCCTCCCTGCGACGCTCGCGGAGCGGTCGTCGTTCACCGACGAGGTGCGAGCCCTCCGAGCCGTTTCGCCGACCGTCGCTGGCGTCCTTCCCGCCATCGCCTCGGCTTCCGAGCCGCTCGACGGCCTCCGCACCGCCCTCTCGCTGGCTGCCGCCGAGCGCGGCTGCCGCCCCATCTTCGACCTCGACCAGGCCGAGCGGCGCGCCGACGCGCTCTTCGTCGCCGCCCTCACGCCCACCCTCCTCACCGCGCTCCACCGTCTTCGAGGGGGCAACGAGATCGTCGCACCCCGCGACGACCTCGGCTACGCGGCCAACTACCTGTGGATGCTCACTGGCACCGAGCCTTCTCCCGCGCACGCCGAAGCCGTGGAGCGCTACCTCGTCTCCACCATCGACCACGGGCTCAATGCTTCGACCTTCACCGCTCGGGTCATCGCCTCCACCGGTGCCGACTTCGGGGCCTGCATCACCGGCGCCATCGGCGCCCTGAGCGGTCCTCTGCACGGTGGCGCGCCGAGCCGCGCCCTCGAGCTGCTCGACGAGATCGGCACCGCGAGCCGTGCTCGATCGGTCGTCACCTACAAGGTCCAGTCGGGGGAGCGCATCATGGGCTTCGGTCACGCCGTCTACCGCACCGAGGATCCACGCTCTCGAATGCTGCGCCACGTCGCGCAGCAGCTCGGAGGGCCGCTCGCCGACCTCGCCGTCGAAGTCGAACGCTGCGTCGTCGAGGTGCTCGCCGAGCTCAAGCCCGGCCGGGAGCTCTACGCGAACGTCGAGTTCTACGCCGGCGTCGTGATGGCCGCATGCGGCGTCCCGCCCGAGATGTTCACCCCGACCTTCGCGTCGAGCCGGGTGATCGGCTGGAGCGCCAACGTCCTCGAGCAGGCACGGGACCCCAAGATCATCCGCCCCATCGCCCGCTACGTCGGGCCGCCGCCACCCCAGCCGGTCCCACCCCTCGAGGGGGACCGCATCCCGTGACCACGCGCCCAGGGTGGACCACGATCGCCGGGTGGGGCCCAGCCGTCGGATCAGACCCTGATGTTGCAATCCGCGCTGGTCACGACGTTGCGATTGACGCGGGAAGTGCTCCTCTGCCTGGGAGAATGTGAGTTGCGACACTCGTGGGTGCCGAGAACCCGTCCGCCCGGCCCAGGCCGGCTCCGACTCGTGGATGCGGTCGCCTCCGCGATCGGGTCCTCACCTGCTGGCGCCACCGGTGGTACCATACAACCGTGGAGAAGACGACGCTGTACTTGCCGGAGGACTTGAAGTCGGCGGTCAAGCGGGCTGCTGCGGAGCGCGGGGTGTCGGAGGCAGAGATCATCCGCGAGTCGATCCGCATGTCGGTCGGCGGCGTCCGGCCTCGTGCTCGTGGTGCTCTGTACTCGAGCGGGCAGCCGATCGCCCGCCATGCCGAGGAGATGCTTGCCGGCTTCGGGGAACGCTGACCGCGTGCCTTCGGTCATCGTGGACACGAGCGCCCTGCTGGCGTTCTTCGATGTGTCCGAGCCCGACCACGAAGCGGTGTCAGAGGTGCTTGGCGCAGCCGATGTGTTGGTCGTTTCACCGTACGTGGTGGCTGAGCTGGATTACCTCGTCGCCACCCGACACGGGGTGGACGCCGAGCTCGCCGTGCTCGACGAGCTAACCGGCGGAGCGTGGGACTTGCCGGATTTGGACCAAGAGGGGCTTCGCCGCTCCCGCGAGCTGATCTCCAGGTACCGAGACCAGGAGATCGGCGTGGCGGACGCATCGGTCGTGGTGCTGGCTGCGCGGTACCGGACGCGTACGATCGCCAGCCTGGACCACCGGCACTTCGACGTCCTCCGCTCCCTTGATGGCGGCTACTTCGAAGTGCTTCCGCGCGTCGGTTGACGGGGCTGGGTGTCGCTTGCCAGTCCCAAGGGTCAACTCCCGTTGCCAGCAACGTGGGGCCACCTCGGGTCCACATCGGCCGGCTGGGGAGATGATCCCGGCAGCTCTCCGGCGCGTCAAGGCTGGGGGTGGGAGGCCCCGGGCTGGCCGGTGCCGAGAAGGTCGGCGTTCCGGCGGGCCAGGCACTCGGCGGCGGGACGACGGAGACCGACGGCCACGATGACCGAGCTCTGTACGCGGCGCAGCCGAACCCGTAGGGTCCGACAACGCGATCAGGCTGCTGTCCGGCGACGTTGCGCCATTGGCGTACCCGACCATCGTGCGCCGTCGCCGTTCGCCTGCTCGACCGTCTCCGCCCCCAGCTGTGGTCGTTCCTCTTCTTCGTTGTGCGACGCGTGCTGTCGTTGGCGGCCATGTTGTTTGCACACGCGTCGACAGCGCTCCGTGTGCATGGCCCGGCATGTTCCGCGTGTTTGCGCCCGAGGTCCACGTGGCGCGCATCCGCCTGGCCATACCCGCTGAGGCGGACACCTGGGTCCGCGACGCCATGGGTGGCGGGGTGCTTGTGTGGAACGCCGCCCCGGGGGCATCCCTCGTGGGCGGGCTGCGCACCGTGGTGGAGCAGGTTCGCGCCCTCGTGGGCGGCGATGCCCGCCCGGCGATCTGCTTCGACCGGGGCGGGTGGAGCCCGAAGCTGTTCGAAGAGCTCACCATGGCCGGAGGTCTGGGATCCCCGAGCAGCTAGACGACGCGGCGGACAAGGTGATAGACGACGCGGCGGACAAGGTGATAGACGACGCGGCGGACAAGGTGATAGACGACGCGGCGGACAAGGTGATAGACGAAACTGAGGGCCGCAGCTGAGAGCCGCAGTTCGGCAGGATCGCCGACCTCGATCGTGGGTGGTCGAGCCGAGGATCCGGCATTCGGGTCCTTCAGGCTTGTCGCTCGGGTTGGTCCACCTGACGCCAGGCCCGGGCCCCCACACGAACGTGCTCTTCCAGCTGAAGAGCGTGTGAGGCGCTGCTTGCCGTCACCGACACCGTGCGACGCAGCGGCCTACGAACTTGCGGGAGCTTTACTGACCGGTCAGTATAGGGAGGTGAGCTCTTCCGATGTCACGCGCGCACGGCTGCTCGACACCGCCACCGAGCTGTTCTACGCGGAGGGCATCGCTGCGACGGGGGTGGACAAGGTCGTGGCCAGCGCAGGGGTGTCCAAGCCGACGCTCTACGCGCACTTCCGCTCCAAGGACGAGCTCGTTGCCGCCGTGCTCGAACGGCGCCATGGCGAGCGGGCGGCGACGCTCGACGCGTGGGTGCGGGCACATGCGGAGAGCCCACGGGAGCGCCTGCTCGCAGTCTTCGACTGGCTGGCGACTTGGCACGCAAGCGGGGAGGGGGAACGGGGCTGCGCGTTCGTGAACGCCGCCGCGGAGGTTGCCGGCCCGGGCCACCCGGCTCGGGAGGTGGCCCGTCGCCACAAGCGCTGGATGCGCGAGTACCTGGCTGGGCTCGCCGGCGAAGCCGGGTTCTCCGACCCGAAGCGTCTGGGCTCGGACCTCATGCTCCTCGTCGACGGTGCGAACGCCCGAATGACCGTCGATGGCGACCTCGCTGCGGCGACGGACGCGCGCCGCCTGGCCGCGATGATCCTCGACGCGTGCCAGGCGCGGTGAGCATGAGCGCGTCCAGCCGAACGGCTCCGCGGCCATCGCCGCGCAGGAGCCTGAGTCTTCCCCAGGGCCTTGCAACCGCGTTCGGCTTGGCGTTCGGGCCCGCGGTTGCGATCGGCCTGGCTCGTTTCGCCTATGCCTTGTTGCTTCCCTCGATGCGCGCCGATCTGCACTGGTCGTTTGCCACCGCGGGTGCGATGAACACCGCGAACGCCCTCGGGTACCTGGCCGGGGCGCTGCTGGCAGCGGCCGCGGCGCGTCGCTACGGGACCCGGCGGGTCTTCGTCGCCGCTCTCGGGGTCACCGTGCTGGCACTTCTCGCAACCGGCGGTACTGGCGACACGGTGGCACTGGTCGCCTTGCGCGCCGTCGCCGGCGCCTCTGGCGCGGTCGCCTTCATCGCCGGCGCTGGGCTCGTCGCTGCGTCCGCGCCGGCAGTCTCCCCCCACCGGGCAGCCACGTTGCTCGGCATCTACTTCGCCGGAGGGGGGGCGGCGATCGTCGCGTCGGGTCTCGGGATCCCGTACCTGCTTGGCGCCACGAGCCTCGCAGACGGCTGGCGATGGGGATGGGTCCTGCTCGCGGGGCTCGGTGTCGTGGCCTTTGGCGTCGCGACTCCGGTGGCCTTGGCCAGCGCCGAGCCACCGGCACCGCCTTTCGCCGACAGACGCTGGCCGGCCCGGCACCTCGGACCGGTCCTCGTCTCCTACGGCCTCTTCGGGGCCGGCTACATCGCCTACATGACCTTCATCGTCGCGTTCCTGAAAGACCACGGTACGGGTCCCGGAGGGATCACCGCCTTCTGGGTCGTGCTCGGCGCGGCCTCGATCGCCGGTGCCATCACCTGGGCGCGGCCGATCGCGAGGCTCCGTGGGGGGCGCGGGCCCGCCGTGATGCTCACCCTGCTCGGTGCCGGGGCGCTGCTGCCGCTCGTGTCCCGATCACCCGAGGCGACCCTGGGGTCGGCGCTGCTGTTCGGGGGGTCGTTCCTGGCGGTCGTCACCGCCGTCACCGCAGTTGCCCGCCGGTCGCTCCAGCCGCACCACTGGACTCCGGCGATCGCCGGACTGACGGTCGCCTTCGCTGTGGGCCAGTGCGTTGGGCCTGTGCTTGCCGGTGTCCTCTCTGACGGGCCCGCGGGCTTGAGCGTCGGGCTCGCCCTGTCGGTCGGGGTGCTCCTTGCCGGGGCGGTTGCCGCCCTCACCCAGCAGCACTGCGAGGCGCCGGGTCACTTCGTAGCTGGCGCAGCGGACCCACCCACGGCGATCTGAGCAGAGGGGCGCCGTGGCGTCTCGACAACGCTGCCCCGGGCAGGTCTTCGAGCTCGGGCCGCATATCGTGAGCGCCGAAGAGGTCGCCGGCTTCGTCACTGAGTGAGCCGGCCCTCGGTGTTCCCAGATCGACTTCATTCTGCGTCGTCTGCCAGCGCCAGCGGTATTGTGCGCTCACGCGATGAAGCCCGCGTGGTGCGGGGGCCCCTCCTCCCTGCTGATGGCTTCTACCCGAGGACCGGATCGTCACCCGAGAGGTAGAAGCGCGTTGGGAGCCGTGAACGCAGAACGTGGACGTGGATCGGCGGCGCTCCGCTTCGTCGTGGTCGTCGGCGTCATGAGCTTCTTCGCCGACTTCACCTACGAAGGCTCGCGGAGCATGGTCGGCCAGTACATGGGAATGCTCGGCGCGGGTGCGTTGGCGATCAGCATGGTGAGCGGGTTCGGCACACTGCTGGGGTACGGGCTGCGCCTGCTCTCCGGGCCCGGCGCAGACAGGACCGGAAAGTACTGGCCGATCACGATCGCCGGCTACGTGCTGCAGATGTCCGTCGTGCCGTTGCTCGCGCTCGCCGGGAGCTGGGAGGTCGCGGCTGTGCTCATCGTCGCCGAGCGAGTGGGCAAGGCCATCCGGAACCCACCCCGGGACGCCATGTTGTCGCACGCCGCGGAGGAGATCGGCTACGGCTGGGCGTTCGGGCTGCACGAGGCGCTCGACCAGTTCGGCGCGACGTTCGGCCCACTGTTCGTCGCGCTCATGCTGCTCGTGTTCCACCACGACTACAAGGTGGCGTTCGCGCTCCTAGCGGTTCCCGCGGTGATCGAGCTCAGCTTGCTCGCGGTCGCCAGGCTCTCCTACCCGAACCCCTCAGAGCTCTCTGCCGGCAAGGCGAAGCTCACGACCACGGACAGGATGCCGAGGGCCTTCTGGGTGTACCTCGGCGCGGCGGCGCTCGTCGGAGCGGGGTTCGCGGACTTTCCCTTGATCGCCTACCACTTCGAACGCTCCCGGATCGTGTCGACGGAGCTCGTCCCTGTGTTCTACGCGGTGGCGATGGCAGTCGGCGGCGCTGGCTCGCTCGTCTTCGGGAGGCTGTTCGACCGGTTCGGGATGAAACTCCTCGTGCCCCTCACGCTCCTCTCCGCCGTCTACGCGCCACTTGTCTTCTTGGGCGGATTCTGGGCAGGCCTGGCGGGGGTCGTCCTCTGGGGCGTGGGCACCGGTGTGCAGGAGTCGATCATCCCAGCCGCCGTTGCAAGGATGGTGAGCAGGGACCGGCGAGCGTCGGCGTTCGGGATCTTCACCGGCGGCTACGGCGTCGCATGGTTCGCCGGTAGCACCGTGATCGGCGTGTTGTTCGGGGTCTCGCTCCCGGTGGTGGTCGTCTTTGCGATGGTGAGCGAGGTCGCGGCACTCCCGTTCTTCGTGGCCGCCGCCCGGCGTGTTGGCGTGATTGACGATCCGGCGTGAGCGCGGCCGGCGAGCGTCCGTCTGGTGGGAATCCGTCGCTGCACGTGACGGCTCCGGAGGTCGGCTTCGTCGGGACCACCGCCGGCATGACCGGCGCACAGCTGAGGAGCGTCCAGATCGTCCTGATGGAGTACGGCCCCGTCGAAGTCCACCTCGCCGGCCGGCCTGGAGCCGACGAGGAGGTCTCCGAGATCGCCGACCGTCTCCGATTGTGGCGGGTGGTGCATCCAGGCATCGTGCCTGGACAGGGCTTGGCCTGCGCGGGGGACGTGCAGTATCGGGCGAAGCCCGACGACGAACGCTTCTCGGACATCGTGGGGGCGGTGGGCATGCTCGTTGCCGCTCCACGCGATGCACACCCGACCGAAGGCTGCCGGACGTGGTGGACGACGGCCCGTGCGCGCGAAGCTGGCATACCTGTGGTGCTCGTCCGGCCCGACGGCTCTACGTGGAGGTGGGAGCGCCGGAGGAGAGGCTGACGCGTCGGTGCGTAGCGAACCGCCCGAGCTGTGGGACCTCGACCTCTGCACCTCGGCCTGGTCACGACCAAGATGGCCATTGAACCGCTCGGAGGTGTTGTGGTGCTCACCGTAGACAAGCTGCACGCCGTGGAGATCTTGGACTCGCGAGGGCGTCCGACCCTTTCGGTCACGCTTGCGACCGGCGACGGGGTGCGCGTGCGGGCGGGGGTGCCGTCGGGGGCATCCACGGGATCACGCGAGGCGGCTGAACGACGAGACGGCGACCCCATGCGGTTCTCGGGACAAGGTGTCCTCGGCGCGGTCGGTTCGGTGAACGGGGAGATCTCCGACGCCCTGGCCGGGCGGACGTTCGCGAGCCTGGCCGACCTGGACGCGGTGCTCGTCGAGCTCGACGGTGCCGAGGACAAGTCCCGGCTGGGGGCGAACGCGATCGTGGGCGTGTCCATGGCCGCCGCCCGCGCGTTCGCCGCCTCCACCGGGGTGTCGCTGTGGCGAACGTTCACCGGGCTGCTCGGCTCGCCGCGACTGCCCGTTCCCCACTTCAACGTGGTGAACGGCGGCGTGCATGCGCCCAACGAGCTCGACTTCCAGGAGTTCATGCTCGCCCCGCTCGGCGCTCCGAGCGTGGCCGAGGCGGTGCGGGCGGGGGCAGAGGTCTACGGCGCATTGCGCAAGCTCCTGCTCGGCCGGGGCTTCTCGGTCGGCCTCGGCGACGAGGGTGGCTTCGCCCCGGAGATCGCCCGCCCCGAGGAGGTGCTCACGCTGCTCGTGGAGGCCATCACGACCGCCGGGTACCGCGCCGGGCGCGACGGCGTGGCGATCGCCATGGACCCGGCTTCGAGCGAGTTCTTTCGAGATGGTGCGTACCACGTGGCCGGCGAGGCCCTCACGAGTGACGGGATGATCGACCGCTACGAGGAGATGGTGGAACGCTTCCCCGTCTGGTTGCTCGAGGACGGCCTCGCCGAATCGGACTGGGCAGGCTGGGAGCGGCTCACCGCGCGCCTGGGAGAGCGTATCGAGCTCGTCGGAGACGACATCTTCTGCACGAACCCGGCGATCATCACCGAGGCGATTGCTCGCAAGGTGGCAAACGCATCCCTCATCAAAGTCAACCAGATCGGCACCGTCACCGAAGCGCTCGATGCAATGCAGGTCTGCCAGGACGCGGGATATGCCCAGTTCGTGTCGCACCGCTCGGGGGAGACCGAGGACAGCTTCATCGCCGACCTCGCTGTCGGCACCGGCTGCGGGCACATGAAGAGCGGCGCCCCCGCCCGAGGCGAGCGAGTCGCGAAGTACAACCGGCTCCTTGAGATCGAGAACGCGTCGAGACTGCCCTATGGCCTCGGAGATGCTCGTTCCTGAAGGCGGACCGCGCGGGCTCGACGTACTCGACGAGCCGTCGGCTGCTACGTTCCCTGCAGGCAGACTCCGGGTGCCCCACGCTCACCAATAGGCATCGTGCAACACCCTGGGGGGATCGGGAAGTCAGCACTTGCAGCCCTCCACCGGCATCATGTCGGTACGAGGCCACATTTCGAGGACCGTACCTAGTGTCCTGAGGCGGAGATTCGGGAGAAATCTCTCAATCTCGGGAATTTCCTGGTCCTGAGCGCGTTGTGCCCATCGTCAGCCACGCTGGGAGGCAGCCATGGGATACGGAGGACGACCGAAAGCCGAGCTGGTGCTGAGTACCGAGGAACGCCTGGTACTCGAGCGCCTGGCCAACCGGCGAAAGAGCGCCCAGGCGATGGCCATGAGGGCCAGGATCGTCATCAGCTGCGCCAAGGGCCGACGCAAAAACAACTTCCCACTTTCGGGGTGACGGGTCACTTGGGACTGATGGTGTAGTTGCGATTGGGCTGGATCTCGTGGTGGCGGATCGAAAGGTCCTTCATCTCCTTGTCGCTGATCTTGATGCCGGTGAGGTAGTCAGCTTCGACGAGGTGGGCGTCGACGCGCAGGCCGGCCTTGGTGGCGGTGGTGCTGATGTAGTTGACGACGGTCTCGTAGTCTCTGAGCGGTCGCCCTGCCCAGTTCTTGGTGATCTCAGAAAACACCCTGTGCTCGATGGGGTTGTACTTGGAGGCGCCGCTCGGGTAGTGGCAGACCGTGACGCTGAGCCCGTAGGGGTCGGCGAGCCGGTGCTGGAGGCCGTGCTTCCATGCCCGGGAGCGTGCCCCGTTGGACCCGCCGCAGTCGGCCAGCACGAGCAGCTCGGTGGCCTCGGGGTAGCGGTGCCGGCCGTGGCAGTCCCACCACCTGGCCAGGTTGTCGACGGCGAAGTCGGCGGTGTCATGGGTCGTGCCGACAGACACGCACGCTTCGTTGGCGGCGAGGTCGTAGACGCCGTAGGGCAAGGCGACCCCCGCGGCGTCGGAAGGGAAGTCGTGGTCGAGCACCGCAGCCGGCTCGCTGTCCCAGGTCGCCCCGGGGTGCTTGAAGTCCCCGACCAGCTCACGGTGCTTGGCATCGATGCTCACGACGGGAAGGCCCGCCTGGGTGAAGGTCTCCCGCGCGCTGGCGATGTAGGCGAACTGGGCGTCACGCCCGGGGTCCTTTTTCCGGTTGAGCTTCTTCGCGTTCGACCTGAGCCGGTAGCCGAGGCCCTTCAAGAGCTTTCCGACGGTGTTGGGAGAGACGTCAATGCCACCAGAGGCAAGCTCGTCGGCGACCTTCTCGGTGGTGCGCCTGGTCCATTTGACGCCGCTCACGGGGTCGCCGGCGGTGTCGTGGGCCATCAGCTGGTGGATCGCCTCGATGACCTCGGGGGTCCTTTTTTTGCCGAAGGACGCCCTCCCCCCTCTCGGCGCACCCGCCCCGGGGGAACATCGCCCGAGAGCAGCTCGACTCTGCCCCGGGCGACGGTGCCGGGGTCGATGCCGAAAAGCTCGGCGACCTGGGCGTCGCCGCCGTGGCCGACCTTCATGGCCTCGAGGCCGGCGTAGAGCCGACGCTGGCGCTCATCGAGCAGGCTGTAGAAGAGCACGATCGCCGCCTTGAGCTCCTCTGGGAGCACCCGCAACCCTGGGCCGAGGGAGAGGCGGGCGGCCTCGGCGTCGAAGACCGAGCGCGCATGGAGCTGGGCACGCCGCACAGCGGTGTCAGAAGACAGGTAGACGTAGCGGCCCGACACCTCTTGGCGAAAGAGGCGTCCGGAGCGCACCAGCTTGAGCAGCGCCGCTTTGACTTCGACGTTCACGACCGTCTCGAGCTCGGCTGCGTCGTAGCCGGCCTCGGCCGAGCTGACCAAGGCCTCCACGGTCGCAACCAGCGTCCCGAAGCGGCTGAAGAAGACCTGGCGGAACGACCACAGCCCGAGCTCGTCGAAGCGGGCGATCTCGTCCAAGGTGTAGTACCGCCCTCGGTGCGAGTAGCTGGTGCGGTACTCGAGCTCGGCGAGCTTGCGGAACACCGTCGCGTCAGCGGCGCTCCCGAGCGCAGCCTTGAGCTCGTCCATGGTGGCGATCTTCTCCTGGCGCAGAAGGCTTCTCAGGGCATCTGGGTGGTACCGCTCGGGCCTCATAATGAGAGAGTTCCTCCTTGCATGGCACAACTCTCTCATAACCACATGCGTGTAGTCAAGGACCGTTGGACGCAGAAGGGCCCAGAACGCCTATATTTACTGCCGATCCCTCCGCTCCGAGGTTGTCGACGGCCGCTCGCCTTCGAGCAGGACTCGACTGAATTGCGCTCAGATCGAGGAACTTATTGTTGCGTCAGCCCCAAGGGTCTCGCCAATCGCGAGGTCGCCTCGAAGCTCGGCGTGAGCGAGGCCATGGTCGGCAAGTGGCGCCGTAGGTTCGTCGAGCACCGCCTCGACGGACTTTCCGACGACCCTCGTCCCGGTGC
>JAKBTL010000087.1 GCA_021844425.1 Actinomycetes bacterium | reverse complement strand
ATCAGCGCTCGCGACTGCTCGTTCAGCTTCTCGGACATTGCGCCAGTTCCTTTCGTCGCTCCCTGGACCGTCTGGGACCCTAACCGCCCTCGGCGTGCGCACGCGCGGTCCGAGCGGTCCGAGCGGTCCGAGCGGTCCGAGCGGTCCGAGCGGACCGAGCGGTCCGAGCGGTCCGAGACTCCGGCGAATTGCGCCCGAGCACCAACCCGCCGCAAGCTGGCGAACGGACGAGGTGACTGGCTCACGGGCCGCTGGACCCAGGGGCGAGGAGGAGCGTTGAGCGACAGCAGGATCGAAACCGACAGCATGGGAGAGATCGAGGTGCCGGCCGACCGGTACTGGGGGGCGCAGACCCAGCGGTCGCTGCACCACTTCGCCATCGGGCACGACGTCATGCCCCGTCCGCTCATCCGGGCCATCGGCATCTTGAAGGAAGCCGCCGCCCTGGTCAACGCGGACCTCGGCATGCTCGATGCACACCGTGCCGCGCTCATCGTGGCTGCGGCGCGTGAGGTGAGCGACGGGAAGCTCGACGAGCAATTCCCGCTGCGGGTGTGGCAGACGGGCAGCGGCACGCAGACCAACATGAACGCAAACGAGGTGATCGCGAACCGCGCCATCGAGCTCGACGGGGGAACGCTCGGATCCAAGTCTCCGGTGCATCCCAACGACCACGTGAACATGTCGCAATCGTCCAACGACACCTTTCCGACGGCGATGCACGTCGCCGTGGCACAAGAGCTGGTCCACAGGCTCGTCCCCGCGGTGCGCGCCCTGCGCGACGCGCTGGCAGAGAAGGCGGACGCGTTCGGCGGGATCACCAAGATCGGTCGGACCCACTTGATGGACGCGGTGCCGCTCACCCTCGGCCAGGAGCTCTCGGGGTACGTCGCGCAGCTCGATGCGGATCTGATCAGGATCGACCAGACCCTCCCCGGTCTCTACGAGCTCGCGGCGGGGGGCACCGCGGTCGGCACGGGACTGAACACCCACCCTGAGTTCGGGGCGCGTGTCGCCCAGAAGATCGCCGAGCTCACGGGGCTGCCGTTCGTGACCGCGCCCAACAAATTCGCGGCCCTGGCCGCGCACGATGCGCTGGTGTGGGCGAGCAGCGCCCTGCGCGTGCTGGCGGGCTCGCTGCACAAGGTGGCAGACGATCTTCGCTGGCTCGGCTCGGGCCCGCGGAGCGGGCTCGGCGAGCTCGTCCTTCCCGCCAACGAGCCCGGGTCCTCGATCATGCCGGGCAAGGTGAACCCCACCCAGTCAGAAGCGATGATCATGGTGTCGATCCAGGTGATCGGGAACGACACCGCCGTCGGGATCGCCGGCGCGCGCGGCAACTTCGAACTGAACGTGAACAAGCCGCTCATCGCGCACAACGTGCTGCATTCGATCGAGTTGCTGGAGGGCGCATGCACGTCGTTTCGCAAGTACTGCGTCGAGGGGCTCCAGCCCGACACCGAGCAGATCGCGCGCCACCTGGAGCGATCCCTGATGCTCGTGACCGCGCTGAACCCGGTGATCGGCTACGACAAGGCGGCGGACGTCGCGAAGAAGGCGTACAAGGAGGGGATCTCCTTGCGAGACGCCGTCGTCGCGCTCGGGTACCTGACCGCCGAACAGTTCGACGATGCGGTGCGGCCCGAGGAGATGACGCACCCTTGAGCGCCGCGCAGGCAGGGTCGTGGCAGAGGTCCTGACGGCGCGCGACGTCGACGCGGCCCTTGTCGCCCGCGGCATCTCGTGGTCCCGCGACGGCGACGTCCTGGTGAAGCGCGTGGAGCGGGACGACTTTCGCGGCGCGCTCGACTACGTGCACCGGGTCGGTGAGCTTGCGGAGGCGGCCGATCATCACCCCGACATCGACATTCGCTGGCGGACCGTCGTGCTCCGGCTGTCGACCCATTCGGCGGGAGGCATCACCGAGCGCGACCTCGCTCTTGCATCCCGGATCGACGCACTCGACCTCCCGTCCTGAGCGGTGCCTATTCGAGAAGGTGTGCTCGTAGCGCCGCCACGACGTCGCGGTCGACGCCATGCGCGCTGGCGTATCCCTCGATCGACCCGTGCTCCTCGCGCAGCCCGTCGAGCAGGGCTCTGATGTTGGCCGGTGTGGCCGAGAACATCGTGGTCGCGACGCTCCGGATCTCTTCTTCACGTTCCGGCAGACGCTCGAGAAGACGTGCGAGGAGCGCGCCCATCGCGCTGGCGCTGAGGGCGTAGTCCTCGGCGATCGTCTCGTCGGGCACGCCCAGCAGGCCGAGGATCACGGCGACCAAGACGCCGGTGCGGTCCTTGCCGGCGGCACAGTGGACGACGACCGGGTGCGTCCGGGGATCGGCGATGATGGCGACGGCCTGGGCGATCCGGTCGCCCGACTTGCGCGCGATGTCGCGGTAGTGGCCGGCGAAGATCTCGGGCCCCTTCCGAAAGTCGTCGAAGGGCGGCAGCGCAGCGGTGAGCGGCAGGTGGTGGAAGCGGACGGGGATGTCGTCGACGGGGAAGCGTTCCGCATCGACTTCCGCACGGGAGCGCAGGTCGATGACGCTGACGACGCCCAGTGTGCGGACCTGCGCCCGGTCCGGCGGGCTCAACCTGGAAAGGTCGTCGGCCCGGTAGAGGGTGCGCCAGCGGATCGACCGGCCGTCTCCGGCGCGGTAGCCACCGAGGTCCCGGAAGTTGACGGCCCCTTCGAGCGGGATATGGCGCTCGAAGGGGCCCGCCGAGGGGCCAGCCATGCGGGGACGCGTGCCGCCTCAGCGCACGGGGAGGTCCCACAAGGGGAACCACCGCGACAGGTCGTGCTCGACCGGCAGGTCCGAGCCGAGCAGGGACTGGACACGCAGCTCCAGCTCGTTGTCCCGCCGCTCCTTGCCGATCGGCGCGAAGGGGTAGAAGGTCCCGCGCTTGAACAGGTACACGAGGAAGAAGGGGTGCGCGGTCGTGTCGGCACCTTGTCCGGGCATGACGCCGAACACCGAGCACAGCAGCTGCGGTCCCCACCCGTTCTCCGCGAGCAGGGAGTTCACGAGGTGCACCCGGTTCACCAGGTCCTCGACGTCGGCGTCGTCGAGCAGCAGCCATCGGTAGCCGTAGGAGTCCTCGGCCTGCGTGAGCATCCCCGCTTTGGGAGCGCTGCCACTCGTGGGATGGGCATCCGCATCCGCCTCGGCGGTCGCGAGGCCCGCGCCGGCGGGATCGTCGGGCACGTCGAGGAGCTCTTGGATCTGGCGCTGGACGTCGGCGGCGGACTGGCCCGCGGGGGGCATCCAGCACACGCCGGCGTGGCCCGAGAGCACGAGTCCTGCGGAGGTCTCGAGCGTCACCGCTGCCGAGGGCAGCGAGAAGAGCGCGTCGAGATTGGGGCGGACCGGTTTCGTGCGCCCGAGCAGACTGTCGAGGATCCCCAACGCGTCGATGTCCTGTCGACCCGACGGCTCAGTGGGGCTGGCCCAGCTGCGCTTCGAGCTGGGAGAGCTGCGCAAGGCGGCGCTGGAGCGAAGGGTGCGTCGAGAACAGCGCGCCGAACGTGAACCCGCCGCCGGACTGGCCGGGCCGCTGCGTCACGGCGGGGGTGAAGAAGAAGGCGTTGAAGGGCTCTGCATGGCGCAGGTCTCGAGTGGGGATCCGGCTCATCTCGCCGGTGATCTTCACGAGCGCCGACGCAAGAAGTGACGGTCGGCCGATGAGGATCGCTCCCGATCGGTCCGCGGCGAGCTCTCGATAGCGCGACAGGGCCATCGTGAGCAGGTAGCTGATGGCGTAGACGACCATCGAGACGAGCATGATGGCCATCTCCATCAAGATGAGCTGCCCGCCTCCCTGGTTGTTCCTCCCGCCGCCGCGGCCGCCTCCGAACATCGTGGAGAACAGCATCACGCGGGTCAGCAGTCCGGCGAGCACGCCGAGCGAGCTCGCGATGGTCATGATCGCCACGTCACGGTGCGCGACGTGGGAGATCTCGTGGGCGAGCACGGCCTCGAGCTCGGGCTCGTCGAGGCGTCGCAAGAGCCCCGAGGTCGCGCACACGACCGCCGACTTGGGGCTCCTGCCCGTGGCGAAGGCGTTGGGCATGTCCGTGTTCGCAATGGCGACACGCGGCTTGGGCATGTCGGCGAGGGCACAGAGCCGGTCGACGGCGCCGTGCAGCTGGGGAGCCTGCTCGGGAGTCACGATCTTGCCGCGCATCCCCCATAGGGCGATCTTGTCGGAGAACCAGTACTGGAGAAACAGCATCCCGAAGATGATGACGAAGAGGATGACGAAACTCTTGAAGACCGCAAACAAGATGGCCCCGAAGGCCGCATAGAGCACGACGAGGAACAATCCCGTGAGGAACATCCTCGTCGTGAGTCCCCGGTCGGCCGGGATCCGTCCTGCGGTGGTCATTGCTCGCTTCCTCCAGTGGCCGCGTCATCCGCTGCGACCGCGCCAATTGTGGCGGGTTCGCCAGCCGTTGCGGCGTCACCCCCGCCCGATGCAGGGGGTGACGCATCGTCCTCGGCCGGGCGGGCCGCCCCTTCGGATCCCGAGACGTCGCCCTCGCTCGCCGGCGTCGTGGGCTGCGCCGACTGGCCGTTGGACGCGCCGAGCGCGGCAGCCGGCTCCCCCGATGCGAGCTGGGCTCTCAGCGCCGCGAGCTCCCGGTCGATCTGCGTGCCGGCCTGCGCGCGGTCCAGCTCGGCCTGGATGTCTGTGACCGGCGTCGTGAGATCGGTGAGCGCGCCCGAAGCGAGCAGCTCGTCCATGGCGCCGGCCCTCGCCTGCATGCCCGCGATCTTGTCCTGCGCGCGCTGCATCGCCGCGCCGGCGTCGCCCATCGACGTGGAGATCCCGCTCACCGCTTCGCCGATCTTCGTCTGCGCCTCGGCGGCGGTGTAGCTGGCCTTCAGGGTCTCCTTCTTCGTGCGGAACTGCTCGATCTGGGTCTGCAGGCGTTGGGACGTCGCGATGAGGCTGTCCTCTTGCTGGGCGACCTGGTCGTGCTGGGTCTTCAGGTCGGTGAGCTGCTCCCCGATGGCGGCGCGGCGCGAGAGCGCTTCGCGGGCCAGGTCCTCGTTGCCGATGCTGAGGGCCGACTTCGCCTGCTCCTGCAGCTTGTCGGCCTGCTTTTGCAGCTGGGTCGCCTGCAGTTCGATCCGCTTGCGCGCCGTGGCGACGTCGGCGACGCTTCGGCGCACCTTCTGCAGGCTGTCGAGCTGCTTTTCGTAGGAAAGGTCGAGGGTCTCACGCGGATCCTCGGCACGGTCGAGGACCTTGTTGGCCTTTGCCTGGAAGATGTTCTTGGTTCGCTGCCACACCCCTGGCACGCTTCTGCCCTCCTGTGGGCCGCCCGCCGGCGGCTGCCGGCACGCTCCGAGCATAAAGCCCCACGGCAGGCCGTGGGGTCACGGTCAGGGCCGTGCCGGAGCGACCTCTCCGCACGGCCCGCGGCGGGGGGCGGTGGAGCCGCGCACCACGACGCGCCGGTAGCCTCGCGCCGTGCCCGAGCGACGCTGCCTCCTGACCGTGCACGCCCACCCCGACGACGAGGCGTCCAAGGGGGCGGGCACGGTCGCGCGCTACCACGCCCAGGGGGTGCACACGGTCCTCGTGTGCTGTACGGGAGGCGAAGAGGGCGACATCTTGAACCCGGCCATGGACACGCCCGAGGTGCGGGCGGATCTCCCTGCCATCCGGCGCCGGGAGCTCGAGGACTCGGCAAAGATCATCGGCTACGACGAGGTGGTCCTGCTCGGCTACAGGGACTCGGGGATGCCCGGCACGGAGGCCAACGCCCGTCCCGACGCGTTTGCGAACGCCCGGCTCGACGAGGCCGTCGGCAGGCTTGTGGCGGTCATCCGGCGCGTGCGGCCGCAGGTGATGGTCACCTATCCCGAGGACCAGAGCGAATACCCCCATCCCGACCACCTGCGCGTCCACGAGATCTCGGTCGTGGCGTTCGACGCGGCCGCCGATCCGGCGCGCTACCCCGAGGCCGGCGAGCCGTGGGCGCCGTCGAAGCTGTACTACACGATGTGGCCGCGCAGGCGGTCCCGCGCCATGCACGAGAAGTTCTTGGAGCTCGGCCTTGCGTCACCATTCGACGAGGCGCGGCTCGCCCGCATGCAGCGTGACGACCCGGTGACCACCTCTGTCGACCTCACCGGCTTCGAGGATGTGCGTGGCGAGGCGCTGCGGGCGCATGCCACCCAGGTGGACCCGACGTCCCCGTTCTGGTTCGGATTGCCGCCGGAGGTGCTTCGGACGCTCTACCCCTTCGACGACTACTTCCTGGCGCAGCGCCGCGTGGGGCCCGGCATCGCCGGTGCGGCCGCCCCTGTGGTGGAGGACGACCTCTTCACAGGCATCGGTCCAGGCGTCGGCACAGGCGTCGGCACAGGCGTCGGCACAGGCATGCAGACAGGTGTGCGTGCCGGCGCCCGCACACGCTGACCCGGCTCGACCTCAGCCGGCGCGCGACAGGTCGCGCAACGCGCGGTACGTGACCTGCGTCACCCCCGACGCTTCCAGCGCGCTCGCCAGCGTGGCCTCTTCGCAGACGACGCGGTAGTCGTCGACGCGTGCTGCCCAGTCCGGCGCGATCGCCCGGAGCTCGGGAGTGTCGATCGCGGGGTGCAGGCGGAGCTCGGTGATCCCGGGCGGGATCTCGCCGAGCTGGCGCTCGGTGATCCGGCGGATGCCGTGACCGGGTGCCGAGAGCACGCGGTCCACGAAGACCACCCCGGCGTCCGCGGCGAGCTGGCGCGCGGGGAAGCCGAGCCGGTCTGTCCCGGGGCTCCCGGCGAGGCGAGCGGGAAGACCGAAGTCGAGCGCCAGTTCGAGGTAGATGTCGAAGAACTCGGGGCGCATGAGCAGCGTCCCCATGCGCGCGTCGAGGTGGCTGACGTCGAATCCCCACAGGATGGCGCGCTCGATCTGCGCGCGGCACTCCCGTCGCACCTCATCGAGGTCCGCATGGTCCCAGAAGTCCTCGAGCGTGCGGGGGAACCCGCCGTCTCCGTCGAGGAGCGACGGGGCATGGGTGATCGGGCCCCAGCGGTAGCGCTCCCACTCGGCGTTCACCGTGAGATGGACGCCGACGTCCTCGCCCCGATACCGCGCCGCGGCATCGCGCGCCCAGGGGGCCGGCACCATGAGCGTCGCGCACGACACGCTGCCAGAGCGCAGGCAGTCGTAGACCCCGACATTGGCCGCGTGGCACAGGCCCAGGTCGTCCGCGCTCACGATCAGCAGCCTCGCGTCGGCGGGGTAGCCGAGCTGCGCGGCGAGCGGGTCCGTCACGGTGCGGACCCGCGCACGTCGGCGTCCTGGGCGCGCGCCTGATCGGCGAGCTCCGCCCTATAGGTGCCGAGTGCGGCGGAGAGGTCGGGATCGCCGAGCGCGAGGATGCCGATCGCGAGAAGCCCCGCGTTGTACGCCCCGTTCACCGCGACGGTGGCCACGGGGACGCCACGCGGCATCTGGACGATCGAGAGGAGCGAGTCGAGGCCGTCGAGGCGGGCGAGCGCCACCGGCACGCCGATCACGGGCAGCGTGGTCGCCGAGGCGAGCATGCCGGGCAGGTGCGCGGCGCCGCCGGCGCCTGCCACGATCACCCGGATCCCGCGGGCCGCGGCGGAACGCCCGTAGGCGAGCATGTCATCGGGGGTGCGGTGTGCGGACACCACGCGGACCTCCCTCGGCACCGAGAAGCGGTCGAGCACCTGAGCCGCCTCGCGCATCACCTCGAGGTCCGATGCGCTGCCCATCACGATCCCGACCAAGGGATCCCCGGAGGAAGCCGGGGGGAGCCCGGTCCCGCTCGGAGCGGTCACGGGGTGCCCAGGTCGAGGGAGGCCGGGACCGGCGTGCCGAGCGCGGTCGCGGCGGCCCAGGCGCGCCGACGCACATCCCGTGCGTCCTCTCCGCAGATCGTCACGTGGCCCAGTTTGCGTCCTGGACGAGGTGCCTTGCCATAGAGATGGACGTGCGCGCCGCGCACCGCGAGCGCGCGTGCGAGGCCGGACCCAGGACCGCGGCCTCCCGTGGACCCCGTGGACCCCGTGGACCCCGTGGACCCCGTGCACCCCGTGCCGCCGCTCGGCGCACCGAAGATGTTCACGCTCGCCACGTGGGAGGCGATGGGGGAAGTGTCCCCGAGGGGGAGGTCCAAGACGGCGCGCAGGTGGTTCTCGAACTGCGAGGTGGTGGCGCCCTCGATGGTCCAGTGCGCCGAGTTGTGCGGTCGCGCGGCGATCTCGTTCACGAGCAGACGCCCGTCCGCAGAGAAGAGCTCGACGGCGAGCACGCCCGTGACGCCGGCGACGCCCGCCACCTCCCGTGCGAGCGCGGACGCCTCGCGAGCCAGCGCCGGGGGGACCCTCCCGGGATAGACGACTTCCCGGCACACGCCGTCGATCTGCGCCGTCTCGACGGGGGGCCACGCCACCGTCTCGCCGTCCGCGCGCCGCGCGACCACCACCGCAAGCTCGATGTCGATCTTCACGAGCTCTTCGACGAGGAGGGGCGTCGCGCTCGCGGCGGCACCTGCCACGACGCGCTGCGCCTCGCCGGCGTCGTGGACCACCCAGACGCCCTTGCCGTCGTAGCCGCCGCGGGTGGCCTTGACGACGACCGGCCAGCCGTAGCGAGAGGCGAACGCCTCGAGAGCGCCGGCGACGTGGGACGTCGAGGCGCCGGGCGGGCCGTCGAGCACCTCGTACGCGGGGACGGGCAGTCCGCCGGCCTGGAGCCGTGCGCGCATCTGTGCCTTGTCGACCGCCATGCGCAGCGTCTCGAGACCTGGACGCAGCAGCGTGCCGGCGCGCTCGAGGTCCGCGAGCACGCCGAGGTCGACTTGCTCGTGGTCGAACGTGAGCACGTCGCAGCATTGGGCCATCGTCCGCATGGCGATTGCGTCGGCCGGCGTGCCCACCACCACGTCGTGGGCCACGGACGCCGCGGCATCGTCATGATGCCCGGCGAGGACGGCGGTGCGGATCGACAGCACGCTCGCTGCTTCGCACACCATCCGGGCGAGCTGGCCCGCGCCCACGATGCCGACGGCAGCGGTCGGGGTCGGCGAGGACCCGTTCTCCCTCTCTGGCACGCCGGAACGATACCGGGCCCCGCTCAGCGCGAGATCTTGGTGTGCTTGAACTCGTTCAGCTCAGGGTGTTCGACGAGGAGCGAGAGGACCCGCTCGATGGTCGCGCGGGCCCGCGCGCCGTCTCCGGCGGGACGTGTCATGAGCCGGACGAACACCGCCGAGTCTCCGACCACGAACGTCGGCACGCCGAAGACCTCGTGCTCGGTCGTCGCCTTCTCGTGCTCGGAGCGCAAGGTGTCGAGCGGCCATCCCTTGTCGATCTCGGCGAAGACCGCGTCCACCGGCACTCCGACCGAGGAGAGCGCCCCTTTCACCACGTCGGGGTCGGCGAGCTCCTTGCCGTCGTCGTGACGGGCGGCGAACAGCGCGCGGTGCGCCGCGGGGAAGAGTTCGGAGAACCGGTCCCGCACCACGATGCCCGCTTCGAGCGCGAGCAGCCCGCGCGCCTTTTCGGGTTGCTCCCACACCGGCTCGTCGCCCTCGGCGACGTGCGCTTGCATGAGGGAGAAGGGGGTGAACGTCACGTCCCACGGCGCCCCGGCGGCCAGTCCGGCGACGAGGTGCTCATGTGCGTTGCGGGCGAACGGGCACAGGTAATCCCAGGTGACGGAGAATGGAGGCAGGGCCATGGTCACATCAACCGTCTGCCCCGCAGACCTATTCCCCTCGGAGGAGGACGTCGACGACGGGCCGCAGGACGGCGCCGAGGGTGGCACCGATGAGCGCCCCACCGAGGACGTCACTGGTGTGGTGCGCGCGAAGGTGGACCCGGCTGGCCGCGACCGCCGAGGCAAAGCCCAGCGCGACGGCCGCCTGCGCCGCGTTCTCGCTCAGGACCGCCGCAGTGCAGAAGGCGGCGAGCGTGTGCCCGCTCGGGAAGCTGCTGCTGGCGGGTCGGCGCACGGGGGGCACGTCGCGCCACGAGCCCGGTGCGCCGCAGGGGGGACGGTCCCGCCGGACGGCCCCTTTGACCAGCCGGTTGACGCCGTACGAGGCGCACCCGGCGATGGCGAGCGCCGCAACGGCGCGCCGGCGGCGCTTCCCCGGTCTCCTCGCCTTCACGGCCGCGGCGAGCACCCACACGAAGCCGTAGTCCGAGAGGTTCGACAGGACGGCGGCGGCAGCGTCCGCCCACCTGCGGCCCCGCAGGCGCTCGCACAGCGCGTCGCCCGCGTCGTCGATCGCCCCGAGCACGCTCCCGAGGTCCGTGACCTGCCCCGGGCTCACGGAGCGGCCGCTGGAGGAGCCCCGCCGAATGCCGGGCACCACATCTGGAAGTTGCAGTACTCGCACAGTCCCGAAGGTCGGGGCGCGAAATCCTCCTTGTCGCATGCCCGTTCGATGGCACGCCAGACGGCGAGCGTCCGCTGTCGCTGCCCTCGCAGCGTCTGCGCGCTCGGGGTGGCGGTGATCGAGAGCGGCTCCCGCAGGTGCAGAAGCCGCACCTCGACGGGCACCTTCCCGAGCGCTTGCTCGCAGAGCAGCGCGTACAGGTGGACCCCGGTGAGCTTTGCCTGCTCGAAGCGGGCGGACGGCGCGCGGCCGGTCTTGTAGTCGACCACGACGAGCTCCCCGCGCTCGGTGAGGTCGAGCCGGTCGATGATGCCCCGCAGGCGCAGACCGTCGAGGTCGGCTTCCAGGCAGACCTCGACCCCGATGGCCCGGACGCCCTCGGGGGCCTCGATGGCGAAGTAGTTCTCGAGCAGGTGGGCGGCGTCGGCGCGGAATGCGGTCGCCTCGGCGTCATCGAGTCCGAGCTCAGCGAATTCGTCGGACCCGCGCAGCTCGACCCATGCCCGCTCGAGCTCCGCGGCGGCCACGGCAGGCGTGCGGTCGGTCCCGGCGTGGTCCCAGACCAGGCGCTCGAGCACCCGGTGCACGAGCGTGCCCTTGACGGCATGCGGGGACGGCGGTTCGGGGAGGCGGTCGATCGCCCGGAGCCGGAACGCGAGGGGGCACGCGGTGAACGACGTGACCCGCGTCGGCGACAGCGAACGCGGCAGCGCGAGCGGCATCGCCGCCAACACTAGGCGGGGCTGCCATGATCGTCGCGATGCCCCGACGACCGGTCCGCGCCCGTGACGACGCCGATCCGGCGGTGCGTGCCGTCTCCCACCTGGTCAGGACGACACGCTGGGCAGGATTGCGCCCTGGCGACGCGGTCGACGTCGCCGGCATGCGCCTGCGCTCGGCGACCTGGGCCTTCGTCGCCCACGTCCGCAACGCGCGCACCGGCGAGGAATGGGTCGAAGTCGTCGGTGGCCGCCCGGGATGTCGGTCGCTTCGCTCCGTGCGTCCCGAACAGGTCCTTCCGCCCCCCGCGCGTGGGACGCGTGCGGCCGCGCGTGCACCGCTCGCGGCGGCGCCGCGGCTCCCGCTCTGAGCATCCCCGCTCCTCCTACACTGCCTACACTGCGGCAGTGGCCAGCGAACCAGCGCTCGTCCGTCGAGCGTCCGAGGGTCCGGTCCTCACCCTCACCCTCGACTCGCCGCACAACCGCAACGCCCTGTCCGTGCGCCTCCTCGCCGAGCTGGCGTCCGCACTGGGGGAGGCGAGTGCCGATCCCGAGGTCCGCGTCGTGGTCCTGACCGGCGCGGGGACCACGTTCTGCTCGGGGGTCGACCTCACAGAGCGCCTCCATCCGCCGCCGGGAGACCCTCCGGCGACGCTGGCTCGCGTGCTCACGGCGATCGTGTCGATGCCGCAACCGGTCATCGCCCGCGTGAACGGCCACGTGCGAGCGGGAGGCATGGGACTCGTGAGCGCGTGCGACCTGGCCGCGGCGCCCGATAGCGCAACGTTCGGCTTCTCCGAGGTCCGCGTCGGAGTGGCGCCGGCCGTCATCGCGGTGCCTGCGCTGCGTCGCATGCACCGGCGCGCGTTCGAGCGCTACGCCCTGACCGGTGATGTCTTCGGCTCGGCCGAGGCCCAGGCGGCTGGCCTGTTGACCGCGGCGGTGAGCGACGGTGCCGCGCTCGACGACTGGGTCCGCTCGGTGGTCAGCTCGCTGCTGCGCTGCGCGCCGGTGGCGGTCGCTGCCACGAAGGGACTCTTCGACCTGGCGGCACGCCCCTGGGACGAGGCGATCGAGGACGCCGCAACCCTGTCCGACGCCTTGTTCCGAGGAGAGTCCGGCGCTGAGGGGATGCAGGCGTTCTTGGACAAACGCCTGCCGTCGTGGGTCATGGAGTGGCCCCCGTAGGAAGCCCGGGTCGGTGCGCCGTGGCGGGATGCCCGTCTCGGCGGTCGCCGGGCGGGGGGCTTCCCGCACCCGGGCCTCGCGCCGGGACGAAGTCGCGCTGGCGGACCAGGACGTAGGAGAGCACGGCACCGGCGAACGCGATCGCCGCCGCGATCAGCACGAGGTGGTCGAACGTCGCGGAAAAGGCGATGCGGTAGGCCTGCAGGAGTGCATGCGCCTGGGCAGGGGGCCATCGCCTGATCGCTGTGCGTACCTGGCCGGATGCGAGCGCTGTCGCAAGGTGCTGTCCGTGCAGCTCGGCCACTGCACGACCTGCGGGAGAGGAAAGGAGCGACGCCGTGACCCTCTGGCGCATCTGGCCCGCAAAGATCGTGCCGAGCCCGGCGATCCCCGTCGCGATGCCCACTTGGCGGAACGTGTTGTTCGCGCCCGAGGCCATGCCTGCCCTGTCGGGCTCGACGACCGCCACCGACGACGAGGCGAGCACCGGGTTCACCACTCCGATCCCGATGCCTGCGACGGCAAGGCCGGGGAGGATGGCCAACCATCCCGAGCTCGGAGTCGTAAAGGACATGAGCACGCAGCCGACGCCGACCACGACGAGGCCCGCACCGAGCAGGTAGCGCGCCTGGATCCGTACGGTCAGCTTCCCCGCGACCGGCGAGACGGCGAAGGCAAGGAGGGAGACCGGAAGGAACCGAAGCCCCGCGGCGAGGGGGCCGTACCCGAGGTCGTCTTGGATGTAGAGCGTCAAGTACAAGAACAGCGAGAAGACCGACGCACTGAGCGTCAGTGCGGTGATCGACACCCCGGTCACCGCGGGGAGCCTGAAGAGCGACAGATCGAGCATGGCGTCGCGTCGGCGCAGCTCGGTCACGACGAAGACGCCGAAGAGCACTGCCGAACCCGTGAGCAGGCCGACCACGAGACTGCTGCTCCATCCGTCTGTGTCGCCTCGCACCAGTGCGAGCACGAGCATGAAGAGCGAGGCGGAGAAGGATACGAACCCGACGTAGTCCACCCGCCGGCTCGTCACAATCTTGGATCGGTCCATACGCGTGAGCGTGATGAAGATCGCCAGGATGCCGATCGGCACGTTCACGAAGAAGATCCAGCGCCACCCGATCCCGCTCGTAATGACGCCGCCGAGCAAAGGACCGATCGCGATCGCACCACCGATCACCGCGCCGTAGATGCCGAACGCGGTGCCGCGGTCTCGCCCATGGAACGCTTGGGCGATGAGCGCCAGCGACGTCGCGAACATGATCGCTCCGCCGACACCCTGTGCGGCGCGGGCCACGTTCAGCATGGTCGAGCCGGTGGACACGCCACAGACGAACGACGACACCGAGAAGATCCCGAGGCCGATGGCGAACATCTCGCGGCGCCCGAACATGTCGCCGAGGACGCCGGCCGTGAGCATGAGCGCCGCGAGGGTGAGCGCATAGGCGTCGATCACCCATTGCAAGTCGCTGAACGTCGCATGGAGGGACCGCTGGATGCTCGGCAGCGCGACGTTGACGATCGTGATATCGAGCAGGAGCATGAAGATCGCCGTGCAGACGGCGATCAGCGTCCACCACTTCCGATGCAATTTCGGCATGACCGCCCGTTCTCCCCGGTGTGCGGGACTCCAGGCCGCGCCCGTGGCCGTCCGGAAGTGAGACGACACGGAGCGTAGCAAACGACGCCGGCAGCCCTACCCCAAAGACGCCAGGATGACCGTGAGGCGCCGTGCCAACTAGGTTCAGCACCGTGACCGACTACGTGATCCCTGAACCAGAGCCCAAGGAGATCGACGAAAAGCTCTCGATCGAGCTCCGTCACATGGCCGACAACGCGGTCCTGCGCGGGCACCCCTCGGGTGACGAGAAGTGCGAGAACTGCCGTTACTACCTCGAGCCGTACAACGACCTCTCCTACTGCTGGCACCCGAAGCTCCGCATCCTCGTCGGGGCGAATTGGTGGTGCCAGTGGTGGGAAACGACCCCCGAGGACGCGACATAGGCCCTGCACCCTCGCCGGGGCGCATCGACACGGGCGTGTGCGGGGATGAGTGAGTGCGACGAGAGGCAGGTCGGCAACGGCGCAGGGAAGGATCGGTGGCGGACATGCGTTCTCAGGCGTTTCGCATGGAGGTCGACGAAGACCCTTGTGGTGTCCACGTGCTCCGGCTCCACGGTGAGCTGGACCTCGTGAGTGCGGACGGTGTCCGCCAGGCGCTGCTCGCGCTCGCGGGCTCGACCGTGGTCGCCGACCTCTCCGCGCTCGAGTTCATCGACTCGAGCGGCCTGTCGACGCTCGTCCGTGCGCGACGCAGCATCGAGACGGGCGGGAACCGCCTCGTGATCCGCGGGGCGCGCGGAGCCACGCGCCGGGCCTTCGAGGCCGCGGGCCTGGCGGACGTGCTGGACGATTGATCGCCTAGGAGATGAAGATGCCCCGCCGCGCGCCCTACGGGACCTGGGCCTCCCCTCTCAGTCTCGACCTCCTCGTCGAAAAGACCGTCGGGGTCGCGTTCCCGATCGCCACGACGCACCACATCTATTGGACCGAGGCGCGTCCGGCCGAAGGGGGAAGACTCGTCCTGGTGCGTGCCCCCGCGGGCGGCGGGGAGGCGCACGACGTCTTCGGCCCCGACTTCAACGCGCGGACGCTCGTCCACGAGTACGGCGGCCTGTGCGCGGCGGTGTCGGGCGACACGGTCTTCTTCTCCAACTTCGCCGATCAGCGCCTGTACCGAGTGGATCCCGGCCACGAGCCACGGCCGATCACGCCCGAGCCGCCCTCACCGTGCGCGGTGCGGTTCGCGGCGCCGGTGGTCACTCCCGACGGCCGGTACGTGCTCGCGGTGCGCGAGCGTCACGGGGATCCCGACCTGCCCTCGACCGTGGTCAACGACGTCGTCGTCGTCCCGACGTCGGGTGACGCACCGCCGCGCGCCGTCGCCGGTGGGCACGATTTCTATTCGCATCCCGTGGTCTCGCCCGACGGCCGGCGGATGAGCTGGGTCAGCTGGGATCATCCGAACATGCCGTGGGACGGCACGGAGCTGTGGGAGGCGGAGCTCGACACGTCCGGGGGCTTCGAGCTGCGTCACGAGCGGCGCGTGGCGGGGGGCCCGTCGGAGTCGGTCATCCAGCCGAAGTACACGCCGCAGGGCGAGCTTGTGTACATCTCGGACCGCACGGGGTGGTGGAACCTCTACGCGGCGGCCCTCGACGGTGGTACCGACCGGCCGCTCGCCCCGATGCAGGCGGACCTCGGCGCGCCCGACTGGGTCTTCGGCACCTCGTCGTACGCGGTGCTCGCCGACGGCACCATCCTCGCGGCATGGAGCCAGGACGGCCTCAGCCACGTGGGCACGCTCGCGCCGCGAGCGGACGCGTTCGACGAGATCCCCTCCACCTGGACGGCGTTCGCCCAGCTCCGCACTGCGGGCGACGGGAGGAGTGCGGTCGCCGTGGCCGGGTCGGCGTCTGCGCCGCCGAGCATCGTGCGGATCACCCCGGGCGTCCCCGGCGGCGAGCAGGTCGTCGTGGTGAAGCGAGCCCGCGAGCGGGTCGTCGACGCGGCGTACCTGTCGGAGCCCGAGCCCATCGAGTTTCCGACCGAGCGCGGCGCGCGTGCCCATGCGCTCTTCTACGCGCCGAAGAACCCCGACGTCGACGCGCCGATCGACGAGCTGCCCCCGCTCATCGTGGGGATCCACGGCGGCCCGACCTCCGCCGCGTCGGCCGTGCTCAACTACGGCATCCAGTTCTGGACGAGCCGGGGGTTCGCGGTGGTCGACGTCAACTACGGCGGCAGCACCGGGTACGGCCGCGCGTACCGCGAGCGCCTGCGCGGTGCGTGGGGCGTGGTCGACCTCGAGGACTGCGTGAACGCCGCGCGGCACCTCGTGGAGAGCGGCCGAGTCGACGGCGACCGGCTGCTCATCCACGGCGGCAGCGCCGGGGGTTACACGACGCTGTGCGCCCTCACGTTCACCGACATGTTCGCCGCGGGAGCCAGCTACTTCGGGGTCGCCGACGCGGTGGTGTTCGCCCACACGACCCACAA
This sequence comes from Actinomycetes bacterium, assembly GCA_021844425.1. GTDB lineage: Bacteria > Actinomycetota > Acidimicrobiia > Acidimicrobiales > RAAP-2 > JAJYVT01. The sequence goes on along the minus strand of JAKBTL010000087.1, from coordinate 53,260 downwards.
GTTCGAGTCGCGCTACGTGGACGGGTTGTTCGGCCCGTGGCCTGAAGCCGAAGACGTCTATCGCGCCCGCTCCCCGGCGTTTCACACCGAGCAGCTGCGGACGCCGCTCATCGTGTTCCAAGGGCTCGAGGACAAGGTGGTGCCGCCCGACCAGGCGGAGATCATCGTGGCGGCGCTCTCGGAGAAGGGCGTCCCCCACGCGTACGTCGCGTACGAAGGCGAGCAGCACGGCTTCCGCAGAGCCGAGACCGTGCGCCGGACCGCCGAGGCCGAGCTGTACTTCTATGGCCGCGTGCTCGGGTTCGAACCGGCGGACCGCCTCGAGCCCGTCGAGATCGTCCACGAGGACCGCCTCGGCACCTGAGCCCGTGCTCAGTGCAGGGGTGACGGCGACGTTCGGTCGAAGTCCACGGCTGTCGTGTTCGCACCGCTCAACACCACGGCGACGGTCTCGCCGGGGGCGGGCGCGTAGGCGCCCGAGACGAGCGCACCGAGCGAGGTGCAGCCCCCGGGCTCGAGCACGAGACGGAGGCGGTCCCAGAGCAGCCGCTGGGTGGCGACGATCGAGGCGTCGTCCACGAGGACGGCTCCCGAGCCGAGCCGCGCGATGACGTTGTAGGTGTGCACGCCCACCCGCCGAGGCGCAAGCGAGTCGATGGCCACGCTGCCGACGGGTGCGTCGGCTGGATGTCCCGCACGCAACGCTTCGGTCAGCGTGGGCGCGCCGTCCGGCTCGGCACCGACGACCGATGCCGCCCCGTCATACCCCGCGCACAGGCCCGCCACAAGACCGCCGCCGCCCACCGACGCGATCACCGTGTCCACATCAGGTGCCTGGAATTGGAGCTCGATCGCGGCTGAGCCCGCACCGAGCACCGTGCCTACGGCATCGAACGCAGGGACGTCGAGGGCGCCGGTCTCCTCGTGCCAGCGCCCGGCGGCGGCTCGGGCCTCGTCGTACGAGGCGCCGCCCACGACCAGGTGCGCACCGTAGGCCTCGATCCTCGCGAGCTTTGCCGGCGAGGAGACCTCTGGAACGAAGACGGTCGCCTCCACCCCGAGACGCCGCGCGGCGTAGGCGACCGCCGCCCCGTGATTGCCACCCGACGCGGCGACCACCCCCGCAGGAGGGATCGCACCCATGAGCAGGTTGGCGAACGCACCCCGTGCCTTGAACGAGCCCGAGTGCTGGTGGTGCTCGAGCTTGAGCACGAGCGGGCCGGCGGAGAGGCCCAGCTCGGCACGATCGATGCGAATGACCGGGGTCGTGCGCACGTAGGGGCGGATCGCGGGCAGCATCTCGGAGACGGCGTCACGGCCGATCGACTCGTCGTCGATACGAGAGAGCGCGCGAAGCGACTCCGGATCGGGCGTCAGGGCGGAGAGCCTGAGGGGAGCGTCTGGCACCGGCGCACTCTACGACGGTGGCCAGCGGGCACGGTCGCGTCAGCGTCAGGGTCGTTCAGCTGGGCGCACCCCGCCGGGTCGCCGTCTCCTCCACGCCGTCTGCGTAGCCGAGGGTGACGGCATCCTCTGGCTCCAAAAAACGATCCGACTCCCATTCGTGCGCGACATCGGCGAGCGGGCGGGCGGTGAGCGCTGAAAGGCGGATGAAGTACCGGTCACGCAGCGTGCCGGCGGCTGCGAGCGTGCGCTCGATGTCGATCGCACGCCCGCTCACCGACGCGTCGGGCTCGCGGAGCCGGAGCCGGGCGTGGGGTGCGAGCACCCGGGTTCGCCCGCAGGCGAACACCCCGACCGCCCCGCCGGCGATCGTGCCAGACCCCACCATGTCGATCGGCACGCCAAGCACTCCGACGACGTCCATCAGCGACATCGCGTGGTCCAAGGTGGTCTCCACAGCCGTCATGCGCACCACGATGCGCTCGTCACCCGTCGCATCGAGCAGCATCAGGGCGGCCGCGGTCTCTGCCGCCTCCGCATCGCCGACGAAGCCGTGGACGAGGACGATGCGTCTTGCGAGAAGTTGCCGTCGGACGTCGTCGTCCATGCCGGGTCCGTTGTCTGATCCGAGAACGAGCTCAGTCATCGCCACGCTCGGCGCCCTTCCCGCGAGGCGGTGGCCGGGGAGCGGTCCGCGGCGCGTCCAGGCGCCAGGCCACGACGTGCCCGACGGCCGCGGCGTATCGATCGATCGTCGACAGGCGCACGTCGGCCGCGCCAGCCTCGACGCGGGCGACCGAGGACTGCGACGTCCCCATGCGCGCGGCGACCTGGGTCTGGGTCAGGCCGAGGGCGACGCGGCGCGCGACAAGGTCCGATGCCAGGGCCTTGCGGCGCTGCGCCATCTCCTTGAACCCTGGCAGCAGCGGCTCGTGGCGACGCTCGTTCATCTGGGTCTCACTGGTGATCCCGCACGCGTATCGTGTCTATGATATCTCGAAAACGAGATCGTGGCAACGACGTCAGCCACCGACATGGAGGAGGTCTGATGACAAGCGAGGGACACCACGCAGTGATCCCGACGGTGTTCGACCAGACGGCGCGCGGAGACCGCCCGTTCGACATCTACTCGCTGCTCTTGAAGGACCGGATCGTCTTCTTGGGCCAAGAGGTCGACGACCAGATCGCCAACCTGCTGGTCGCCGAGATCCTGTACCTCGCGGCCGACGACCCCCAAAAGGACATCTTCTTGTACGTCAACTCGCCCGGGGGCCTCTCCTACGCGGGGATGGCCATCTATGACGTCATGCAGCACGTGAGCTGCGACGTCTCGACGATGTGCGTCGGGATGGGCATGTCCGCAGCGGCCATGATCCTTTGCGGCGGCGCGGCGGGGAAGCGGTATGCGCTGCCGAACTCGCGGATCATGATCCACCAAGGGACCGCCGGCACGCGCGGGGCGCCGCGCGACATGGAGATCCATCTGCGCGAGGTCATGGCCACGACGAGACGGATGGCCGAGATCATCGCCTTCCACAGTGGGCAGACGATCGAGAAGGTCGAGCGCGACATCGACCGCGACTACTTCATGACCGCCGAAGAGGCAAAGGCCTACGGCATCGTCGACGACATCATCGTGCCGGCGCGCGGGCTCTGCGCACCCGCCGGCGGGGCGTCGCCGATCGCACCTCGTGGGCAGATCGCCCGTGCCGGCTGAGCGCCGGGCCAACTCAACGTGGCAGCCGGGCCGGGCTCGAGGGCGCGTGCCAGGCGGACCGCACGCCAGTCCGCGCTCCTGGAGCGCTCGTCTCCGGCCATCCAGTCCGAGAAGCAGACACGTTGGTTCGCCGGCGACGACGGCGACGTGGTCGTCCAGCCTTCGTCGGACTGAGCACGCGTCGGGGTGAGGACCGCGCACCTCACGCGCTGCGGCGCGCGGGGAGCGCGACGGTGGCCAGGTCCTCGGCGGCGACGACGTCGCCCGAGAACTCCGCCCGGGCCCGAGCCACCAAGGGGCCGATGTCAGAGTAGCGCTGGGAGAAGTGCGTGAGGACGAGGAGGCGCGCCCCGGCCTCTGCCGCGAGACGGCCGGCCTGGGACGCGGTCAGATGGCCGGCGCGCGCGGCCAGGCCGGCGTCGCCGTCGTCGAACGTCGCTTCGCAGACGAGGAGGTCCGCGCCGCGCGCAAGGGCCAGCGCGCTCTGGCACCACCCGGTGTCCATCACGAACGCCACCACCTGGGGCGGTCGTGCGACGCTCACGTCGTCGAGCACCACCAGGCGCCCATCGATCGAGAGCTCGCCGTGTCGCTGCAGGCGCGCGATGTCGGGGCCGATCACACCTGCGGCTTCGAGCCGGTCGGGGAGCATGGTGCGCCCCGCGTGCTCCTCGAGCCGCCACCCCACGGTGCTGATGCCGTGGCGCAGTGACGCGGCGAAGAGGGTCGTCGAGGCGGGTGGGTCGCAGGGGACCGGAGTACTGATCCCGTCGTCTCGCGCAGCGACGGGGACCGGGACGACGTCCAGCCGGTTCTCGAACGCGCTCGCGTGGCACAGCCTGTCGAAGTACGCGGCGCCTCCCGCGGGGAACGCGACCGGCAGCCGCCGGGCGACCCCGTCGAGGGACATGCGCTGGAGCACGCCCGGCAGTCCGAGGCAGTGGTCGCCGTGGAAGTGCGTCACGCAGACATGGGTCACCGCCGACGACGAGACACCGGCGAAGGTCATCTGGCGCTGCGTTCCCTCTCCGGGGTCGAAGAGGATGGCGTCGGCATCCCAGCGCAACAGGTACCCGTTGTGGTTCCGTCGGCGGGTCGGGACCTGACTGGCCGATCCGAGGACGACGAGCTCGCGGGGCACGCGACCGGACGCTACCGGGGGAAGGTCCCCTGCAGCCGCCGCGCCGACGACGCGGAGGGGGACGCGGCCGATAAGGATGCGGGACATGGCCGACGTCGTCCCGTTCGCAGACGTGCACCTCGACGCGGTGCTCGACCTTTGCCGCAGGCAGGGATGGCCGTCGTTGCCCGACGACCCGGACCGCGCGCGGCGCGCGCTGCGCGCCCCCGGGGTGACGACCGTCGTCGCGCTCGACGATGAACGGGTCGTGGGATTCGCCCAGGTCCTGAGCGACGGCGAGATCCAGGGGTACCTCGCGCTCCTCTTGGTGGCCGATGACATGCGTGGACGAGGCATCGGCACGGAGCTGGTGCGCGGCGCGCACGCGTTGGCTGGCGGCCTTCGTGTCGACGTGCTGAGCGAGGAGCTCTCGAGCGGCTTCTACGAGCGCTTCACGCACCGCGTGATGCCCGGGTACCGCATCTACCCCTCGGCCCCGGGGCGCGCATAGACCGATACGTGGCGCGTGGCACGCGCGTCGAACGGCGATCGGTCGTACCACGCGAACCGGGACTCGAGACTGAGGCCGGCAAGCTGCGCCATGAGATCCAGTTCGGCGGGCCAGCAGTAGCGGAGCCGCACCGGATAGAGCGCGGTCGCGCCATGGGTGAGCATGACGTGGTGGCCTGCGACCGTCTGGGCGACCGGATCGTGGCGCACCGCGTCGAGGAGCACGGAGTCGAGCCCCGTCTCGATCGTCGTGGTCGACTGGCCGTGCGTGTAGCGCGAGAGGTCCGGGACGAACGCCTCCAGCACGAACCTGCCGTCGGAGCCGAGGACTGCCGCGACGCGACGCATGCAGCGCACCTGGTCCTCTTGGCTCGAAAGCGCGAAGAACGTGGTGAACGCCACGTAGACGAGCGAGAAGGGACCATCGACGCCGACGTCGGCGAAATCGCCGATCGTCACCGGGATGCGCTCGCCGCCGGGCTTCGCGCGCAACTTGTCCACCATCCGCCGGGACGCGTCGATGCCATGGACCTCGACACCGTGTGCGGCGAGCGGCAGTGCGATGCGTCCGGTGCCGATCCCGAGCTCCAGGGCGCGCCCTCCGTGCGCCAGGCTCGTCAGGAAATCGACTGCGTCCGCGGGGTCCTTGCTGGGTCCGTACCACTCGTCGTAGACCTCGGCGATGCGATCGCCGTACGTCGACGGACCGTAGCCCTCCATGCGCCCAAGTGAACCACGCCGAGCGACGACGGGCCATGCCGGCTGCGGGTAGCTTCCCTGCAGTGGAGATCCGCCGCGTGCTCCCCGATGAGCACGAACGCGCAGGGGCGCTCGTGGTGGCCGCGTATCGCGCGCTGCCTGGGGAGCACCTGACCGAGGACTACGCGGCCGAGCTCGCCGACGTGGCGCGCCGAGCGTCGGAGGCAGAGGTGCTGGTGGCTCTCGCCGATGTCGCCGGGGCGCCATGCGACGAGATCGTCGGGTGCGTCACCTTCGTCCCGGACCGCTCCTCCCCGTGGGCCGAGCTCCTGGAGGACGGCGAGTCGGGGATCCGGATGCTCGCGGTTCGCCCCGACGCACAGGGGCGCGGATGCGGCCGCGCGCTCGTCGAGGCGTGTGTCGCGCGCACCGGCGAGCTCGGCCGCTCGGCGCTCCTCCTCCACACGACCCCGTGGATGACGGTGGCGCAGCGGCTGTACTCGTCGTGCGGGTTCGAGCGTTCCCCCGAGCGCGACTGGGCACCGGTTCCCGAGGTGCCCCTCCTCGCGTACCGCCTGGCCATGCCCTGACCGGCCGGCTGCCGCCCGTCCGGACCAATACTTGACTTCAAGTAAACTTTAGCTCGTACGATCGCGCCCATGGAGCGCACTGCGATCGTGACCGGTGGTTCACACGGCTTCGGAAAGGCCATCGCAACAGGACTGGTCGCGCGTGGATGGACCGTGGTGATCGACGGCCGAGATCCGCGGGCCCTGGCTGCCGCGGGGCGAAAGACGGGTGCGATCATCGTGCCCGGCGACGTGACGATCGCGGCCCACCGGAAGGAGCTCGTGCAGGCGGCGGTGCGCCACGGTGGGGGAGTCGACCTGCTCGTCAACAACGCCGGCACGCTCGGTCCGAGCCCGTTGCCGCGACTCTCCGCCTATCCGCTGTCGGACCTCCGAGACGTCGTCGAGACGAACGTCGTCGCGCCGCTCTCCCTCATTCAAGAGGCGCTCCCGCAGCTGCTCGCACGCAGCGGCGCGGTCGTGAACGTGACCTCGGACGCCGCAGTCGAAGGTTACGAGGGCTGGGGCGGCTACGGCGCGTCGAAGGCGGCGCTCGAACAGCTGAGCCGGGTGCTCGTGGCCGAGGAGCCGGGCCTCCGGGTCTGGTGGGTGGACCCCGGCGACATGCGGACCCGCATGCACCAGGCGGCATTTCCCGGAGAGGACATCAGCGACCGCCCCTCCCCCGAGACGATCGTCCCGGCACTGATGGTCCTCTTGGAACAGCGCCTGCCGAGCGGAAGGGTGAGGCTGGCAGACCTCCTCGCCCAGTCGACGGGAGCGGTGTGACGAGCCCCGTGCTCTCCTTCGCCCTTCCGCCGCGCCTCGAAGCGTCGGAGCCGGCCGAGGCCCGGGGGCTCACGCGCGACGCCGTGCGCATGCTCGTCTCGCGCCGCGCGGACGCGCGCCTCGTCCATACGACGTTCTCGCTCCTCCCGACCTTCCTCGAGCCGGGTGACCTCGTCGTGGTGAACACGTCGGGGACGCTCGCCGCGGCCGTCGGAGGCAGCGCTCAGGGCGGGGTGCCCGTGGTCGTCCACTTCTCCTCGGAGCTCGGCCCCGGCCTCTGGGTCGTCGAGCCTCGGCAGCCCGGCGCGCACGGCACCGGGCCGTGGTGGGTGTCCGCGCACCCTCCCACGCGGATCGCATTCGGCACCGACGCGTCGCTCGAGCTCCTCGAGCCCTATCGGCGGAGCCGCCGGCTGTGGACCGCCAGCGTGCGCACGCCCGTGCCGGTCCGGCGGTGGCTCGCCCTGCACGGCGAACCGATCCGCTACAGCTACGTGGAGCGGCCGTGGCCGCTCTCGTACTACCAGAACGTCTACGTGACCGAGCCCGGGAGCGCCGAGATGCCGAGTGCGGGCCGTCCCTTCACCGCGGAGATGGTCACGAGGCTCGTCGCCAAAGGCGTTGCCGTGACCCCGGTCGTGCTGCACACCGGCGTCGCGTCGCTCGGCGCCGGCGAACACCCCTACCCCGAACGCGTGAAGGTACCGCCGGCAACGGCGGACCGCGTGAACCTCGCCCGGCGTACCGGCGGGCGGGTCGTCGCGGTCGGGACCACGGTCGTGCGGGCGCTCGAATCTGCCTGGGACGCAAAGGAGGATGCGCTTCGCCCGCTCGACGGCTGGACCGACGTCGTCATCACTCCCGAGCGCGGGGTGCAGGTCGTCGACGGCTTGCTCACCGGTTGGCACGAGCCCGAGGCCTCGCACCTCTTGATGCTCGAGGCGATCGCCGGAGTGTCGCTGCTCGAGCGCTCCTACGAGGCGGCGCTGACCGAGGGATATCTGTGGCACGAGTTTGGCGACGTGCACCTGATCCTCGTGTGACTCCGGGCGGTCGCAGCGGGAGTCACGTCTTCCTTCGACACACGAGCTCGCCCTTGCCGATGGGCACGACGAGCGCGTCGACGCGCTCGTCGGCAAGCGCGGCGTCGATCATCGGCTGCAGCGTCTCCTTGTGGTTGATCGCGTTGTCCGCGATCAACATGCCGCCGGGGACAAGGCGCGGCACGACCACGCGGTAACAGGCCTCGTACACTTCCTTCTCGGCGTCGAGGAAGCAGAACCCGACCCGATCGATCTCGTCTGCGTGATCGAGGAAGTCGCCCTCGACGAGCGTGACCACGTCGCCGACGCCGGCGCGGGCGAACGTCTCTCGGGCGAGGGCCACCTTGTGGGGGAGGACCTCGAAGGTCGTGAGCGTGCGCGCCCTCGCCCGGCAGGCAAGTGCGAGCCAGAGTGCCGAATAGCCGGCACTGGTGCCGATCTCGATCAGTGCCCCCTCGGGAGCAGAAGCTGCCCATAACGCAAGGAAGCGCCCGGTCTCCTCCGGGATCTGGCGGAGCCGGTCAAGGCGGGAGGTGCCGTCGGTGCGGTCGGCCTGGTCACGCTGCTCGAGCTCGTGCATACGCTCGAGCATGTCGGTCGGAATGTCATGGAACACGGAGATCTCCAGGCGGCACGCTCCGACCGGCGCGCGTTGGTGGGAACGGGCCGCATGGTACCTCGACTGCCCGGATCCACGGTCTGCTCGTCCCCGTCTGTCCCCGTCGACGTCGAGCCGGTCGCAGTTCTGTGCACGCGATGGCTGTTCGCCGGCTGGTGGAAAGATCCACTCACCAGGGAAAATCGTGGGAGCGGCCGACGGGATTCGAACCCGCGTCATCAGCTTGGAAGGCTGAGGTTCTGCCATTGAACTACGGCCGCGTGGGACATCGTGAGGCGCTGCCTCGACCGAGGCGAGTGTAGGCGCGCCGCGCGACCGTCCGCCGTCGAGCGTCTACCGTCGAGTCGATGCCTTCGACGATGTACGAGCGAGTGGGGGGTGAGCAGTTCTTCTCGGATCTCGTGGACCGGTTCTACGACGGTGTCGCGCGGGACCCGACGCTGCGCCCCCTCTATCCAGAAGACCTCGAGGCGCCCACCCAGCACCTCCGCCTCTTCCTCGTGCAGTACTGGGGCGGCCCGCAGACGTACAGCGAGCTGCGAGGCCATCCGAGGCTGCGAATGCGCCATGCCCCGTTCGAGATCGGCCTTGCCGAGCGGGATGCGTGGCTGCGCCACATGCTGGCGGCGCTCGAGCAGGCACACCTGCCGCCCGACGATCACGCGGAGCTGGCCGAGTACTTCCGCTCCACGGCGACGCAGCTCATCAACCACCGCGTCTGAGAGTTCCCCGCGCGGGTCACCCGACGAACGGGCCCTACCGGGAGGACATCTCCTCGAGCAACGTCTGCCAGCGGCGGAGCCGCAGTGTCCGTTCGGCGACGAAGCGCTCGATCCCGGCGAGGAGATGCCCGGCGTCGAGGTGCGCCTCTTCGATCACCTCCTCGACGCTCCCGCCGGTGCGCCAGCGGTCGTCGAAGTCCGCGGACAGCGAGTACTCCCGCACGATCGGTCCTGCGGCCCAGTCGCGCATCAGCTTGAACGCCCCGTTGGTGATCACCATCGAGTCGATCGCATCGGCGGGCGCGATGACCGAGGAGCGATAGGGCTCGCCGGCGAGAGCGAACAGCTGCGGGCTGATCGCGGCAACCACTTTCACATTGAGGCGGTTGGCATCGAGCTCGGGGAGGATCGCCACGAGGTTGGCCGTCGGCAGCGTCCCGCGCACGAAGACCGTCCCCCCCTTGGGCTGGTCCTCGCGGAACGGACGCAGCACGTAGGCCCCGTTCCCGGCCGCCAGGTGCGAGGGCATGCCGAGGGCCTCCCGATCGGGGACCTCGATCGCCGGCCGCGTGAGGTGCAGCGCGACGATCGGGGCATCGGCCGAGAGCGCCCGCCCGAGCACGACCGGCACCTCGTTGTACTCCCAGGGGTGCAGGTCGATCACCTGGCCGTCGGGAAAGAGCTGGGTCACGCCCGGCGCGAAGACGCCGAAGTGGGTGCGCGAGTCTTCGGCCGTCTCGGGTCCCGAGTGCGCGGCGACCCAGAGCACCTTGCCGACCTTCAGCTCGCAGTCCTGGGCGAGCTGGCTGAACAGGCGCAGGGAGCCGTATTTGAGGTAGGAGAACGAGCCGTAGGTCGAGCACGCGCCGTAGAACCCGTCGAACTCCGCGAACGGGTCGTCGGCAAGGTTGACCGTGGCGAGCCCTGCCATCATCCCGGCGTTCGTGAACTCGGTGATCTCGGTTGGCAACAGGCTGCCGGTCGGGTTGGTCGTGCGCTCGTACCAGCCGAATCCGGGCGCCTCGCCGAAGCTCGCCCCGAAGCCTGCGATGTTCGTCGACTCGGCGAGGTCGGCGGAGCAGGCGACGAACAGCGGCCGCCCGTAGTCGCTCCTGGCGAGCGAATTGACGTAGGCGCCCCACGTCCCCAATGCGGCGCGGTTGGCGACCTTTTCCCCAGGGGGTTTCCACATCTGTGGCGGGTAGCTCGCCGGGTCGAAGAAGCGCCGGTCGGCGCCTGGGACCGGCCGGCGCCCTGCGCTGGCCCGAGGCATCTCCTCGGGCACGCCGGCGGCGATGGCGAGGAGGCGGTCGGAGAGCCAGTCGACGAGGTCCTCGTCGCGGTGCAGCACGCTGAGGGCCACCTCGAGGTTGGCCGCTTCCTCGGCGCGCTGGTCCGCCGGGTCGGTCGGCGCCGGCCGGTCGACGCCGCGGTACTCGACGTCGTACCGCTCCATGAACTGCTTGCGCACACTCCAGAATTGTTCGCTGTGCCGCGGCCAGGGCGTGCCGTGGCTCGCCGCGTCGCACTTGCCGTACCCGCGGCCCTTGCGCGTCTTCAGCCATGCCACCGTCGGCATGCCATCAGGATTGGCGCCGCATGCGGCATCGAGCACCGTGCGGGTGACCGGGCCCCACGCCGAGCCGTCCTCGGTTCCGGTGACGCGCCAGCCGTAGGGGGCGAACCAGTCGACGGGCGTCCCGGCAACGACGGACGAGTGCGGTCGGGGGTCGATCCCGAAGTCGTTCCAGTCGATCAAGAAGACGAGATTGGAGAGTCCGAGGCCGTAGGCCGTGTGCTTCACCTCGTGTGCCGCGCCCGGGGTGAGGCCTCCCTCGCCTTCGACGACGAAGACCTTCACCTCTTCGGCCCCGGCGAGCTTGAGCGCCAGGGCCTCGCCGGCTGCAGGCGCCATGCCGTGCCCCGAGGGACCGGTGTTGCTCTTGAGGAAGAGCGTCTTGCCGGCCATCTCGGCGTGCCCCGGCAGGCCGCCGCGGTGTCGCAGCTCGAGCAGGTCCTCCCACGTCACGGCGAAGCGCCCGCCCTCGGGGAAAAAGAAGCGTTCGTCACCATCGGCGCGCCCCCGCGCCCGCAGTCCCTCGTTCAGCACCGCCAGGGTGGCGTACACGAGCGGCACGGTGTGCCCGGCGGCGAGCACGAAGCGGTCGGCCCACCGCAGCCAGGGACGCCGCAGGTCGTACCGCATCGCCCCACTCAGCATCAGCGACAAGAGCATGTGGACTTTCGAGCGCGAGCCGCCCGGATGTCCGCTCTGGCGATAGTCGAGCGAGAGGTCGATGCACTCGTCGACGAGGTCCTTCAGCACTTCGAAGCGGGCGAAGTCCGCGGCTGAGGCGGCGTAGAGCCGCTCGACCTCCTCGTTGCCCGCGGCCGGAAAGCGGCGGGGCTCGTAGGCGACCTCGACTTCGTGCATGGTGATCGGACCTCCCGGGCGTCACGGGCTCGGGTCCTTGCGGGCCAACGGCGATGATGGCCCGGCGGGCGGCCCTCAGCTAGGGCCGTTCGTCACCTGCGCCTTCGACGCGCACGAACTAACTTTGGACCCTAGCTGGAGTGCACGCCGCGCGGGAGTATGCCGCCATGGAGCTTGGAAGCAGGATGCAGCTGCTCGGGACCGAGAGTGCCTTCGCGGTGCTCGCCAAAGCCCAGGAGCTCGAGGCCACCGGGCGCAGCATCGTCCATCTCGAGATCGGCGAGCCCGATTTCGCGACGCCCGCCCACATCGTCGAGGCGGCAGTCGCCGCGCTGCGAGCGGGATCCACGCACTACGTCGCGGCGCCCGGCATCCTGGCGCTGCGCGAGGCGGTGAGCGCGTTCCTCGAGCGGACGGGGCGCCTCTCGGCTGGCGCCGACCGGGTGATCGTCACCCCCGGCGCCAAGCCGATCATGTTCTACACGATCCTCGCCCTTTGCGAGCCGGGAGACGAGGTGCTGTACCCCGATCCGGGCTTCCCGATGTACGAGTCGATCAGCGCCTTCTCCGGCGCCGTGCCGGTGCCGGTTCCCCTGCGGGAGGAGAACGGCTTCCGGATCGACCCCGAGGAGCTCGAGCGCCTCGTCACGGCGCGGAGCAAGTTGCTCGTGCTCAACTCCCCGCACAACCCCTGCGGCAGCGCGCTCGGCCCCTCCGAGTGCGAGGCGATCGCCGAGCTGGCGCTGCGCCACGACCTCGTTGTGCTCTCCGACGAGGTCTACTGGGCGATCCGCTACGGCGGGCGCCACGCCAGCGTGCTCGAGCTGGACGGCATGCCCGAGCGGACCGTGCTGCTCGACGGCTGGTCGAAGACCTTCGCCATGACCGGCTGGCGCCTCGGCTTCGGTGTCTTCCCGACCCCCCTCGTCGAGCCCGTGACGCGCCTCGTCGTCAACTCCGTCTCGTGCACCTCGGCATTCAGCCAGCATGCAGCGAAGGCTGCGCTCGAAGGTCCCTGGCAGGCGGTCGAGGAGATGGTCGAGGAGTTCCGCCGCCGCCGAGAGGTGATCGTGGACGGGCTGAACGCCATCGAGGGGATCACCTGCGCGCGTCCGGAGGGCGCGTTCTACGTCTTCCCGAACGTGAGGGAGCTCGGCATCTCGGCGGACACCCTGCAGCGCCGCTTGCTCGAGGAGTGCGGCGTGGCCTGCCTCGCCGGCACCGCGTTCGGGGCCTACGGCGAGGGCTACCTGCGTCTGTCGTACGCCAACTCGGTCGAGAACATCGAGTCCGCCCTCGAGCGCATCGCCAGCTTCGTCAAGGGGCTGTAGGAGGCGGCCGGCGCATACGGAGCGCGCACGGAAGGCAGCGGGACCGAGCGGCTCCTGGCGTCGTGCTCCGCGTCCCTCGGTCGACGACCGCCGTGGGAGCGCGCGGGCGTGGTTGACCGCCAGCAGTGCCGCACCGATTACGTTTGCGGCGCCAAGATCGCCGGCTCCATGAAGGTCGCCGACGCGACGCTCGACGACGGGGTCGTCTGGGAGTACGGGCGGCCGTCCCGATGCCAGGCGGCGTCTCGTGGTGGAGAAGGCGAGCGAGACTCAGGAGGAAGCGATGCCGACCCTTGGACTGGAGGACCACGTCGTCGACGAAGGCGTCTACGAGCGGACCCTGGAGAGCTTCCGGCAGCGCAGGATCCTGCTGCCGACCTTCGCCGAGCTGGCCGAGCCAGCCCGGATCCCCGACGCCGTGCGCGCCGCGCTCGTGGGTGTGAAGCCCGACGAGGCAGATCCGCGCAACTTGTTCCGTGTCCACTGGTTCAACGCCGCCGACCGCGCTTCGATTTCGGAGGTGCCCGGCCACGTGGTGCTCGAAAGCGAGCTCACCGGCATCGCGTCGCCGGTCGTGGTGCTCTACGGCGACCGCTTCCCGATGATCCGTGCCCACAAGGTGCTCGCCACCTACGGATGCCTCGTGCCCCGCATCGTCACCGGCCAGTTCGACCCGACCGTGCACAAGGCGGTCTGGCCCTCGACGGGCAACTTCTGCCGAGGCGGGGTGGCGATCTCGCGCCTCATGAGCTGTCGCGGCGTCGCGGTACTGCCGGAAGGCATGAGCCGCGAACGGTTCGACTGGCTCTACAGCTGGGTGAGCGACCCGGCCGACGTGATCACCACCCCCGGCACGGAGAGCAACGTGAAGGAGATCTACGACGCCTGCGACGAGCTCTCGCGTGACCCCCAGCACGTCATCTTCAACCAGTTCGCCGAGTTCGGCAACCACCTCGTGCACTACCGCTGCACCGGGCGTGCCCTCGCCCACGTCTTCGAGGCCCTCGCGCGCCGGACGCCGGGGTTGCGCCTCGCCGCGTTCGTCTCGGCGACCGGGTCCGCCGGGACGATCGCCGCGGGCGACTTCTTGAAAGAGGAGCACGGCTCGAAGACCGTCGCCGTCGAGGCGCTCGAATGTCCCACGATGCTCGCCAACGGCTTCGGCGAGCACAACATCCAAGGGATCGGCGACAAGCACATCCCCTACGTCCACAACGTGCACAACACCGACATCGTGGCGGCCGTGAGCGACCGCGCGACCGACCACCTGGCCCTGCTTTTCGGCACGGCACAGGGCCGGGAGTTCCTCGCCGGGCGGCGCGGCGTCAGCGAGGAGACCCTCGAGGCGCTCGACCACTTCGGGCTGTCGAGCATCTGCAACGTCGTCGCTGCCGTCAAGACCGCCAAGCTTCTCGGGCTCGGGCCCGATGACGTGCTGATGACGGTCGCCACCGACGGAGCCGAGTTGTACGCGAGCGAGCGCGAGCGGATCCTCGCCCGCGACTTCCCCGACGGCTTCGACGAGGCGCACGCCGCGGAGGTCTTCGGCCGGTACCTGCTCGGTGCGCAGAGCGACCACGTGCTCGAGACGACGCTCGAGGATCGCACCCGGATCTTCAACCTCGGCTATTACACCTGGGTCGAGCAGCAGGGCGTGAGCGTCGAGGACTTCGTGGCGCGCCGCGAGCAGTCCTGGTGGCGGGGGCTGCGCGCCAAGCTCGACAGCTGGGACGAGATGATCGGTGAGTTCAACGCCCGCAGCGGCGTGCGCGCCGGATGAGCGGTGCCATCACCTGGCTCGAGTGCGCGGGTTGCGGTGCATCTCCGGACGCTGCCGAGCCCTACCCCTTTGCGTGCCCGAACGTCGGCAGCGGCGACGTGGACCACGTGCTCGTGCGTCATCTCGACACCGCTGTGGTGAGCCGCGACGACGTCGACGCTGATCGCGCCGCCGGCGATCCGTGCAGCTTCGTCCGATTCCGCCGGCTCCTGCACAGCTACCACCGTGCGCGAGCGGCCGGCGCCAGCGACGAGGCCTACGTCGCGCTCGCACGGCGCCTGGACGCCGCCGTCGCCGCCGTCGACGGCCATGGCTTCTCCGAGACCCCGCTGGCCCGCAGTGACGCGCTGTCCGGCGCCCTCGGCTTCGGACAGTCCGGAGGGGTGTGGGTGAAGGACGAGACCGGCAACGTCTCGGGCTCGCACAAGGCACGCCACCTCATGGGCGTGGCGCTGCACCTCGAGGTCGCCGAGCTGGTCGGGCTCGCCGACCCGGCGGCCAGGCGCTCGCTCGCCGTCGCGAGCTGCGGCAACGCGGCCCTGGCGGCAGCCGTCGTCGCCGCCGCCGCGGGACGCCGGCTCCGGGTCTTCGTCCCTCCCGACGCCAACCCGGCGATCCTCGCACGCCTCGTGGCCCTCGGGGCCGACGTCGTCTCCTGCGAGCGCCGCACCGGCGAGCGTGGCGACCCGCCGTACCTGCGCCTGCTCGACGCCCTTGGCGCTGGCATGCTTCCCTTTACCTGCCAGGGCAACCTCAACGGACTGGTGATCGAGGGCGGCGAGACCCTCGGCTACGAGATCGCCTGGCAGCTGGCGGCGGAGGGCATCTCCGCCGACCACCTCGTCGTCCAGGTCGGCGGGGGGGCGCTCGCCAGCTCCTGCGCGCAGGCCTTCGCCGAGGCGACCGAGCTCGGCGTGCTCGACCGCCGGCCGGCGCTGCACACCGTGCAGTCCGTCTCCGCGCACCCGCTCGAGCGTGCCTACCACAAGGTGCGTGACCTGGTGCCGGCCGGCGTCGCCGGCGGCGCCGGGGCCGATGCCGGCGAGCTGCAGGGCGCGCTCTACGCGGCGGCACGGCACCGCTCGCACTACATGTGGCCGTGGGAGAGCCCGCCGCACAGCATCGCCGGCGGGATCCTCGACGACGAGACGTACGACTGGCTCGCCGTCGTCGGGGGGATGCTCGCAACCGGCGGGCTGCCCGTCGTGGTGGGAGAGAAGCGCCTGGCGGAGGCCAACGACCTCGCCCGCTCGGCCGGGCTCGATGCGGACGCGACCGGTACGGCGGGCCTGGCGGGCCTGTTCGAGCTGATCGAGGGCGAGCGGGTCGCGCCGCACGATCGAGTGGTCCTGCTCCTCACCGGGGCGCGGAGGGACGCTGGGTCCCCCGGGTGACGAGGAGGCCCGCACCGGGTGGGGGAGGCGGGCTTACTGCGTGCTCGCGCTGCGCAGGCTCTTCACGTCGAACTGGCGGACGAGCTCGTCGAGCGCGACGACCATGGTGGGTGCGATCGAACGGTGCTCACCTGTGCGGAGGTGCACGCCGGTCCCGATGGCGACGAACTGCATGACGCGCACACCCGAGCTGGCGCGTCCCTCGCGCAGCTTCACGGCGACGATGCCCTCTGCCTTCATCGCTGCTCCTGAGCGCTGCATGCGCTCCATGGCCCGCTCTCTCGCCAGGTAGAGCGCTTCGGTCAGGTTCGGAAGCTCGGTGTTCTGCCCCTGCTGCGCGGCCCACTGACGAGCCGTACGCCGGGGAGCGACCACGAAGCTCGCGCCCGCGGCCAGCCCGAGCGGCCACCATCCCGCGCGGGTGAGCAGGACGAAGTCGCGCGCCGAGAGGTCGGAGATGAATTCGAACGTGGGCCTGGTTCCCTGCGTGCGGCGCACGGCGGTGCCCGAAAGCTCGATCGCGACGTGGTGCGACGACACGCGAATGCCGATCTCCACCCCGAGGACGCCGGACCCGCCCGCCTTCTCGCACTCTTGGCGGAGCAGCTTCGCCGCCTGGTCGACGGCCCCGGCAAACGCCGCGGTCGCTTCTTGGACTTCACCCGTCGACCACTGCCAGACCCCCCAGGGAATCGACCACCACGAGACCCCGTAGACGAGGTCGACCGGTTCCCAGCCCGCCGAGTGGAGCAGGAGGGTCTCGTCGATCGTGAGGTCCGACGTGGTGCCACCGACCCCCGTGCGCCCGCCGTCCCTCGCAGACGACGCCGCCGGGGCGGCCGCGCCGCCCGCGGGTCCCGCGGCACGCACCGCGTCGCGGACCTCGTCGCGCAGGCGCATCGTCACCGCGTGCGGGTCATGCGAGCCGGACCACGGGAAGCGGCTCGGGCAGCGGGTCGAAGTCCTTGAACGGCCGTACCCTGTTCCCTTTCAGGGTGCACTGGATGGAGAGGTCGCCCTCACCGATCTCGCGCTCGGACTGCTCCATGTGGGCGCCGTGGAGCACGTCGGATCCGAGCTGCGCGCGGATGCGCTCGCGTGCGAGCCGCCTGACCGCCGCTTGCGCACGGTTCACCTGGTCGACCGGTCCCACCCCGCTGACCCCGCCCGCCCCCGACCCGTACCACGTGCCGGCGGTCGATCCGGCGAGCTGGTAATGGGTGATGCAGTACCCGAGCATGCGCACGGAGCTGAGCGTGGCCACCACCGAGATCGGCGCGAACCCTGCCTCGATGAGCTTGGCCAGCCGTTGGCCGGAGAGATAGGTGCTGAAGGGAGTGGTGAGGCGCGGCGCGTCGCGCACCGCGACGGCGGTGCCGCTCGAGCGGAATTCGACGACTGCCCCTCCGGTCAGGGGTCGCATCGAGTCGACCACGCCGACGATGCCCGTCGCACCGAGCGAGGTCGCCTCTTCGACCATTCTGGTCGTGGCCAGCGACCAGCCCGTGGCCCAGCTCTGCTCCAGCCATGTCAGCTCGTAGTTCGCCCCGTACATGCGGTGCTCGGCGCTCACGAATCCGTGCGGGCACTGCCATTGCTCGACGTACTGACCGTGGCGCTGCGGACCCGCTGCCCACCCGCCCCCGAAGCCTGCCCCGCCCCCGAAGCCTGCGCCGAACCCCCCTGTCGCCATGTACCAGCTCCACTGCATCACGGCGTAGCCCTGCACGTAACCGACGGGGTCCATGCCCATCTCGAGGGACGACGAGAAGTCGGCAACGGAGAGCCCCGACGACCACGCACCCGTCGAGAGGCGGCGGCCGGCCGCCTCGGGAAGGTCCTCGCCGGGGGCCGCCTGGGATGCCATCAGCCGTCGAGCGAGATGATCGTCTGGGGTTGGGGGATCGTGTGGTCCCCGTCGGACTTGACGACGGCCGTGCCCAGTGAGAGGAACTCGATCGTGTGGTCGCCCCACATGTGGGTCTTCTCCTCGAGGCGGACGCCGACGATGCCCGAGGCGCCGAGCTCGTTGGCCTCGTCCTGCATGCGCGTCATGGCGAGCTCACGCGCTTCGTAGAGCGCCTGGGTGAAGTTCGGGAGCTCGACGTTGCGTCCTGCGCTGCGCAGGGTCTGGCCGACGCCGCGGTGGGCGATGTGGTACACGCAGGTCCCCATGACGAGCCCGAGCGGTACGTGCCCCGTCTGCATCAGCACCCAGAAGTCCTGTCCCGAGAGGTCGGAGGTGAAGGGCTTGCCTTGACGGTTCCGGTACGAGCGCCCGTCCTCGGACTTGACGGCGGTGCCCACCGCGATGAACTCCGCGGTGTCCGAGCCCCACTCGTAGTAGTTCACGTCGAGGCGGACACCGACGACGCCGTCGGCGCCGAGCTCGGTCGCCTCGGCGTCCATGCGATCCATCGCGAGCTGGCGCGCTTCGTACATCGCCCCGGTGAGCTTCGAGAGCTCCTGGCTTTGCGACCATCGCCGCGTCTGGATGCCGATGTGGTAGATCGAGCTCCCCATCACGAAACCCAGTGGATGGAACCCGACTTCTTTGATCAGAAGGAATTCGTTCACCGAGAGGTCTGAGGTGAACATCCCCTTGTGACCGGGCCGGTCCTCGAGCTCTGCGAGGCGGCGATTGGCGTCGGGAGGGAGGCCTTCGGGGAGGGGACCGCCGGCGGGAACCACCGTCTGTCCGGCCTGGGGGACCTTGTCGTCCCCACTCGGCGCGTTCGTCACGCGGAGTTTCCTATCACAAGGGACTCGAGCGCCACCCGGGTCGCCTGGGTGGTCGCCGCCTCGTCGCGCAGCGCACCGAGCAGCCGCAGGAGCCACTCGTCGGTGCCGACGCGGCTCGAGCGGATCCGTATCCCGCCACTGCTCCGGCTCACCGTGCATGCGAGGGAGGCCCGGTCCACGGTGGCCTCGAACTGGTCGTCGCCCAGCTGGATCGAGACGCGGCGGATCTCGTCGCTCTTCTTGAACCGGCCTGCACGCTCGACGACCAACCGGTCGCCGAGCGCTCCCGAGAGCCTGGTCACCAGCGCACGCAGCAGCACCCGGACGTCGCCGTCGTCCGCACGCAGGGACGACGCGAGCAGGTCGAGATCGAGGTCGTCGCGCTGGCCACCCCCGTCCAGCCCTCCGGCGTCCAGCCCTCCGGCGTCGTGCCCGTTCACGTCGCTCACGCCCGACAGGCTATCGCCGCAGCTCGCAACCGTCGCCCCGCCCCGCCCCGCCCCCGCCCCCCAGGCCGGCCGTCCGGTGCGCTCGCGGTGCCCCCGGCGGGTCTCCGGCCGTCTCCCGGCTGCCCTGGTGGCAGTTAACGTGAACGTCGATGCACGGTCGCCAGAAGCTCCCTTCCCGTCGTCGCGCGCGTCTCGACGGTCCCCCCGACACGGCGGAGCCCCCCGGCTCCGACCGCTACAAGTGGGTCGTCCTGACCAACACGACCCTCGGCATGCTGATGGCGACGATCGACATCTCGATCATGCTCATCGCGCTGCCCGACATCTTCCGGGGCATCGGCATCGATCCCCTGAAGCCGGGCAACAGCTTCTTCCTCCTGTGGATGATCCTCGGCTTCATGGTGGTCACCAGCGTGCTCGTCGTGAGCCTGGGCCGCCTCGGCGACATGTACGGCCGGGTCAAGATGTACAACCTGGGCTTCGCCCTGTACACGTTCTTTTCCATCGTGTTGACGATCACCTGGATGCACGGGACGAGCGCGGCGATCTGGCTCGTGGTGATGCGGCTCTTCCAAGGCGTCGGCGCGGCCTTCCTCATCGCGAACTCATCGGCGATCCTCACCGACGCCTTCCCGCCGGGACAGCGCGGGATGGCACTCGGGGTGAACCAGATCGCCGGCATCAGCGGCTCGTTCATCGGCCTCGTCCTCGGCGGCGTGCTGGCACCCATCCAGTGGCGGTTGATCTTTTTGGTCTCCGTCCCGGTGGGACTCGTCGGGACCATCTGGGCGTACACGAAGCTGCACGAGGTGGCGCGCCGCCAGCATGCGCGACTGGACTGGGCGGGAAACATCACCTTCTCCCTCGGGCTGATCGCGCTGATGATCGCCATCACGTACGGCATCCAGCCCTACGGCGGGCACGCCATGGGGTGGACGAGCCCGCTCGTCGACGCGTGCTTTGCCGCGGCGGCCGTGCTGCTCGTCTCCTTCTCGATCATCGAGACCAAGGTGCCGGACCCGATGTTCCGGATGAACCTCTTCCGCATCCGTGCGTTCACCGCCGGGAGCCTGTCGTCGCTCCTGTCGTCGATGGGCAGGGGCGGCCTCATGTTCATGCTCATCATCTGGCTGCAGGGCATCTGGCTGCCGTTGCACGGCTACACCTTTTCGAGCACGCCGCTGTGGGCGGGCATCTACATGATGCCGCTCACGGGCGGCTTCCTCCTCGCCGGTCCCGTGTCGGGCATCCTCTCCGACCGGTACGGGTCGCGGCCTTTCGCGTCGGGGGGCATGGTTGCCGCCGCAGTCTCCTTCGGGCTGCTCGAGGTGCTCCCCGTGGACTTCCCCTACTGGGCTTTCGCCGCGCTCCTGCTCATGAACGGGCTTGCGATGGGGGCGTTCGCCGCGCCGAACCGCGCAGGGGTGATGAACAGCCTGCCGCCGCAGCACCGAGGCGTGGGCTCCGGCATGAACTCGACCTTCCAGAACTCCGCACAGGTCCTTTCGATCGGGATCTTCTTCACGCTCATGATCGTCGGGCTCTCGAGCAGCTTGCCGGCCGCCCTCGAGCACGGACTGCTCACGCACGGCGTGCCTGCATCGGCGGCCCACGCAGTGGCGAAGCTCCCGCCGGTGTCGGTCCTCTTCGCCGCCTTCTTGGGGTACAGCCCCATCAAGCACCTTCTCGGAGCGGCGGTCTTGTCCCATCTGCCGGCAGCGAGCGTCCACGCGCTGACTGGACGAGCATTCTTTCCCCGCCTCATCATCCGGCCGTTCCAACGCGGGCTCCACGAGGCATTCGACTTCGCCATCCTGGCGTGCCTGGTCGCCGCGGGGGCGTCGTGGTTGCGCGGAGGAAAGTACGTGTACGTGGAGCGCGACGCCACGGCGCCCGCGGGCCCGGCACCGCTCGCGCGGCCTGGCGCCAACGGACGGTCGCATGACGCAGCGCGCGCGACAGACGCCGGCGCTCGAGCCGGCGCCGGTGGCACCGTGGACGGCGATGTCTCGTCGCCGACGACCGGCAGCGGGCTGTCGCAGTAGTCGCTGGAGCTGACGGCGCGCGAGGCGCTCGCGCCGCCCGCGCGTCAGTCGTCGGCGCGTCCGCTCCGACCAGAACGCCGGCCCATGTGCCAGCCGCTGCAGAACGCGCACTGGTAGACACCGAGCTGCGTCCCCGATTCCTTCGAGCGCTCGTCTGCCGCGACGAGGGCGTCGGTGCGACTCGAGTACCGCACCTTTGCCTGGCCGTCGTTCCGCCAGTGCGACGCGTCGAGCGCGAGCGGACGGTGCGGGGGACGGCGCGTCACGCGTGCAGTTTGCCCTTTCGGGCCAACCGATCTCGTGCACCCGGTCATTGCTCATTGCAGTCGCGTGAAGAAGTCGTGGCGCGCAGACGCACGCGAGATTGCGGACGCGTAGCAGGGCGCAGTGGACACGAGCGCGCGACGCCGACCGCAGATGCCCCCGGTGCGTCGTGGTCCGCGGGTGAGCGGCCGAGACGACGGCTGCGCGCTTGACGGGTGACGGGGTCCTCGCTAGAACGGGGTTCCCTTGAGCGACGTTCGACATGCCATTTCGGCCGGTTCGGACTCGGGGCGGCAGAGCGGAGTGCGCGCCGGAATGGCCGCAGTTCGTGTCGGTTGCTGCCTCGGAGTCGCAGCGGTGTTCGGTGCAACGCTGCTCTCTCCCGTCGCGCCCGCAAGCGCGGACCAGGTGACGAACCTCCACGCACAAGCCGCGCAGCTCTCCCAAGAGATGCTGCTCGAGCAGCTCCAGATCGGCGGGTATCTCCAGCAGCGCAACGCCGATACTGCCGGCGTCGCGGCGGACAACGCGCAACTCGCTGCGATGCAAGCACAGATGGCGGCGACGCGCCGCCGGATCTCGTTGGACATGGCCAACCTCCGCAACGCCGCCGTGAAGGCATACGTGGAGGGTGGTGCGCAAGCCGACGGGACGGGAGCGCTCTTTGCGTCCGATCCGTCGAACGGCGCGAGTGCGGTGTACGACCAGGTGGTCACGGGCGATCTCTCGACCGCGATCGACAACCTGCGTATCGATCGGCGAGCACTGGGCCGCGAGGAGGCGGCGCAGCAAGAGATCGCCGCGCAGGCCCAACAGCGGCTTGCACAGGCCAATGCAGAGCTCGCCGCCGCGCAGGCGACGGAGCAGAAGCTCGCGCAGCAGCACGCGACCATCTCCGGTCAGCTCGCGGCCGCCATCGCCCAGCAGCAGGCGCAAGCCGCGGCCGCGGCTGCGGCGGCGCAAGCACTGAGGAGCGCCGCGCCGGCGCCGCCTGCGCGTGCCGCCACCGCGCCTCCGTCGGCTCCCACGCCTGCACCCTCCGCCGCAACAGGCGCCTTGCCCGCGCTGAACCCCTTCCTGAGCTGCGTCATCCAGGCCGAGTCGGGGGGCAACTACCAAGCGATCTCGCCGACAGGGCTGTACATGGGGGCGTTCCAGTTCTCCCAGTCCACGTGGAACGACGCCGCGCAGCTCGCAGGGCTGCCGACACTCGTCGGTGTTCCGCCGTATAAAGCGTCACCGCGCGACCAGTGCCTGCTTGCGATCGCGCTGTACAACGCCGACGGCGAACAGCCGTGGTACGACCCCTGTCGCTCCTGAAGAGCTCGGTCGCCCGGCCGAACGGGCGGCACCGGTGTGCGCCAGCGATCGACGGTCACATGCCGCAGATCGCATAGGGTGCCACCCATGCGTACCGGGGTGGCCGTCGTGACGGGGGCGACGAGCGGCATCGGCGAGGCGACGGCCACTCGCCTCGCCGCCGACGGATTCGACGTCGTGATCGGGGGGCGGCGCGAGGAGCGTCTGCGTGCCGTCGCCGAGGCGATCGGGGCGCGCTGGCACGTGCTGGACGTCACGGATCCAGCTTCGGTCGACAGGTTCTGCGACGCCGTCGAGGAGTGCCGGGTCCTCGTGAACAATGCGGGGGGCGCGCTCGGTCTCGATCGGATCGCACAGGCAGACGAAGGCGAGTGGCGAGCCATGTTCGAGGTGAACGTGCTCGGGACCTTGCGCATGACCAAGCGCCTGCTCCCACTGCTCGAGGCGAGCGGCGACGGTCACGTCGTGAACGTGGGCTCCATCGCCGGCTACGAGCCCTACATCGGCGGCGCCGGCTACAACGCCGCGAAGTTCGCCGAACGAGCGCTCACCAAGGTGCTCCGGCTCGAGGTGCTCGGGCGTCCAGTGCGGGTGTCCGAGATCGATCCGG
The DNA here is from genome assembly GCA_021844425.1 of Actinomycetes bacterium. Lineage (GTDB taxonomy): Bacteria > Actinomycetota > Acidimicrobiia > Acidimicrobiales > RAAP-2 > JAJYVT01. The sequence continues at coordinate 29,699 of JAKBTL010000087.1, read as the reverse complement.
GCCTCGTACAGACCGAGTTCAGCACCGTCCGGTTCCATGGAGACGAGTCGCGCGCGGCGGCGGTCTACGAAGGCTTGACGCCGCTCAGTGCCATGGACGTGGCCGAGTGCATCGGGTTCGTCGTGAGCAGGCCCCCGCACGTCAACATCGACACGCTCGTCGTGCTCGCCCGCGACCAGGCGGGTGCCACCACGGTGCACCGCCGTTGAGCGCCGCCACGCCTCGCAAGGGTGATGCCGGCGCGATGTTGCGTGCGGTCTACTCCAAGGCCGACGAGCGCGCGGCCGCGCGGATCCACAGCATCCGCGACGCGCGTCGTGGCGCCCGGCGGCGGTTGCCGTCGGTGGTGTTCGACTACGTCGACGGAGCTGCCGACGATGAGGTCACGATGCAGCGCAACGAGGCGGCGTTCTGCCGGGTCACGTTTCGCCCGAAGATGGCGATCGGGCCGGTCGAGCCGCGACTGTCCACGACCGTGCTGGACCTCCCGGTCGACCTGCCCGTGCTGCTCGCACCGGGGGGCCTCATCCGACTGCTCCATCCCGACGGTGCTGCGGGGGCGGCGCGTGCCGCGGCATCGCGGGGAACGATCTCGGTGCTGAGCACCGTCGCAGGGAGCAGCATCGAAGATGTCACCGCCGCGGCCGCGGTGCCGATGTGGTTCCAGCTGTACGCGGCAGGTGGACGTAGCGAAGCCGACGCCCTCTGCGCGAGAGCCGCAGCCGCCGGAGTCGAGGTGCTGGTCGTGACCGTCGACACGCCCACGCTCGGCAACCGCGAGCGCGACGTCCGCCATGGCGTTGCTCCCCCGCTGCGGGTCGACGCGCACAACGCGGTCCCCCTCGGTGTCCAGGTCCTGGCACGTCCGCGGTGGGCAGCGCAGCTCGCGGCGACCGGACTCAGGCTGTCGCGGCGTGGCGCGGGTCCCGCGGGGCACGGCCAGGGGCTGCTCTCCGCGGTCGCGTCCCCGTTCTCGTGGGACGACGTCGCCCACTTCAAGGAAGGCTGGCGCGGCAAGCTTGTCGTGAAGGGCGTCCTGAGCGGCGACGACGGGCGCCGGGCGGTCGCCGCGGGAGCCGACGCCGTCATCGTGTCGAACCACGGCGGGCGCCAGCTCGATGGGGCGCCGGCGACCTTGGACGTGCTCCCCGAGGTGGTCGCAGCGGTGGGAGACACCGCAGAGGTGCTCGTCGACGGCGGCGTGCGCCGAGGCTCGCACGTCGTGGCGGCCCTGGCGCTTGGCGCGCGTGCGGTGCTCGTGGGACGTCCCTACCTCTACGGCCTCGGCGCTGCGGGCCAGCGTGGCGTCGAGCGGGTCCTCGACGTCATGGCGGCCGAGATGCGGCGAACGTTGGTCCTCTTGGGATGCCCTTCGGTCGGCGATCTAGGGCCGCAGTGGCTCGGGCCACCGGCACAGGGCGAGCGCTCGGGCCCCTGACGCCGGTCGCTCAGCGGTACGCGAAGCGCACCGCGTCGGACCTCCCGTGCTGCGTGGTCACCGTGATCGGGACTGTCGAGGGCCCCGATCCGAAGTTGGGCACCGTCGCGGTGCACGAGGTCTGTGACGAGCAGCTGGTCGGTGCCGCCTGGGGCCCGAAGTAGGCCACGACTTCGCCATCGGCGCTGAAGAGGTTGGCGCCGCTCAGGATGACGCGCTGGCCCGGGCCACCCGCCGCAGGGTTCACCGAAGTGAGGCGGGGAGCGCCCGGCGAGGCGGTCGGTGTCGTGGCCGGCGCCGCCACCGCCGGTTGCGTGCCTGCGCCCGGCGCCGACTGCGTGCCTGCGCCCGGCGCCGACCCGGGGGAGGAGGAGGGGCTGGCCGAACGGCGGGACACCCCGTGCGAGGACTCGGGGCGCCGCGATGCCCCGCTCCTCGCGGTCACCGCCGTGTGCGAGCTCACCCCGAGCCCGAGTGCCAGTCCGCCGCCGGCCACGACCAGCGCTCCTGCGACCGCCGCCGCGAGGACCGCCCGTCTCGTGCCCGGACCCTCCCGCCGTCCGGCGCCCGGACGGCGCGGGGCGCGTCGCTCCGGGGTCACCCGGGAAAGGGGCACGTCGGCGCGCCGGGGGCGCGCGGGCCGCTCGGTCTGCGTCGTCCCGCGCGCGCGGGCGACCAGGCGGCGCTCTCCCACGTCGTCGTCGTTGTCCGGGCCGGGCGCAAGCCGCTCGCGCGCACGCCGGGCGGCAGCCGCCATGGCGTCGAGCGCGCGGCGATCAGGGTCGCCGGGGCGGTTGGACCCCCCGGCGAACGACGTCCCGGGCGTGCGGCCGTCCATCCCCTGTAGTGGTTCCCCGGTTGCCCACGGGCTACACGCGAGATCAGGTTCCCTGGTGAGACCGGCGGTCCGAGGTGGCCGGCCGTCAGTGATGCAGTCCGGCGCGCTGGGCACGCCCGATCCGTGCGATGAACGGCCACACCCTGGGCCCGAGGTACGCGCCACCCGCGGGAGAAAAGTGCACGCCGTCGGCCGAGCGCACCAGGACACCGCCGAGCTCTGCGTGGAACACCCCGTGGGGGCAGACTTGTGCGTGGAGGTCGTAGACCGAGGTGACCGGAGAAAAGCGGGCCGCCACTTGGGCGACGATGCGGTTGTACGCAGCGACTCGTGCACGTGACTCTGTCGGCCAGGGCTGCCCGTCGGGTTGCTCGCCGCTGTCGTAGCACGGTGCGGTCATGAGCACGACGCGCGCACCCTTGGCGCTCGCGATCCGTACGAGGGACGCCAGCTCGTGCGCGACGTAGGCCGCGAAGGCCGGGTGCAAGATGGTGGTCCACGCTCCATCGAAGGTGCGTGTCACGATCTCCCACCTGCCCGCCAGCACGATCACGACGTTCGGGTGATCCACCGCGACCCAGTGTCGGTACCAGGCTTTCCACTGTTCGGCGTCAGGGACGGTCGTCGTGACGCCGTACGGCGTCGGGACCGTCTTGACCCTCGGCGTGCCCGGGGGGAGCCGACCCGAGTAACAGGCGTTCGCGACGCGCAGAACGGTTCCGGTTGCACGCACTTCGCGGCCGTCCGTCACGCCGCAGCCCAAGATCGCTTCGACCCGCTGTGTGATGCCGTACGACGCCGCGTCCTGAGACAGCGCGATGCCGAGCGTGAGCGCGGTCGAGTCACCGATCGTGAGCACGCGCAGCGGTGCCGCGCGAGCTCCCGGAGCACCGTGCGCCGCGCGCACGCTGGGGTGCGACAGCGTGCCGCTGAGTGCGCCGGTCGGCACCGTCATGACCACGATCGCCGCCGCGCAGATGGCAGCGGCTGCCGGGGCGGCAACCCATGCGCGTCGGGACCGGAGGACGCGTCCGTGACGGATCGGACGCTCGAGCAAGAAGAACGAGATGCTCGCGACCACGAACGTGATCGCGCAGCGCAGCACGAAGAGCGGTGCGCCCTCGAGGCCGGTCCGTGCGGCATCCAGCCAGATGAACAGCGGGTAGTGCCAGAGGTAGACCCCGTAGGAGATGCGCCCGACGTAGCGCAGGGGGCGCAGGCTGAGAGCCCGCGCAATCAGGCCGTTGGGGTCGCAGACCGCGGCGGCGAGCACCGCGCCCGCGCTGAGGGCCGCAACCAAGAATCCTCCGTCGTAGAGGAACGACGAGCTGCCCGTTGCGCGCCACCAGAGCACCGCGCAGGCGGCGATCCCGGCCGCCCCGAGCACGGCCAGGAGCAGGCGCCCGCGGCGCGACGTCGGCGTGAGCGAGGGGTCGGGCGCGAGCCCGGCGCGTCGCCGCTCGGTGATCATCCCGAGCGCGACGGCGAGCGTGGCACCTGCGAGGAGAGACTGCGCGTGGGTGTCGGTGCCGTAGTACAGACGTGTGAGGCTCGATCCTCCGTGGAAGAGCACCACCATCTCGAGCGCAGAGCCGACCGTGCCTGCGAGGCAGGTCCACCACAACGTGCGCAACCGACGCGTACGCGTGAGGATCAGGACGACCACGACGGGCCAGACAAGGTAGAACTGCTCTTCGATCGCCAGCGACCAGGTGTGGGTGAGCGGTGAGGTGAGGGCCGACTGTGCGAAGTAGTTCGACCCGCTCACGATGAAGTGCCAATTCGCGACGTAGAAGAGCGCCGAGAGCGCGTCGGCGCGCAGGCCGGGATAGGTGCCTGCGGGCACCCCCCACGCGGCGTAGCACACCACGAAGAGCACGACGGCGAAGAGCGCAGGAAGCAGCCGGCGCGCCCGGCGCGCCCAGAATGCCCCGAGCGCGATCGTCCCCGTCTGCGACCACTCGCGCACGAGGAGCGACGTGATGAGGAAGCCGGACAGGACGAAGAAGGCGTCCACTCCGAGGAACCCTCCGGGCAGCCAGGAAATCCCGCCGTGGTAGGCGAGCACTCCCATCACCGCGATCGCCCGCATGCCGTCGAGCGCGGGCATGTAGGCGAGGTGCGGACCGACCGTTGGCCCATCGGGAGGGGTGTCTGCGGCAGCGGGGGCGCCGATGCTCGGCGGAGGTGCGGCCTCGGTGGCGGCGACTGCGGCTCGAGGCACGCCCCAGTATGTGCGATGCGGACCGCTGCGGGCGGGGCGTGCGGTCCTCGGTGCGCCCGGCGAGGTGCCGGGAGCTACTCGACGACTGCCCTGATGCGGCGGACCCCGGCAGCGGAGGACTCCTCCTTCACGATGCGGAAGTGGCCCAGCTCGCCCGTGTGGGAGACATGGGGTCCCCCGCAGATCTCTTTGCTGTACCACTCACCGTGCGGATCGCCCGCCGTGTACACCGTGACGGTCGGGCCGTAGCGGTCGCCGAACGCTCCGAGCGCGCCCTCGGAGAAGGCTTGTTCTGGAGCCATCTCGGACACCTGCATCGGCCAGTCCCGCCTGATGGCCTCGTTCACGATCGCCTCGACCTTTGCCGTCTCTTCCGCCGTCATCTTCTGCGGATGGGAGAAGTCGAAACGGAGGCGCTCTGCGGTGATGTTGCTGCCGCGCTGGACGACGTGGTCGCCCAGGACCAGTCGGAGGGCCTTGTAGAGCAGGTGGGTCGCCGTGTGCAAGCGGGTCGTCGCCTCGGATTGGTCCGCGAGGCCGCCCTTGAACATGCCGGCGGCCGCGGTCCGAGATCGCTCGCGTTGTTCGGTCATGAGCAGATCGAACTGCGCGCTCCACCCGGGATCGACCGGGATCCCGCCCGCCCTCGCCTCTTCGACGCTCAGCTCCGGGGGGAAGCCGTAGGTGTCGAAGAGCTTGAAGACGGCTTCGCCGTCGAGGAGGTTGCCCGCAATGCGCGGCAGCTCTCGCACGCCGCGCGCGAGGGTCTTTCGGAAGAGCGTCTCTTCTCGCTCGAGGACTCCCCGGATATCGTGTGCCCGCGCGCCGAGCTCGGGGTAGGCGTCCTTGTAGATCGCGACGACGGCGTCTGAGAGGGTGGGGAGGAGGTCCGCGTCGATGCCGATGTGCAGGCCCTGACGGATCGCACGCCGGGCGAAGCGACGCATGACGTATCCCTGCGTGTTGTTCGAGGGTTCGACCCCGTCGAATGCCAAGAACACGACCGCACGGGTGTGGTCGGCGATGATGCGCCTGGCGCGCCGATCGGATTCCGGATCGGTCGTTCCTGCTCCGGCAGAGGTGCGGACGCCGGCGGTTGGCCGCATGGACTCGATCGCCGACATGAGCGGAGCGAGCAGGTCGATCTGGAAGACGTCGGGGGTGCCGGCGGCGGCCATGGCGATGCGTTCGAGACCGCCGCCGAAGTCGACGTTTCGCTGGGGGAGCAACTCGAAACCGGACGCGGTCCTCCGGTACTGCATGAAGACCGAGTTGCCGATCTCCACGAAGCGTCCGCAGTCGCAGTGCGGGTGGCAGTGCGCGCCGAAACGCGTGTCGTGGGGGACCTCGGGGAAGAGATAAAAGACCTCGGAGTCCGGGCCGCCCGGCTCGCCTGCAGGCATGGCGGCAGGGGGTCCCGAGCGGCTCCACCAACACTGGGACTCGTCGTAGGCGACGATCCTTGCGTCACCGATCCCGGTTGCCGATGCCCGCTCCGCAGAACCCAATTCGGTCACGACGGGGTCGACGCCCACCCCAAAGAAGAGCTCCTTCCACCGTTGCTCCGATTCGTCGTCCCGCGGGACGTCCCAGCGCGGCGACCCGGCGAAGATGCTCGCGTAGAGCCGCGAGGGGTCGAGCCCGACCACGCCGGTCAGGAATTCGAAGAGCCAGGGGAGCTGGCTCTCCTTGAAGTAGCTGCCCAGCGACCAGTTGCCCAGCATCTCGAAGAGGGTGGTGTGGCGGGCGTCGCCGACTTCGTCGATGTCTTCTGCGCGGAAGCACACCTGGGAGTCGACGAGCCGATCGCCTGTCGGATGCGTCGCACCGAGGAGATAGGGGATGAGGGGCTGCATCCCCGATCCGGTGAACAAGGTGGTCGGGTCCTCGCGCGGCACGAGGTTCGCCCGGGCGATGTGGGCGTGGCCGCGCCCGACGAAGAAGTCGAGGTAGGCCTGCCTGATCTGCGTTGCGTCCACGCATCGACGCTATCAGCGAGCCCGGACGCGCCTGTCTCTCCCCGTGCTCCTCGATGCGGTGCGTGCGCTAGCGTTCGCACGGGCGCACGCACCACCGGATGCGATCCGTCGCCGACCATCGTCGAGCGGGAGCAAGCCCCCACCAGAGGACCTTCCATGTCGACATCTCTCTTCGAAGCGCTCGTCCCGTACGGTTGGTCCGAGCGCGTGCGGGCCCTGTGGGGCGACGTCGGCGACCCGGACCTCCTTCCGGCCCGTGTCGTACGCGTCGAGCGGGGCGCGGCGGTGATCGTCCGCGCTGACGGTTCGGAGTGCACGTTGCGGTCCGAAGGACCGGTCGCCGTCGGAGACTGGGTGGCCGCCGGACACGACGCGCTCCACCACGTGCTGCCGCGCTGGTCGGCCGTCACGCGCGCCGACCCGGCGCAGAGCGGTGCCCAGTCCGGTACCCAGGTGCTCGCGTCCAATGTGGACGTCGTCGTCATCACGGCTCCTGCCGACAGGTGCAGCGCGTCACGGGTGGAGCGCGAGCTCGCGGTCGCCTGGGACAGCGGTGCGCGCCCACTCGTCGTGCTGACCAAGGCCGACCTCGACACCGCTGCGCTCGGACGCCTGCGGACACGCCTCACCGGCGTCACGTGCATCGGGACGAGCGCGCAGAGCGGAGAGGGGCTCGGCGACCTCCTTGGCGAGATCGGACCGGGTCGGACGGGCGTCCTCCTCGGGCCATCGGGGGCCGGGAAGTCGACGCTCGTGAACGCGCTGCTGGGCGAGGCCGTGCAGGCCACCGGGAGCGTGCGAGCCGGTGACCGCCGCGGCAGGCACACCACGTCCTCTCGTCAGCTGCTCTGCCTGCCCGGTGGCGGTGTCCTGATCGACACCCCCGGTGTGCGGAGCATTGCGCTCGTGGGGGACGTCGACCTGGACGACGTGTTCCCCGAGATCGACGCCATGGCGCGGGAGTGCCGCTTCCGCGACTGCCGCCACGAGACCGAGCCTGGATGCGCGGTGACCGACGCGCTCGCGCGCGGGAGGCTCGAGCCGGGACGGCTTGCGAGCTTCCGCAAGCTCTCGCGCGAGTCGCATGCCGATCGCCGTCAGCACGATCCCGTCGCGCGCCGCGAGGCGCAGCGCCTCTGGAAGCTGCGCGCCCTCGAGGCACGGCACCACGACAAGCGTCGGACCGGCTGACCGGATCCGGGCGCCGAGCCGTCTCGCTGCGCGCCCTCTGCGGCCCCAACGTCTGCCAGACCGATATGTCGGGCGTGGTGGCGGAGGGGGACGGGCTCGGCGGGGGAGACTGTGCGCAACGGCGTCAAGACGGGGTCGATCTCGTCGGCGCCGAGGTGGGTTGGCGTGACGGAGCATGGCCGGGCGGTCCCTCCGGGTGGCGCTCGCTGGAGCGGGGGGACCCCGACCGATCCCCGCCCGAGTGGGTTCGCACAATCTCAGGGGAGCGTTCGTCCACGACCGCAGCGCGGGTGTCGGTGCACCTCCAACGCTGCGCCGCGGAGCTTTTGCACACGAGGTGCCGCGTCGTCGCATTTCGCGCCCCCACGGAAGAGCTTGGGCGACTGATCTCCAGTAGCGTTCACCTGGTGGGAGCGGGGCAATCGGCGAGCCCGTTCGTCGGTCGGTCGGCGGAATTGTCCCTCTTTGGTGGGCTCGCGTGCGCGGCCGCAAGCCGGGGTCCAGCGGGGGGCATGGTCGTCGGCACACCGGGGGTTGGGAAGTCGCGTCTCCTGGGTGAGCTGGTGGGAACGCTGACGTTGCCCTTCGTGCGGATCCAAGGCTACGAGACGGCGAGCGAGGTCGCCCTCTGGGCGGCTGGTGGCCTCCTGCGGGAGTTGGCCGGGGTGCCCGACGTCGGCGCGCGACTCGACGCGCTCTTGGTGGGTGATGCCGGGACCGCGATGTCCCCCGACTCTGTGCGCTTGTTCGAGACGGCGTTTCGTTGCGTGCTTCGGATGGGCCCGCTTGCGATCGTCGCAGATGACCTGCAATGGATGGATCGGCAGACCCTCGCCCTCCTGCTCTATCTGGTCGTGGCGGCGATCAGCGCCGACGCTCCCCTTTTCGTGATGTGCGCCAGCCGACCCGCGCCAGGATCGGCCTCTTTCGCCACGCAGTTCGCCGCCGCGTTTCCCCCAGATCGATTCGCGTACGTCGCACTTGGACCCCTCGATGAACGAGCAGGGATCGACCTGCTCACCGCGCTGGCGCCTGGCGTTGCACCCGAGCGCGCGGCCGACTTGTGGCGCAGAGCTTCCGGTTCCCCCTTCTGGTTGACCGCGTTCGCCGCTGACATGGGATCCAACAGCGACACGCGACGGACCCCGCAGCATCTCATCCAGAGCCGGCGCGCCAGCCTGGCCCCAGACCCGGCAGCGGTGTTCGCGCTCCTGCTGGTGGCTGCGCAGCCGCTGGGCATCGAAGGCATCGGGGAGGTGCTGGATTGGACCGAAGCACGGGTGGTCAGTGCCACGCTGGCGCTCGTGAACCGGGCCCTGGTGCTTCAGGACGGCGGCGTCGTGTGGATCGCCCACGACCTCATACGCGAGACAGCGTTGCCGGAGCTTGGCGAAGAGGAACGCGTGCGGATGCACACGCGCCTCGCCCAGTGGCTCGAAGCGTCGGCGGGCGATGATATTCGTGAGCTTCTGCGCGCGCTGGAGCACCGGGTGGCGTCGAGGCTGGATCCTCACGACCTGGCCCTTCGAATCGCCCGGTCTCCTCAACGACGGCTCATCGGCAGGGAAGGGCTGAGGGTGGTCGCTGAGATCGCGGACCGGGACGGCGGGATGTCGGGGGTCGCACTTCAGAAGGAGATCGCCGGTCTCGCGTCGGAGATCGGGGATTGGGCAGCAGCATTCGAGCGCTGGTCGATCCTCGCGGATCGCCTTGGATCTGGGTCAGCGCGCGCTGACGCCGCACTGGCGGCGGGAGCAGCAGCGTTCAAGCTCGGCCGACCCGTCGATATCCACGCGTGGTCTGCCTCCGCTCGTGCCCTCGGCGATCGCGATCGGGTGCTCGAGATCGACGCCGACTGCCTCGACGTGCAGTCGCTCCTGTGGCTGGAAGGCCGAGTGGCGGAGGCGCAGCCGCTCGTCGACAGGGTCAAGGCCGCATCCGAGAGCCTGGTCGAGCAGGCAGGAGGGATCAGCCAGCTCGGCGACCGCGAGTCCGCTGCGTACGTCAAAGCTCTCCGGGCCCAACTCGATGCGGCCATCCGTCGAGCCGACGCCACGACGGTCCGCCACTGTGCCGACTTGATCCAACAAGGAGCACGCGACGCGGCAGAGGTCCTTGCAGCGGCCTCGGACAGCATCTTCTCAATGCTCCAGTTCGAAGGTCTCCCGCGTGCAGCAGAGCCACGGGCGAAGCGCGCCCTCGAGGAGTCCCACCGGTTGACCATGCCGAGCCTCGAAGTGGAAGCCACCCACTGGGTGGGCTGGATCTCTCACCACCTCGGTCGCCTCGACGAGGCGTCGACGGTGATGCGCCAGGCCATCGCGCTGGCCGAGCGAGTTGGCGCACCACGCCGCTTCACCTTGCCCCAGCTGCAGGCGGTTGCACACGGAATCGAAGCCAGCCGTACCGACTGGCAGTCGAACGTCGACGCCATCGAGCGTTTGATCGCTGCCGAGTCCGACCCCCACTTCCGGCTGCTCATTCGGGCCATCCATGTGGGACTTGTCGGCCGGTTCTGGACCCCCGGCAGCCGTCCGCTGCATGGCTGGATCGAAGAGATGGCGACGGACGCCGAGGTCGCCGGCTGCGCGCGCTGCCTCTGGGAGTCGGTCCTCGATTCCGCGGAAGCCTTGGCGCGCGTCGGACCGGTCGGTGCCGCCGAAGAAGCGTTGGGACGGTGGGACACTTCCCACCCGGATCCAGCCCCGGGCGGGTCAGTAGCCCACCGGGATTACGTCGACGCACTGATCACCGCCCGTCACGACCCGGACACGAGCATCGCCCTGTTCGCGAAGGCTGCCCAAGAAGCCGAAGATGTCGGTTACAGGTTGATGCGGCTGTGGATCGACCTGGACCATGCGGCGGTGCTGTCGCACATCGACGCGGCGCAAAGTGTCGAAGCCTTCAGGCGGGCAGCCCGCGAAGCGGAAGAGATGGGCGCGCAGAGCGAACGGGAGCTTGCCATGGCAGGACTACGCGGCCTGGGTGTCCGCACCTGGCGTCGAGGCCCGACGGTCTCGATGACGGCACTTAGTGAACGAGAGCATGAGGTCGCCGATGCCGTGGCCAGAGGAGCAACCAACCCGGAGATCGCCAGATCCCTGTTCCTCTCCCGCAAGACCGTCGAACGTCACGTCTCGCACATCCTGGCGAAGCTCGGTGCTCGCAACCGTGCCGAACTGGCGGCGATCCTGACCCAAAAAGGTGAGGGAGGTGCCGGATGATCCCGCCGAGCAACACCCTTACGGTGAGATCTCGATGGCGCTGCTGGTGCTGCTCGACTCGCCAGAGCAGGCCGACGTACCAATCGGTGCGGCGGCCATCTCGGCGCTCGCCCTCCCTCGGGTAACGAGCGTCGCACTCGGGACGGTCAATCAGACCGCAGCGGTCATCTTCGAAGGCTGGGCGTTCAACCCGGCCAGCTTCGGTTCCGACGTGCGAGCCCTTGGCACCCGGGCCGAGCGGGACCGGACACGTCAGCCGGTCCTACAGCTGGCGGTCTCTGTCGCCCCGACACACGGAGGAGAGCACCCATGAAACCGATCAACGTCCTGCTCGCCGCGGTCCCCGCCGTTGCCATCGCCGGCGCCGCGTTTGTCGGCGCCGGATCCGCGGCCGCCGCGCCCAATCCGACGCCCAACCATTTGATCGGCGCCGCCAACATGGAGAACACAAACGCGCGGTCCGGGATGTTGAACGCCATGGGGGTGAACAATGCGGCCGGCGACGACGGCATGTTCTGCGCCGTGTACATCACCAACGGCGTGGCATCACCGGGAACCTGCCCGTAGCCGGCCACCACTCAGCTGGCGGGCTGGGGTGGCTCGATCAGCGCCTCATCCAGACGCTGAAGGACCAGTCGGCGGACGTCGTCACGGGGATCGTCCACATCGGCGACGGCTTCAAAGACGCGCTCACCATCGGTGACCTGACGCGAAATTCGAGTGGTGCCAGGTAGTTGCCGTTCAAGCGAGCACCACTCGAGCGGGACCGACGCGTCGAGCGCACCTTCCCTCGACGTGCGCCCGGGTGGCGTCGCCCCGAGAACGCGAAGCGGCTCAGACGACCGAGCCGTAAAAGCCGGCGTCACCGAAGGCGAACACGCCGCCATCGGCGCCCACGAGCCAGTAGCCCTGGCCGTCCGGGGTGGATGCGATGCCCACGATCGGTGTGTTGGGGATGACTCCGATCCCCGGCAGCGACCCTTCGAACGGCGCCGTGCCGAAGGCGAACACCCCGCCGTCGAGGCCGACCTGCCAGGCGCCCTTCCCTGTCGGCGTGACGGCCGCGCCGCTGATCGAGGCCGCCAGGGGGAAGTCCCCTTGCGTCGCCAGTGTCGAGACCTTGGTGTTCGACGGTTCGTCCCAGATGGCTCCCGGATGGGCCGACGCCACGGCGTAGTGCCCCCCAGCGAGTGGCGCAATCGACTCGTAGGGAGCGAATGCCGGTGTCTGGCGCCCCTGGTAGGTGGCGTCGCCGAAGGCGAACACCCCGCCATCGGCGCCCACGAGCCAGTAGCCCTTGCCGTCCGGGGTGGACGCGATGCCTGCCACCGGCGCGTTCGGTGAGATGTGCAGACCCGGCAGTGAGCCGTAAAAGCCGGCGTCACCGAAGGCGAACACCCCGCCGTCGGCGCCCACGAGCCAGTACCCCTTGCCGTCGGGGGTGGACGCGATACCCACGACGGGCTGGGCTGGTCGCACGCCGATCCCGGGTAACGAGCCGTAGAAGCCGACGTCCCCGAAGCTGTACACGCCACCGCCGGCTTGGGCGAGCCAGTAGCCCTCGCCGTCGGGGGTCGACGCAATGCCGACGAAGGAGTTGGCGCCCGGCCTGGCTGGTCCGGTGACCCGGAAGATGCCGGTGGACGAAAGCGCGCATGTCGCTGCGTCGGTCGAGAACTGGAACTGGTATGTGCCCTCGCGCACCGCATAGGCGAACAGACCGCGGGTGGCGGCGCCGCCGATCGTGGTGGGCACCCGGTATTCGAGGTCGAAGGAGCCGTCCGGCTCGATGCGCGTCCACATGCTCTCCACGCCGCCGACGCGTGTCTGCCCGACGCGCTCGAGCGTCACCTCGGCGGTCCGAGAGCTCGGCATGCACGCTGGTGCGACGTGGCCGAGCACGTGGACGACGGTGCCGACCGGTCCAGAGCCGGGCGAGACGGTGACGGTCCCACCAGCGGGAGATGCCCCAGCAGTGGGAGACCGAGCGGCACCCAGTGCGAGGGCCGCAGCGGCGACGAGTGCCCCGGCCCCCAGCACACGCACGAGCCCGGCACCCGCGCGTCGCAACCTGGCAGCGTGCCAGCGCTGTGCGCCGCATCCGGGTGGACACCCGCCGTGCGACGCTGCGCTGGCTCCGATGGTTTCGAACGGGCGCATCGCGGCGACGAGCTTTCCAAGGCTCTTCATGGGCTGTGCTCTTTCACGTGGGCTCCATCGTCTCGACCCGAGAGTACGCGCGCGGTGCCTGGGCTGGGGTTCACCTCTTGGCCGCTCCTCTACGAGGGAGCACTTGAGACGCGCTCCTCGGGCCGGCACGTACGGCCTTCGCCGGCGTCGCTGCCCGCCGTGTCGTCATGGCACCTCACGTCCTGAGGCGACGACGTCATCACTCTCGTCGCGCCCGGCCAGGCGGGCTCTTCATGGGCATGTCGTGGTGTGTCCGCACGAGCAGCCGACCTGGGCCAACGTGCGATCGAGGTCGGAGAACCGCGAGGTAGCCGGCTCGACACCGTGCCGCCGAAGTCGACGCAGCGTACGCCTCCTACGACCACCACCCGCTTGACGAAGACGACGAGTGGGCTGATCCCGCATCGTTCCGGGCTGCGGCTGGCGCGTCATGAGCTCGTTGCCCGCTCGGGGCGACGTCTGGTGGTGTGAGCTTCCCGACATTGGCCGAAGGCCGGTGGTCGTGTGATCGCGCGACGCCGCCATTCCTCGCCTTCGGCGGGCGGTCATCGCTCCGTGCACCACGACCATCCGTGGCGTGCACAGTGAGGTTGTCCTCGAGCCAGGCGACGACCCTGTGCCACAGCACTGCGTGGCCAACTTGGACGCGATCGAAAGTGTCGCCCTCGGCGTGCTCACCGAACGGATCGGGCGCTTGGCCGACGTCAGGATGCGCCAGCTGTGTGAGGCGCTCGAAGTCGCCGTTGACTGCGACCGCTGAGCCTGCGGACCCCTCGACGGTGAGAGTGGGGGCAGACCAGCTCACCTTGCGCCAACCGTGCCTCTACGGGACGACGGCGTGGACCAAGGCCGAGGGCAAGCGCCAGCTGGCCGAGACCGCGAACTCGTTCCTTCACGGTGCGAACGGCGCCATCACCGACATCGGGCGCGGCTACACCCGGCTGCGCGACAGCGGGCGCATCAAGCTGTTCCTCACCTTCACCATCGTCGGCTACAACCGGAGCCGCATCCACGTGTGGCTGCATGACCACCGCATGCTGGCGGCGACACACCCTGACGCCCTTCCGCCCGTCAAGAAGACCCGGGCGCCACGCAAGGGGCGAGCGAAGCGCTTCTCCGACCTCGGCACCCCCTCGGGCCCCGGGCCGCCTGCAGCGACCGCCGCCTGAACGCCTCCGCCTCAGCCGCCGCCCCGATGGGGCGGCGTCAGCGCGCCCGGAAACCGGCGCCGAAGCCCCTGTGGGCGCTGTGCCGAGCGTCCCACCCGGCGCGCAGGCGCACGACGGCACTTCTTCCCGGCTCTGACCCCTCCCGGGGCCCCGCCCACGTCGAGTTGGTGCCAATTGCGAACACCGCGTGCCCGCGGGTGCGAACACGCCTTGGTGGCGTGTTCGCATGGGCGACCGACCTGCCGCAACGTCCACTCTCGTCGGGGGCGTCCACGCGATAGCGGCTGGACCTTCCACAGCCCCAGATCAGGGAAGCTATGGACCGGCCCACTTGGGCGTGCCGGACCTGAGCCGCAACTAGAGCTCGCGAAAGTTAGCGCCCTGCCTTCGCCGCCTTGACAAAGTGACCGCCGAGCCGGCGTTCGAGGGTTGCCTGGAGGCGCCGGCGACGTTCGGGGACAGGGAGCGACCGCTACCTTCGTGGCTCCACTTCGAGAGTTGTTGACATAAGGCAACGGGCCGTTGTATACTGTCAACGGAGTGACTGATCGACCCCGACATCCGAAGAAGGAAGTCGAGGAGGCGCTCGACTTCGCCGAGGCGCACGGGTGGCAAGTCGAAGCCCCGCGGCCTGGCCATCCTTGGGGGAAGGCAACGTGCCAACGGGAAGGTCATGACTGCCTCGTGTGGATTTGGTCGACGCCGAAAGTTCCGTCGAACCACGGGCGCCAGATCCGTCGAGCCGTGTACGCGTGCGAGAGAAAGGAGGCCGACGATGAGTGAATACGAGTTCACCCTTGTGATCGACGGTGACCTCACCGATGAGGACGTCGCTCGCGGGCTCTTCGAGGCAGGGTGCGATGACGCCACCTTCGGCGTGATCGACGGCGCCGGCTATGGCGAGTTCATTCGAGAGGCGCCTTCGTTTGCTGATGCCGTGTTGAGCGCGGCTCGTCAGGTCGAGTCAGTGCAGAACCTTCGCGTTCGTCGAATCGAGCCCGACGACATTGTCACCATGGCCGAGATCGCCGATCGGTTGGAACGAACGCGGGAGAGTGTTCGTCTGCTGATCACGGGCAAACGGGGCCGAGGTGGATTCCCTGCTCCGATTTCTCATGCTCGCGACCGGGGTCGCCTGTGGCGCTGGTCAGACGTAGCGGAGTGGCTCGGTGCGCTGGAGCCCGAGGACCGCGAAGCAGCGCACTTCCTGGCCGCAGCCAATGCCGTATTCGAGTTCAGGTATGGAGTTCAACTGCTCAACGACGACACTGCAGTCAAGGAGCTCTTCCAGCTCGTGAATGAAGCGTCCGCTGGCATTTGGTAGTGCCTCCCCGCCGGCGGTCGGGGGCGGAGGGTGACGTCGTAGACGTCCGGCGGTAGGTGGCGCGCGTTGTGGGCGTGCTCGTGCGCTCAGCTCGGTGTGGCTTCCCGCTCCCTCGGAGATGAGCCGAGGAGCTTTCAGAAGCTTCAGACCTACATCCGCGAGTAGACCTCGGTACGTCCTGATCTGGAGTGCCAGAGCAGACCGCTCCGGTCTCGAGTCATCGGCGGCTGCCGTGGTGCGGTTCGAAGGCGCGCTCGACCAAGGGTGTGAGTTCTTGTCATTCGAGGTGCCGGCCGCCGGGTCATCGACGCGCAAGCGCGACCGGTTGCTGCCCGTGCGCGCTACGTGCTTCCGATGGCGAGCAGCGCGTCGAGTCCTCGCCACGTATCGCCGAAGGCGCCGAGATGGTCCTCCCATGAGGCGTGGACCTCGGTTCGGCGCGCGTGGTGGGTGACGCGTGCGGCGATGCAGATGAGCTCTCGTCGCAGCCGCTTGCCATGAGCGCGGCCGTTCGCCTCGTCGTGACCACTGAGCGCCTGGAGCCACGACGACATGTTCAAGGCGAGCAACGCCACCCACATCCACATCGCGTTCACCGGCTCGTAACCCGAAGGCATGTGGCGCATCGCCATGCCGAGCTTGGAGTCCTTGATGGACTCTTCGACCCGGGCACGTAGGCGAAACCACGCCTCGATGTCGATGATGTCGCCGTCGAGGTTCGTGATGATGAACGAGTACGCATAGGCGAACGCCACGTCGCCTGCGCGAAGGAGGCTGAGTTGTGCGGGATCGATGGTGCGCCGACGGCGGCTGCGCGGGTCGGCGGAGAGGTCTGCGGCGTAGACCTTCACCCGCCGGCAGATGACACGCGCACCGCTCGGCCACCCGGTGGGCGAGTAGTCGCACTCGGCCACCTCTGCGTCCATACGCTTCGCCCTGCGCCAGGCGCTATCAGGGATCTTGCGCTCCGAGCGCCACACCGCGTCGGTGCGCCTGACCGCGATCGCGTAGTCGCAGTCAGACGAGAGCGCCACGTCTGCAAGCTTGTGGTCGAAGAACCCCGAGTCGGCCCGCACGATCGGGCGCAAGAGCCCCTCGGGCAGCGCGTCGAGTGCCCGTTTGAGCAGTCCCGCCGCCTGGGGGCGCGGGTCGGTCCTTCCCGATCCGAAGTCGGCGGCCAGTGCCCACCCGGCCTCCGCCCACACGGCGGGGTGCGGGCGATAGACGCGCTGGCCCTGGTAGTTGTAGTCCGAGCCTCGTTTGTTCCGGCCGTAGACCTCGGTGTCGGTGGGGTCGAGGTCGATCGTCGGGCGCTGCCGGGCGAGCTCGACCCGTCGTCGTTCGGGAACCAGCGCGTACGCCTTCTTTACCAGGGTCGCGTTGGCCCGCTCGACGTGAGCGCGCGCTTGGGCGTCGAAGCGCTTGGCGATCGCGATGAACGTGGTCGAGGCCGGCACGCCGGGCACGGCCCGCAGTGAGAGTCCGGCTGCGTCCTTGCGCTGGTTGTCGAGGTCGGACATGAAGTCGCCGCCCGAGAGCATCGTCTCGGCTGCTGCCACCATCAGGCCGCCGAGTAGAAGGCCGCGGCGGCGCTTCTTGATCGAGGGAGCCCCAGCGTCGATCGCAGTGGTGATGCCGAGCAGCTCGTCGAGCTTCGCCACGAGGTGGAGGCCGGCTCGCGGGGTGATCCGCCCGTCATGGCCACCCAGCACCACCTTGGCCTTGCGTTTGGCTATCGTTGCCACCAGACAGGTGCCTTTCGCTCGGGGTCATGGGTCGTTTTCAACCTCCATTCTCCCAGGTGAAAGGCACTTTGTCGCGTATCGAACGGGTGTTCGCGGGGCTTACTCGCGGATGTAGGTCAGAGGCACCTTCGTCGCCACTGTGCCCACGGGGCTCCACGACATGAAGCTCTCCGGAATGATTCGGTTCGTCACCGACCATGGCCGCAGGACGTACAAGACCACGGCCACCCGCGGCCACTGGAAGGCCGTCCTCCCTCCTGGCGCCTACATCATCGAGGGTCGGAGCGAGCAAATCAGTGGCGGGAGGCATTGGAGCCAGCCGACGCGCCTTTTCGTGCGCGCAGGACAGGTCAAGTCCACAGTCCTCGTCATGTACGAGACTGTCCGGTAAGTCGCTCGGGGCGGGCCTGTGCGCGTGTGGCTGAAGATCGGCCTACTGCTCGGAACCGTCGCGTTGGTCGCCGGCTTGGTGGTCGCCTTCGCGCGCAGTGAGCCAGTCGTCCACCGTGTGTACTACTTGATCCCACCCGTGATCCACCATGTGGGCGCGCGCGTGGGTGTCCACGTCCACATCTTGAAGTCCTCCCCATAATTCGCCTGTCAGCTGTCACCGACTGGTCGTCCGAAGCGCGCCCTGCCCGCTCTCGCGGCGCGCGTACATCCCTTTGGACAAACGCTCACTCCCCCAACACGGCGCCGGCGCCCAAGCCACCGCCGTCCACAGGCGTGGGCTTGGGGTGCTATCCCATCGAAGTGCGTGACGCGTACGTCGGCTTCGGCGGTCCTTACGGCGTCTGTCAGCCCCCGGAGAACACACCCCAAGGATCTGCGCCGCACGTCACTCGGCGTCGTGGCGCGTCAGCGTTCCCCAGGTGTTCTCACTCACGACGGCAAATGAGATACCGGCGGAGGCGGCACAGCTTCCACCCGCAACATACGCAGTGCAGGTGGCCCACCCGTTCTGGAGCTGCGGGGTGGTCCATCGTGACGGCTCGACCTGCGTTCCAGTGACGCCGAGGGCCCGAAGATCCAGCGTTGGCTCGCCGACTCGCAGTCGGGGGTCTAGGTCGCTGCGGATCGAAGTCGCCGCGCTCTTGGGATCCGTTGTGTATGCGCGCCCGCGCCAGATGAGGGTGCCACTCGCTCGGCTCACATGGGTGCGAACACTGTGTCGGCGGGCGGCAGACCGATCCGCTGGCGAACCTGGTTCGCAGCCGCCACGACTCGGCCGCCGCTCTGCACAAGTCGTTCCAGTGTCCACGCTGTCGAGCGCTCAGAGCGAGCGATGATCGACCCGACGGCGGCGATCATCGCTCTCGCCGCGCGCACGAGCGCTCCAACGCGAGCGCTTGCCGTTGCCGGCCAACGCTGTTGTCCCAGCTCGTCGAGAACGTGGCGGCCCACCGCCATCGCCTGCTCGCCTGCTGTGACCGCTTCGAGGCTCAAACCCTTGGCGACTTCGGCTGTGGACTGCACGTCAGCCGACCCTGTGCGATAGCGGGTCGGGTGCGCCGCCCTGGCCGCCGCTCCTACGTCAGCCTCGAACTCCTCGAGTGCGACGTTGAACGGAGCCGTGACGTGGAGGTAGCGGGCAGAAAAGCCCGAAGGAGGGCCCAGAGTGAAGCTGTCGTCGTGGAGAGGGCTCGCGACGAACTCGATGCCGTTCGGAGCCTCGATGACGGATTCCGAACGATCGGAGAGGCGAGGCGCGGTCCGGTCGAGGCGAAGGTCCCCGACCGTGACCGGTGCCGGCTCCAGAAAGCTCTGAATCGTGCAGTGTGGCGACATGTCTTCTTCGAACCACTGGGCTGTTGTGAACGTGGCGGCTGTGGCGTAGTGCACGACGAAGGCGGCGGAGTGGTCTTGAGTGACGTCGACGAGCCGCAGGCGCCACACACCACTGCGCCCACGCGAGATGTCGGCCTTCACGACGTCGCCGGGCCTGAGGTCGAGGATGTCGTGGGCCTTGGTAGTGAAGCTGCGCGTCGCTCCCCAGACGCCGTGATAGGTGATCGATGCACCTGCGGACGGGGCGAGGACCTCGGTACCAAGCTGGATGAAGGCCCCTGCCTTGGAGGCGAGGCCGACCCACACAGCGACGCCCACCCCTGTTTTGACGGCCTTGGTGACAGTAGGCACCCTCCACGTGGCGCTGATCTGGGTGAACGGGCCGCGCGCTCGGTAGCTGTAGCCGGCGAACTTCGTCGGCGGATTGCAGAGCCGAGTGACAACCACCGGCGAAAGAGCAAGAGAGGGGCGATCAGAAGCGGAAGAAGGAAACCCTGCCGCGCCAAACCAGGCGGCGCCACCAACCAGGCCAGCGACGACGACCACGGAGGCCCAAGGGATTACCCCGCGCCAATGTCCAGCACCCATCTCGAGGATCAAGTGTCCCATGTGGCAACTGGCTGTCGCGAGTCGCCGCGTTCACTTTGGCGGAGGCTCGATTGGGCGATGGAGTGTCGCCTACCGCGCTGCTCCTCTGTCCCACTATCACGGCGCGGCGCGTCCCCGAGGATTCGTTCATGGGCACGCAACGATCGCGAGCAGCCAGAGCAGAGTTGGCAACTTGTCCCACGCCGCAACGGACACTGGCATCCGAACGAGGGCTCGAGTTGCGAGCGAGCGGCGCGTGCTGTCGTCGCGGGATGCGCGGCTCAGCTCGATGATCGCGATGTAAGGGGGATCTCCGGAACCAGCGTCGAGGTGCTGAGAACGATCGGCTCGAGCGCGGAGCCGAACTCGAGCAAGACTGCCATGACCTCGGTGAGGTTGAAGGGGATCTGGCCGTTGAGCTTCCGACGGAAGTAGTCCTCGCGGTACAGCCCGCCGAATCTCCTGGCCAGCTGCGACGCGGCATTCGAGCCGAGGTGGCCGCGCAGCGCGACTGCCATTCGGTGCTGGAGGTACGCGACCGCCAGCTTCGGACGCTCCGCCGTCGGCACCGCCCGCCACGCGGCGTCCGCGACGACCCCGAAGTCACGCGGTCTCAGGAGGTAGCTGGCGGGGCGGAAGCCCGGTGGCATCGGCCAAAGTCTGGCACGGCAACCGGCACGACCGTTACAAAGTCGCGCTACCCTAAGGCGCGACTAAGTCGCGAGATCAGCGACTGACAGGGCGTGATGGCTCCGGACGGTGCCGCCATGCCCAACCGAGCCCGCACCGCCAACGCCTTCCCCATGCGAACCCCGACCTCGACCCCGCGCGCCGTGGACGACCCAGTGGCCCTCTACGTCCACGCGTACGTGCCGGTCGGTCTCTCCGAGTCCCGCTGGCCACAGGTCCAAGAGCTCGTCGTGGCCCAGGTGCTTCGCCTGAACGTTGGCCTCGAGACGATGCGCCGCTGCATCCGCGCGCTTGCCTACCTCACCTCGTGGTGCGTCGACCAACACATCCCCATCGACGTCGAGCACGTGCTCGACCCCGACACCGTCGAGCGCTACTGCACTGAGGGCCTCAGCGGCACCGAGGCATCGATGAGCCGGGTACGTGGCGACCTCCGCCGGCTGGGAAGAACCCTCACTGCGACGGCCCCCTGGGAGCCGCTGCCCGCGCCGCTGTCGCGCACGAAGCTGCCGCCCCCCTACAGTCGGGCCGAGCTCGCCCTCATCGAGCGGGACATCGCGCGCCAGGCGACCGCGCTGCGACGACAGACTGCCAGCGCGACGTCGCTGCTCGGTCTCGGGGCGGGCCTCGACGGACGATGGAACACGAAGGTCAGGGGTACCGCCGTCAAGAAGTTGGGTGGCCTCGTGGTGGTCGAGGTGCCCGACCCTGCCGCTCGCCGTGTCGTCGTGCGCGCCGGCTTCGCCGAAGACCTCTTGGGGCTGGCCGCAGCGGCGGGGGAGGGGCTGCTCATCGGCGACCGCAAGGTGTCGAAGAACTCGTCCTCGGAGTTCGCAGCCGACGTCATCATCGACGGCGGCTGCATCCCGTTCTCGCCGGCGCGGCTTCGCTCCACGTGGCTCGTCGCGCACCTCGAGGCGGGGACCCAGCTCCCAACCCTCCTGCAAGCGGCAGGCATGCGCACGTTCGGCTCGTTGGGCGACCTCCTCGGCTTCGTGCGCCCGCTCGCCGACGGCGAGGCCTGGACCCAGCTGGCGGGTGCGTGATGGCAAGCACCTCGGACCCGAAGACGGCTGGCGACAAGCGCACGACCCGACGCGACCTTCCAAAGTCCCAGCGACTTATCCTCACCTCCACCTGGTCGCACAACGAACGCGAGTTCACCGCGGTGACCGAGCACGTACGAAGCAGCGGCGTCCTCGGACCGCTCGAGGTCCTCATGGGGATGCCCCGCACACCGCGACGGAGGCTCTCGGTCTTGGGCTACCTCGTCGTGCTCACCTTGAACGGCTCCACGAACGGCCACAAGGCAAAGCTCCTCGACTTGGTGCGGCTCTTGAACGGCTTCGGCCCCGCCGCGCTCGACCGGCTCGGCATGCGTGGTTGGCGGCGGGTCGGCTCCTACGACCTCGTCCACCGCGTCCACAAGCGCCTGTCTGCACGCCTCGACGCAGCCAAAGAGGTGCTCGACCCCGACACGGGAGCGGTCGTCACCTGCGACTGGACATGGTTCGAGAGCCACATGTACGACGCCACCGTCCCCGAGGTGGTCATGAAGGGCATGGTGGGCAACGTCGACCTCGCCATCGACGGCACGGAGATGGAGAGCTGCGGGCGACTCCAAGGCGAGCCTTCCGACATCGACTACGACGGGGAGGCCGAACCGCCGGACGACGCGAGCAAGAAGAAGTCGAAGAAGGCGAAGGTTCTCGCCACCGGGCCCGACGGGCGCAACGTCTACACGAAGGACACCGACGCCCGGGGCGGCTACAGGACCGGGAACGCCTCGCACCCAGGCGGCACCTACGTGGGCAGGGAGCTGCACCTCGGCATCGCGGTTCCCACCATCAAGAAGACCGACGGCGTCAGCTACGTGAAGTTCGGCCCCGACGTGCCCCAAGTCGTCGTCACCTCCCGCCTCGTTCCGGCTGGCAGCCACCGCGGCGACCCTGCTGTCGAGATGGCAAGGGGGGCGAAGGACCGCGGGCTGTGCCGCGGAGTCGTCGTCGACCGCGGCTACATCCAGTCGGTGCCCGAGCGGTTCCACTATCCGCTCCAGGCGCTCGGACTGCACGTGTTCTCGAGGCTGAAGGAGCACCAGCGCGGCGAGAAGCCCGGGATTGGACCGGCGCGCTACATCGACGGTCACCTCTTCGCCGACCTTCCCGACGAGCTCGTGAAGCCGCCCATGCCACCCATAGGGTCGACGTGGGAGGAGAAGCTCCCCTACATGGCCACCTTCGACCAGCGGGCGGCCTACCGCTACGGATGTATCAAGGCCCCGGGAGACGACGGCGTCACCCGCTGGCTTCACCCGGTCAAGAACGGCACGTTGCGCAGCCGCCAGGTGCCAGCCTCGATGCGCAAGAGCCGCACGGCCCCGCTCGTGACCCTCCCCGACGGAGCGGACCTTTCCACGGTGACGGCGGGGGCAGATCAGCTCCCCTTGCGCCAACCGTGCCTCTACGGGACGACGGCGTGGACCAAGGCCGAGGGCAAGCGCCAGCTGGCCGAGACCGCGAACTCGTTCCTTCACGGTGCGAACGGCGCCATCACCGACATCGGGCGCGGCTACACCCGGCTGCGCGACAGCGGGCGCATCAAGCTGTTCCTCACCTTCACCATCGTCGGCTACAACCGGAGCCGCATCCACGTGTGGCTGCATGACCACCGCATGCTGGCGGCGACACACCCTGACGCCCTTCCGCCCGTCAAGAAGACCCGGGCGCCACGCAAGGGGCGAGCGAAGCGCTTCTCCGACCTCGGCACCCCCTCGGGCCCCGGGCCGCCTGCAGCGACCGCCGCCTGAACGCCTCCGCCTCAGCCGCCGCCCCGATGGGGCGGCGTCAGCGCGCCCGGAAACCGGCGCCGAAGCCCCTGTGGGCGCTGTGCCGAGCGTCCCACCCGGCGCGCAGGCGCACGACGGCACTTCTTCCCGGCTCTGACCCCTCCCGGGGCCCCGCCCACGTCGAGTTGGTGCCAATTGCGAACACCGCGTGCCCGCGGGTGCGAACACGCCTTGGTGGCGTGTTCGCATGGGCGACCGACCTGCCGCAACGTCCACTCTCGTCGGGGGCGTCCACGCGATAGCGGCTGGACCTTCCACAGCCCCAGATCAGGGAAGCTATGGACCGGCCCACTTGGGCGTGCCGGACCTGAGCCGCAACTAGAGCTCGCGAAAGTTAGCGCCCTGCCTTCGCCGCCTTGACAAAGTGACCGCCGAGCCGGCGTTCGAGGGTTGCCTGGAGGCGCCGGCGACGTTCGGGGACAGGGAGCGACCGCTACCTTCGTGGCTCCACTTCGAGAGTTGTTGACATAAGGCAACGGGCCGTTGTATACTGTCAACGGAGTGACTGATCGACCCCGACATCCGAAGAAGGAAGTCGAGGAGGCGCTCGACTTCGCCGAGGCGCACGGGTGGCAAGTCGAAGCCCCGCGGCCTGGCCATCCTTGGGGGAAGGCAACGTGCCAACGGGAAGGTCATGACTGCCTCGTGTGGATTTGGTCGACGCCGAAAGTTCCGTCGAACCACGGGCGCCAGATCCGTCGAGCCGTGTACGCGTGCGAGAGAAAGGAGGCCGACGATGAGTGAATACGAGTTCACCCTTGTGATCGACGGTGACCTCACCGATGAGGACGTCGCTCGCGGGCTCTTCGAGGCAGGGTGCGATGACGCCACCTTCGGCGTGATCGACGGCGCCGGCTATGGCGAGTTCATTCGAGAGGCGCCTTCGTTTGCTGATGCCGTGTTGAGCGCGGCTCGTCAGGTCGAGTCAGTGCAGAACCTTCGCGTTCGTCGAATCGAGCCCGACGACATTGTCACCATGGCCGAGATCGCCGATCGGTTGGAACGAACGCGGGAGAGTGTTCGTCTGCTGATCACGGGCAAACGGGGCCGAGGTGGATTCCCTGCTCCGATTTCTCATGCTCGCGACCGGGGTCGCCTGTGGCGCTGGTCAGACGTAGCGGAGTGGCTCGGTGCGCTGGAGCCCGAGGACCGCGAAGCAGCGCACTTCCTGGCCGCAGCCAATGCCGTATTCGAGTTCAGGTATGGAGTTCAACTGCTCAACGACGACACTGCAGTCAAGGAGCTCTTCCAGCTCGTGAATGAAGCGTCCGCTGGCATTTGGTAGTGCCTCCCCGCCGGCGGTCGGGGGCGGAGGGTGACGTCGTAGACGTCCGGCGGTAGGTGGCGCGCGTTGTGGGCGTGCTCGTGCGCTCAGCTCGGTGTGGCTTCCCGCTCCCTCGGAGATGAGCCGAGGAGCTTTCAGAAGCTTCAGAACTAGGCCGCGCTGCTACCGAAGGCGGTGCCAGGTTCGACCGCCGTCTTCGGTGCGCCACAGTCCGCCATGGTCGGTGGTCGACAAGGCGTGCGCGGCCAAGTACGCGTCGTTGGGGCTGACCATGTCGAGCGTGTCACGCAGTGTGTCGATGCCCCTCTGTATGGTCGAAGGCATGGCGTTGTGCCAGCTGCGGCCGCCGTCGCTGGTCGCGAGCAGCCCGCCCCGGTTCATCTCAAGCACCCAGGCGTCGGTGCTCGATCGAGCTGCAAGCACTTCGATCGTGCCGTTGGGTGCGCCCGGTGGCAGGGTGGTTGTGAGCGGACCGAAGCTCGATTCTCCCTCCCATGAGGCGCCGAGGTCGGTCGAGCGGTACACGACATTTGGACGGAGTCCGACTGCCCCGTTGGCGCTGCAGACCAACCAAACGGTGCGCGACGACGGAGCCAGGGACAGCTGTCCCCCCAAGCGGAAGTCCACTGGGCAAGGCAGAGGGGTCGTCTGCCAGCTCTCGCCACCATCAGTGCTTACCAGCAGCACGCCAGGGTTGTTGCTGACGTAGCCCTCCTGGTCGGCCCACTCGGCCACGACCAACGTGCCCCCAGGTCCGACGGCGGTCTGGGCGTAGCGATACGGCCCGGACGGGAGGACGAGCGCCCGCCACGTGCGGCCGGCGTCAGTGGATGCTTCAACGCCGACGGTGCACGGTGCTGTAGACGGACTCACCGGACAGGTCGTGTCGGTGAGCCAGAGGCGGCGTCCGACGGCGGTGCTCGCGACCACCCGGCCCGAGACGGGGATCGGTGCCCAGCTACGACCGCCATCGTGGGTGACGAAGGCGCCCCTTGTCCCGTACTCGACGCCGTTGGACGCGTCCACGAAGGTGAGGGTGGGCAAATCGATCGCGACGGGGCCGTACCCGACTGGGGCGCGCCCCACGTCGTGCCACGTCGAGCCGCCGTCGGTGGTGGAGACGAGCTGCGGCCGCCCCGACACGGGGCCATATACACCGAAGCCCACCTCGGACGAGACGAAGGAGAGCGCTACCAGACAGTTCGTCACGTCGACGGCGCCGCTTCCGCACAATGACCCGCTGGTCGCAGAGCGGGTGGACTTCGCCGGCGCCTTGCTGTTGGAAGAGGGGGCAGCGTTCTTCGATGTGGGGGCACGGCCGCCGTGGCCGATTGCGCCATAGCTGATCCCTGCGCCTGCTGCGGCGACGACGAGCACCGCAAGTACCCGTATCCAGCGCCGCCTGCGCCGCTGGCGGGCCTCATTGAAGAGGACGTCGGGCGGAGGCGGAACTCCCGCCTCGACCGGGTGCTCCAAGGTGGGCGGCCGCACCGTCATCTCAGCGGACCGCCTCGATCATCGCGATGAGTTCGCTCTTCGATGTGGTGTCGGGTGCAGCGATCACGCGCTGGCGTCGCAACGCTCCGCTGAGTGCACAAGAGCACGCGGAGCCTCACTTGACACCGTTCTGAGCGGCCGCCCGAGCTGTGAGGGTCTTCATCCCGGACCTGGCGATACCGGTTGTCGATGTGCTGCTGGGGGGTGTGACCACACCGGGCACGTCGAACTTCCAGGTGAAACCCGTCGTCGTGATGTGCGTGACCTTTGGTGCTCGGACAGAGAGTCTGACATGCGCCGTCCCGCCAGGCGGGATGCTCCCGACGGTGCGGCAGGCGAACGACCCCGTGTCGCGGGCGAGCACACGTTTACGCTTGGATGTGCCTGTGGCGGTGTGGAAGACCACCGTGTAGCGCGGGCAGGGCAACATCTTCACGGTCACACTGTTGAGGTTGTAGAGCGTGACCGTGTAGTGCAGCACGCTGCCGCCGATGACTGTGACAGGCAGGCCGGATAGCTCGACCTTCAAGCTCGCAACACCGCCGAGCCCAGCCGCGGACTTCCGAGGGATGCCGAGCTGGGTCTCTGAGATCCCGCAGGCCAGTGTGTACGAGAGCCCCGTCAAAGTGAGTGTGCCGCCACGACCGGGGAGGTCGAGGATGACGTTGTCGACGCGCCCGTGCGTGGCTCGTCCGCATGTCGTTGTGGTCTGTAGCCAGAGCTGGCCCTGTTCCCCGTGGGAGAGGACGGCGGGGACGAGTGTCCCGAACCAGGTGTAGTACCCGACGGGCAAAGACCGTTTGCCCGAAGGCGATGTGCCGAAGAGAAGGGGCCAACCACTGAGGGTGCAGACGGTCCCGGTGTTCGTGAGGAGCACCACGTCCAAGATGTGCCCGTCTGCACTGGCCCGTCGCCCCCGGCCCACCTGCAACTGGCTCGCCGTGCACGCTGGCGCCGATGTGGCGACCACGGTGGGGACGACTTGCGTCCACGAGGCCCCGCCGTCGCTCGTGTGCCACAGCGCGTTTGCGTCGAGGACGACCCCGTCTGTGGGCGTGAAGAACTCGAGGGCGTAGGGGCTTGTGACGACCCCCACCCCGCTCGACGACCAAGAGACGCCTCCATCGGTCGTCTTCATGAGCGAGCCGTGAAAGCCGAGCTCGAAGGCGGTGGTCGCTGACACCGCGTCGAGCTTGCCGAGGTGCCCACCGAACACGTGGCTCGCGACCTTCGACCAGCGCACGCCCCCATCTGCCGAGGTGAGCACCGTCCAGTACTGCGACCAGTTGTCCTGGCCGGGATACGCATAGCCGCAGATCGCAAAGAGGGTCCCTGTGGGCGCCCCCGAGACCACGGCACCACTCGGCGTCTTCTCCTGAGGTGTTGCGACGTTGCCAAGCGTCCCGCAAGGAATCTCGCGCTTCACCCAGGACCCGCCGGCGTCGGAGGTGGACCACAAGGGAACAGAACCAGACGTCGTGGTCGCCATCGGTTGGTCCTGTTGGGGCGGTGCCAAGACGACGTAGCCGGCCGACACGCCAATCCTCACCATGGACAGGGGGTCACTCCCCCCTGCTGTGGAAACTAGCGCTGTCGAAGGGAACACCTTTGGGTGCCACACCTTGCCCCCATCTGAAGACGCGAGGACTGCCACGGGGCAGTGCTCCGGGTGGCTTGTACTCGGCTGCCCTTGAGGGCATTTGCTCACGAGCATCCAAATCGAGGTGCCCACCGATCGAACCGAAAGCACGTTGCCCGGCTCCTTCTGGGCGACCCAGGTGCTGCCGCCGTCGTGGGTGACGTAGAGCCCGGGGCCGTAGACGAAGCCGTCTCCTTGGTCGTCGAACGTGATGGCGTTCGCGGCGCATCCAGGGAGCTCTGCGACCGACCTGAACTGACCGCCGCCGTCGGTCGTCTTCCCGACGAAGAGATGGCCGCATGTCTTCTGGGATGTCGCTCCGTATGGACCGGTCCTGAAGATCGCGTAGCCGTCTGTGGCGTTGAGAAAGGCCATGCCTGTTGTGAATGTGATGCGTGCCGGGCCGACGGGCAGGCTCGCCAGCGTGGTCTTTGGAACGGTCGGCGCGACACCCGAGGGCGCTGGGGTGGTCGGCGTGCTCGAAGGATGCGATCGGCGCCCTGGACCGTTCGTACCGACCCCGAAGGAGATGGCGATCGCCGCAGTCACGACGGCAACGGCCGATCCGAGCACCCAGCGCCGCCTGCGCCGCCGGCGTGCTTCTCGGAAGAGCACTTCGGGCGATGTCGGTCCTTCCGCCTCGGCGAGACGCTCCAAGGTGGGCGGCCGAACGGTCATCTCAGCGGACCGCCTCGATCATGGCGATGAGCTCGCTCTTGCGGTAGCCGTATCGTCGAGCCGAACGCACGAGGTCGCGCACCTGGGCGACGAGTGCGCTCTTGTCCGGCGTCCCAGCCACGGTGATCCCGTGACCACGTCGGAACTCCAGGAGTCCTTCGTCACGGAGGAGGTGAAGCGCGCGGAACACGGTGTTCTTGTTCACGCCCAGCACCGCAGCGAGGTCTTTTGCGAGCGGCAGCCGGTCGCCGGGTCCAGCCTCACCCTCTGCGATCGCACGCCGGATCTCGGCCGCCACCTGTTCGGCTAGAGGCAGCGGATCGCCGCGGTCGATGTGCAGGTCCATGGACCCCATCGTACTAGGACCAACCGGGGAGCGGCAAGAGGTCGGGCCGGTGCGCAACTAACCGGCGGTAGAGGTCACTTCTCTTGACGCCGGTGATATGGGCGACGTCAGGCTGTCCGCGGTGTCGAGTCAGGCGACGTGGTAGTGCCCACGGCGTCACCCATCACGGTCAATGCTTCGACTGCGGAGTAACTCGCTTTCAGAAGCTCCTTCTCCGTTCGGAAACGTTCCACATCCGTCTGGAAGTGTTCTGAGATCGACGCGAGGTTCTCGACACGCGCTCCAATCAAAGCCAACTGCGTCTTCAGGTCGGCGATCTGCTCGTCGATGGCTGCTCGGACCGAGCCAAGGCTTCCTTCCGGGTCTTCAGCGCGCCGCGCAAGCTGCTGGATCTGGTACTCAACGACCTCGCGCGCTGACGCGGTGTCGGACACGCTGCGGCGGACCATCCTGAGAGCGTGGAGCAGGTCGTTGTAGGTGAGCTCGAGGTTGTCGGAGGGACTCCACTCATCGTCGGAATCCGTGGACGAGAGGTCATCGCCCTCCGACCCTGTCAGGACGAACTCTGCGGTCGGCTCCTGCAGGTCTTCCTCAGCCACTGTGGACCAGCGTACCTACCGACGCCCGACCGATCTCCCGCTGCCGGCGATTCGAGCACAGCGCACACCGTCGCGGCCACAGTGATAGGTGGCACCTTCAACCGACGGGGCGCCTTGACAGACGTCCTGAGAGCCGACTTCAGCGTCCTGACGGCGCTAGACACTCAGCTGATGTAACGCTATCCTCGCTAGTGTTATGGCATCTGGACGCACGACCAGCGGGAGCACCCACGAAGCCCGTCTGCGTCTGGCAGCGGTGAACCGAGCGGATCCCACCCTGCTCCATGAGCAGGTGGCCCTCGAACTACGACGGGCAATCGCGGAAGGCGAGGTCCGGCCCGGCGAGTGCATCCCACAGGCAAAGGACCTCGCCGCAGTCCTCGGCGTGAACACCAACACCGTGCTACGCGCGCTCAGGA
>JAKBTL010000070.1 GCA_021844425.1 Actinomycetes bacterium | reverse complement strand
GGAGGGCACATCGCGGAGCTCACGGTTGCAAGACCACCTTCGTCGCCTCGTGCGCACGGAAGATCCGGTACGCCTCGGCGGCGGCGTCGAGAGGGAACCGGTGGGTGATCAGCGGACGCGGATCGATCCGGCCTGAGAGCACCATCTCCGCGACCCGGGCACGGTCGTCGGTCGGAGAGCCCATCGCGAAACGGAGCGACAGCTCCTTCGCGAACATCCGGCCAACGTCGACCGGCCGGTCCGGATCGAAGTGCGCACCGGACACACTGACCATGCCCCGCCCACGGACGATCGCGAGGGCGGAAGCCAACGCGTCGGGGTGGCCCGACGCTTCGATCGCGACGTCCACACCTCGACCTGTGGTCATCTCCTCGATCACGCCGAGCACCTCGTCGGTCCCGACCGCTCGCAGGCCGAGCCGCTCGCCTTCGACGCGACGACGTCGCTCAGGATCGACCATGACGACGTGGGCTCCCGAAGCGTCGGCCAAGAGACCTTCGAGCAGACCGACCGGCCCGGCACCGAGCACCACGACGCTGTCGCCCTCGGCGACCTCGGCGCGCTCCACGGTGCGCACCGCGGTCGGAAGGATGTCCGCGATGAAGACGGCAGCGTCGTCGTCGAGCGCCTCAGGGAGAGGCCACAAGACCCGATCTGCGTGAGGGACGCGAACGAGGTCGGCCTGACCGCCGTCCAACCTGGGGTACACGCCAGAGAACCCGAACAGCGCCATCTGCTCGCACTGCGAGGACATCGCGTGTCGGCAGTACCAGCACGTCCCGCACGACACGGTCGACGAACAGACCACGCGACTTCCGACAGCGAACGGGACGTCGGCTCCTGCCTCAGCGACGGTCCCCACGAACTCGTGCCCGAGCACGGTTCCCCACTCGAACCCGGGCACGTGCCCGGAGAGGGGGAGGAGGTCCGCGCCGCAGATCGCAGAAGCCGTGACCGACACGACGGCATCCGTCGGTGACTTCAAAGCCGGCGATGTGACCTCCGCTACCTCGACGATGTCCGGCCCAGCCGCACGCACGACCCGCATCAGTTGCGCCTCCTGATGATGAGAGTCCCCGTCACGCCACCTGCTCCACTTCGACCAGGTAGCCGTCGGGGTCCGAGAGAAAGAACCGGCACCCGCCCCACGGGGGCTCCCAGGGGTCCGAGCGAGTACGCACTCCCCGGTCAGCCAGCTGCCGGAACACAGCCCGAGCATCGGCCACTTCGAGCACCACCATCGCCGCGGACGCTCGCTCGTCCGCACCCGCCTCCAGCCGCATCCCTTCCACGTCTGGCACCATCGAGCCCGACTGCGTCAACGACAAGCGCAGCGGGCCGACGGAGAGCGTCGCGTACGGCGGATCCTCGAAGAGTTGCTCGACATGGAACCCGAGCCCCTCGACGTAGAAGCGGACCGACGCGTGCACGTCGTGCACCGCCAGCGCCACCCGTCCCGCTTCGACATCCGTCATCGCGCTCCCCCTTCAGGTACCGAGCCGCCGCCAGCTCGCCGCTAGTAGCGGACGTGGCCACCGTCGACGGTGTAGGTCTGTCCGGTGACCCATCCGGCCGCGTCCGATGCGAGGAACGCCACGACCGGAGCGATGTCCTCGGGCGTGCCCGTGCGCTTCAGCGCCTGCAGCGTCTCGACGAACGCGATCGAGTCCTTGTGGGGGCTGGCGAGCACTCCGTCAGAGGCGGTGAGCCCCGGTGCCACCGCGTTGACCGTGATGTTGTACGGACCGAGCTCCGTCGCCAGTGCCCGCGTCAGGCCGATGACCCCTCCCTTGGCGGCGATGTAGGCCGACATGTTGGGAGTGCCGGCGAAGAAGGCGTTGGAAGCGAGGTTCACGATACGGCCGTACTTCGCCTCCCGCATCGGGACCTGGGCCGCGCGGCACATGAGGTAGACGCCGTCGAGGTTGACTCTCATGATGCGTCGCCACTCGCCGAAGTCCACGTCGTCCCATGCCGTGTACGGGACTATTGCCGCGTTGTTGACGACGATGTCGACCTTCCCGTGGGCACTGAGCACCTGGCTGAAGAGCGCACTCACCGAGCTCTCGTCCCCGACGTCGGTTCCGATCGCCTGGGCGCCCGCCCCCAGCTCCCCCGCCGCCTTCTCACCCTTCGCAGCGTCGAGGTCCGCGATCACGACGCTTGCCCCTGTCGCGTGCAATCGCCTGGCAATGGCGAACCCGATCCCCTGGCCGGCACCGGTGACGACGGCTACTTTCCCGCTATGTGCTCCCATCTCCTATTTCCTTCCTGTTCCTCGTCGTGGACGATTGCCGAGGGTTTCCCGAGGATCACCCAGGGATGCGGCCCTCCGGCTATGCACCCGCCTCACGTGTCACGTCCGGCAATGCCGTGAGCACGTCTTCTGCGCCTCGCTCCATGCCGATGCGCTCGTGAAGGTGGTTCTTCAGTCGCTCTGCCGGAACACGCACGTGAATTCCAGCGAGCTCGGCAGCCAACTGCGCATCGCCGGCTGCTGCAGCGGCAAGGATCGCCCGATGCTCCGACACCGAGTCGTTCGGATTTCCTCGGATCGCGAGCGAACGATCCTGAAAGCCGCGAATCTCCCCCATGAGCGTAACGTGCACCTGGCGCAGCTTGCGGTTCCCGCTCATCTCGCAGAACCGCTCGTGGAACGCGACGTTCGCCTCGAAGAAGCGGCCGAGGTCGTTCTGTCGTGCGCTCGTGTCCATCTCGTCGACAAGGCTGCCGAGCTCGCGGAGGTCTGGCTCGGTGAGGCGGGGCACCGCGAGGCTCACGGCAAGGGACTCGAGAACCTCGCGGACTTGATAGGCCTCGACCAGCTCCTCGAGCGTCGGAGCGCGAACGACCGCACCTCGCCTCGGCCGGACGTTGACCAGCCCTTCAGCCGCCAGGCGTCCCATCGCCTCGCGGATCGGGCCGCGGCTCACACCGAGCTCCTTCGCGAGCGCGACCTCCGAGAGGACCGTCCCTGGCAGCAGCCGACCCTCCAGGATCTCGGCTTGGAGATGCTGGTACACGCGCTCCCACAACGTGAGGTTCTCGATCGCGGGGCCCGGTTGTGCCTGGCTCATCGTTCCCATCTCATCTCATCGATCCTCATGGCCGATCCTCATGGCCGACACTCCGGGCAAGCCCGCCTGCGCAGCCAGTACGTGACAACGACGGCGAGCGCGAGCAGTGCGGCACCCAACGGCAACGCTCGGCGAAACAGCCCTTGCCCGACGAGCCGCCCAAGGTCCAGCACGTCGGAGTCGCTGTCTGCCGACTCGACAGACGCCGCCCTGCGCGGCTCTGCGCTCCGTCCTGATCCTGCGCGAACCTGTTCGGATTCGAGCTCGGCCCTCATCCGCTCGGAGAACTCCGAGACAAGGCGCTGGGCGACATCCTGCATGAGGCCCTGGCCCAGCTGGGCCGGTCGGCCGGAGATGTCGAGCTCGACTGACACCGACACGGCAGTGCCCGCTCCGTCAGGTTCGAGCTGGGTCCTGGCGATCGCCTTGGCCACGCCGCTTCCACGCTGCTCGCGCCCCGAGGCTTCGAGGACGACCCGATGGGCTCCCTCGTCCCGCTCGACGAATCGAGCGGTTCCTCGGTAGTCGACCACCATCGGACCAAGCTTGACACGGACGCTCCCGTTGAAGCTGTCTCCTTTAGCCCCTTCGAGCGTCGCACCCGGGAACCACCGAGCCACCCGATCCATGTCCTGGAGCAAGGCCCAGGACTCCTCCACCGGAAGCGGCACCGTGAAGCGAGTTGTGAGGGTCATCGTCATCGCCGGACCTCTATCGCGTGAAGCCCGAGGCGTTGGCGAGAGCAGCGTCCAGCGCTCGTCGCACGAAGACCTCGACGAGAGCCTGCTTGTACCGGCTCGACCCCTCAGCGTCAGCGACGGGCGCGACGGCCGCTGCCGACGCCGCCGCGACCTCTCGGACGCGCTCGGACCAGGTACCACGGGACGCACCGATCAGCTTGTCGATGGCCTGAGGAAGAACCGGTGCCCCGCAGACCGAGCCAACGACCAGCCGTGCCCGGACGATCGTGTCGCGCTCGAGGGTGACCTTCGCCGCGACGGTCACGGCCGGCCGCTCGTGGACCTTCATGCGCATGTGGGCGATGCCCGTACCGACCGGAACGGCAGGCACCGTGACCTCCACCAGGAGCTCTCCATGCTCGAGCACGGTCTCGTAAGCGCCGAGGAAGAACTGGTCGACTGGCACGCGCCGTGACGTGCTGCCGTCACCCAGCACCAGCGTGGCTTCGACGGCGGACAGGAACGTGGCGGGGTCCGAGTGCGGATCGGCGAAGCAGAGATTGCCGCCGATCGTGCCGACGGAGCGGACTCGAACGTTGGCGACCTCGGCGAGCATGCGAGGCATCTCGCCGACCGCCTCGGCGATCACCGGGGAGCCCTCGAGCTCCCGGTGGGTCATCCCCGCTCCGATCGACACGCTCGTAGAGATGGGGCGAACCCCGCGTAGCTCGGGGACGCGCTTCAGGTCGACGAGATGGTCGTACTGCGCGAGGCCGAGCTTCATCGCGAGGAGCAGCTCCGTGCCGCCGTTGATCGGCACCCCGTCGCCACCCAGATCCCTGAGCAGACGCGACGCGTCGTAGAGCGAGCTTGGACGGTGGACTTCGAAGGGCGGCAACTTCATGGTTCAGCGGAGCTCGAATCGGTCGATGAGACATCTGGTCGATGAAGCGAGCACCGCGAAACGCGCGGCGCTCGGCTGTCTGGCCTCACCCGTAGAAGAGAGGTGCACGCCGCCACGTCTGGAACGGCG
Source organism: Actinomycetes bacterium (assembly GCA_021844425.1). Taxonomy (GTDB): domain Bacteria; phylum Actinomycetota; class Acidimicrobiia; order Acidimicrobiales; family RAAP-2; genus JAJYVT01. The sequence goes on along the minus strand of JAKBTL010000070.1, from coordinate 14,194 downwards.
CCATCTCGTGCGATGGGTAGATCTGAGCCCCCCGCTCCTTCGCCACGCGCTTCAGCCTGCGGATGGAGTCCACCGACGCGCTGGGGTCGAGATGGAACCCGGCGATGATCTCGCGCTCGAGGTTCTCGAAGCTGTACGCGGCGTCGCCGGCGAACAGCATCGGCGCGCCGTCGTCCATCTCGACGAGCATGGAGTAGTGCCCCGCCGTGTGGCCGGGGGTCTCGAGAAGACGGACGCCGTCGGCGATCTCGACGTCTCCCGTGATCACCTCGTACTTCGCCCCCGGATAGTCGAAGGCAAGATCGGAGTAACCGAGGCGCTCGAAGGGCTCGGGCACCTTGGCGTGACGAAGTTCCTCCTTGCTCACCAGCGTCGTCGCCTCCGACAGGTAGCGGTTACCGCCAACGTGATCGAAGTGGAAGTGCGAGTTGATCACGTACTTGACCTGCCCGGGTTCGAGGCCGCAGAGTCGCAGCTGCGCAGGAAGCGCCTGCTCCGGAGTCTGCTCGGGCAACTCGAACGGGAGCACGCGTTGCACATGCTCGAGGTCGAAGCCGGTGTCGTAGATGATCAGTCCGTCAGGGTGCTCGACGAGGACGCTGTAGACGGGAAAGCGCACAGGAGTTCCCACGTCGATATGCCAGAGCATCTCTGATCGATCGATCACGAGCGACCCGCTGTCGAGGATATACACCTTCTTCTTGGCCATCTCGTCCACCCTTTCTTGAGCGCTACCGGAGGAAGGAGGGTCCCTCAGGGCCAGGCGCCTGAGCCACAAGCCTCAGAGAGACGACAGCGTCCGGCGGACCGCGACGAGGCCGGCCGCGATCCTCGCCCGGTGCGCATTCACGTCTTCCTGGTCGGCGTACTGGTACATCCCGCCGAGCGATTTCATTCCAAGCTGCCCCTTCTCGGTGCGATCGGTGATCAGAGGCGACACGCCCTCTTCGTTGCTGAGGTCTTGATTGAGGTAGCTCGCCACGCTCTGATAGATGTCCAAGCCGGCCATGTCCAGCAGCCGCATCGGCCCGATGACCGCAAGCTTGTACCCGATGCCCCACTTCACCACCGTGTCCATGTCCGCCTGGCTGACGACGCCGCGCTCGACCAACGAGACGCACTCGCGCAAGATGGCATAGAGGATTCGATTCTCCACGAAGCCCGGCACTTCTCGCTCGACCACCGGCTCGAAGCCGAACGCCTTGATGATGTCGACGAGCCGCTCGCGTACCTGGTCGGACGTCTTCTCGCCTGGGACGACCTCGATCATCGGGATCAGGTGCGGAGGGTTGGACCAGTGCATCCCGATGACCCGCTCGGGGTGCGTGAGATTGACCGCGATGTCCGAGATCGGGATTCCCGACGTGTTGGTCGCGAGGATCGTGTCCGGGGACGAGCACTCCTCGAACTTGGCGAAGACCTCGCGCTTCAGGTCGACCTTCTCGGGCACCGCCTCGATGACGAGATCGGCTCCCCGTACTGCGGCTTCGAGGTCTTGCTCGAAGGTGACGGAGCCTCCCGGCGCGGCCGGAGCCTCTACGCGCTCGAGAAGAGTCGATGCGAGCTCGGTCGCTGCCCTCGATCGTTCCAGGACTTCGCTACTCACGTCGTTCAGACGCACTGCCGAACCGCATCGCGACAGGGTTGCAGCAATTCCCGGACCCATCGTGCCAGCGCCGACCACCGCGGTCATCTTCGGAATCATTGGTATCTCTCCTCCTTTGAGTCGTTCTTTGGAATCTCGTGCTGTGAGTGGATCTTCTCCCAAACCCGCTCGGGGGTGAGCGGGAGCTCAGTCATCTGCACACCGGCGTCCGCAAGCGCGTTCACGATCGCAGCCGGCAAGGCGGCGAGAGCGCCCTCTCCGCACCCTTTCGCCCCGAACGGCCCTGGGCCGTCCTCGTTCTCCACGATGGTGCAGGACATCGACGCCGGCAGGTCTTCGAACGACGGGATGCGATAGTCGAGCAAAGTGTCGTTCAGGAGCAATCCGTCGTCCGAGAAGCGCATCTCCTCGAACAGCGCGTTCCCGAGTCCCTGCATCACCGCACCCTCGTCCTGACGTCGGACCAGCAAGGGATTGATCGCCTTGCCGACGTCGGCGACGGTGGACACGCTCAGCACCGTGACGATCCCGGTCTCGGGGTCGACTTCGACTTCCGCGCCCCCGACGCACACCTCCCAGAAGACCGGACCGTCTGCGAAGCCGCCGCTCCCACCTCGGGGCCCCACGTGGCCGTGGCCGATCAGCTCGCCGCCCTTCAGGCCGAAGCGCCGCTCGATCAGCTCCTCGTAGGTCATCGCGGCGCCGCCACCGGAGATCCTGCCTTCGGACACGACGAGCTCGTCCCGCGCCACGCCAAGCGTCGCTTCCGCGGTCTCGATCAGCTCCTCCAAGACCTGGGCCGCCGCCTCCTCCACCGCCTTGCCTGCGACAGTGGTCGATCGGCTCGCTCCGGTCGACCGGTCGTAGGGGGTGTAGCTCGTGTCCGTGCCCCGGACGACGACGCGAGACGGAGGAAGGCCGAGGACCTCGGCCGCGATCTGACCCATCACCGTGCGCGCTCCCTGGCCCAACTCGGTCGTGCCGACGAGCACCGAGACTCCGCCGTCGGCACCAAGACGCACCGTCGCCATCGAGACGGGATGCGCACCGGCGGCGAGCAGCCCGACCGCGAGCCCCACGCCACGGTGCAAAGGGCGCGGGCTCGACCAGTCGAGCGCCGCGGCAACCTTGTCGACGTCGCCGACGAGGTCCGCGTCGAGCCCCTTCGCACCCGGGCGCACCTGCCCGCCACGCGCAAGCAGGTTGGCTCGGCGGATCTCGACCCGGTCGAGGCCGAGGCGTCGAGCGACCTCGTCGACCTGGGACTCGCCGATCCACTGCAGGTGGGTTGCCCCGAACGCCCGGTAGGACCCGGCGGGCGAGGTGTTCGTGTAGACGCACTGCGCCTTGACGTCGACCGCTTCCCAGCGGTATGGACCAGGGGCGGCGTCCCCAGCGGTCGCGGTGACCCTCGGCCCGTTGTCCGCATACGCGCCGGTGTCGAGCCACATCTCCACGACCCGGCCGAGCAGTTGGCCCTCGGCGCTCGCGGCCGTCCGCATCCGGCACTTCATGTTGTGACGGCGCGTGGTGACCATCGACTCGTCCACCCGGTTCATGATCCTGACGGGCAGACCGGCCTTTCTCGAGATGGCGACCGTCAGGGGTTCCATCTTCGTGTACGACTTGCTGCCGAACCCGCCTCCGAGGTAGGGGACGATCACCCTTACGTCGTCGAGCGGCACCTCGAAGAGCTCCGAGATCTCCTGACGGACGAGGAACGGATGCTGGCACGAAGACCAGACGGTGATCTCCCGTCCACGATGGTGCGCGATCGTCGTATGGGTCTCCATGGAGTACTGGTAGACGGCGGGAAACACGTACTCGTCGTCGACGACCACCGCAGCGCGCGCGAACGCCGCGTCGACGTCACCGAAGGAGAAGCCGTATCGGTAGCAAATGTTCCCCTCGCGCTCGGGTAGCTTTCCGAGACCGTGGGCGAGGCCGGGACGCACGGGACCCTCGTGGACGAGCGGCGCTCCGGGCGCCAGGGCTCGATCGAGCGTCGCTGCATTCGGGAGCACGCGGTACGACACGTCGATCGCAGAGAGGGCTGCATCGGCGATCGTCTGCGACTTGGCCGCGACAACCGCAATCGGCTCTCCGACGAAGCGGACCTTGTCGATCGCGATGATCGGCCGGTCGCGCAGCGCATGCCCGTAGTACGGGTCGAGGTCCGTGAGGTCGTCACCGGTGAGGACGGCGATGACGCCATCCGTCGCCTCGGCGCCGCTCGTATCGATCGATTCGATCTCCGCGTGGGCGAACTGGCTCCGCAGCACCGCCCCGTAGAGCATCGACGGCGGGTGAAGGTCGCCGGTGTACTCGGCCCTACCGGCCAGCTTATCCCTCGCGTCGACGCGGTCGACGTCGAGCCCGACGGCGGTGCTGCTCTTGGCCGGGTGCTCGAGGAGCTGCGTCATCGTCCCGAGCCGGCTTCCGCCGCGCGCTCGCTACCCATGACGTCCATCAGCGCATCGAGAATTGCCCGGTAGCCGGTGCAACGACACAGATTGCCGCGCATGGCTCTCTTCAGGGACTCCTCGTCGGCCAGCCGCTCGTCGTCGAGGAAGGACTTGGCCGTCAGCACCATGGCGGGGGTGCAGTACCCGCACTGCACCGCCCCATGTCGAACGAACGCGTCACCGAGCACCTCGTGGAACGCGGTGCCGACGAGTCCCTCGATCGTCTCGACCACCTTTCCGTCCAGATCGCATGCGAGGTAGCAGCACGAGCTCACCGGAAGTCCGTCGACGAGCACCGTACAGCTGCCGCACACCTCCACCTCGCACGACTGCCGCGTGCCGTTCAGTCCCAGGTCGTCTCGAAGGAAGTCGATCAGCAGCTCGTTGTCTTCGACCTCTCCTTTGAACGTACGCCCGTTGATCGTGGCCGTGATCACCGTGCTCACCAGAGGGGCTCCGGGGCCGACTCGAGGCGGCGTACCCACGCGGACCAATACTCGTCGAGGAACGGCTCCTGGTACTTCACGGGGCTGAGGACGTCCAGCTCGTCCTCGGGGATCGGCGTGAACTTGCCAAGAGCGGACGCGAGCACCTGGACGCGCACGGCGCGCTCGAGAGTGAGCGCTGCGAGCGTCGCCCAGCGAATGTCTCTTCCCACCGCGAGCATCCCGTGGTTCTGCAACAGCACGGCGCGGCGCTGCCCCAGCGCATCGACGACCGCACGGCCCTCTTCCGGGGTGGTGATCAAGCCGGCGGTCGCGTCGTAGAGGCCCACGCCGTCGTTGAAGAGCAGCGCGTCGTGAGAGAGGTACTCGAGCGACGACGCGGTGGCCCCAAGCGCCGTCGCGAAAAACGGGTGCGTGTGGATCGCGGCGCCGACATCGGCCCGCGCGCGGTAGGTCTCCGTGTGCATCACCGTCTCGAGGTGCGTACCGGCGACGCGATAGCCATCGGGCTCGTCGAGCCTGACGACGACCACGTCGTCAGGTCCGACCTCTCCGAGCGCTTTCCCCTTTCCCTTGATGTAGACGTCCCTGGGATCCGGACCTCTCACGCTCACGTGACCCAGGGTCAGGTCCTCGTGCCCGTGCGCAGCGAGGATCCGGCAGGCGGCGGCGACTTGCAGTCGAGCCTCGTCGGGGTTCTTCGGAGGGAGCCCGGCAAGTGTCCCGTCGGGGCGCTCAGGGTTCTTCACCGCGCCTCTCTTCTCTCGGTCGGGGGATAGTCGGGCCATGGGAACGTGAACACCATGGTGAGGTCCTCGTCGGCGGTGTTCACGATCGTGTGCCAGACCTTCGCGGGAATGAAGAGCCCGTCGTGGGGCTTCACCTCCACTTGCCCGTCCTCCAACCGGATCATCCCTCGGCCTGACACGACGAAGCACAGCTCGTCGACAGAGTGCGAGAGGTCGTCGGACACGAAGCCGGGGGTGAACACCGAGTACCCGAGCGACGCGTGGTTCTCGTCCACGGTCTTGTCGCTCACCAGGACAGCAGACCAGCTGTCCCGGGGCAGGTCGATGCGTGAGACGACCTCGAGTGGGACCGCCCGGGTGCGTCGGTCGGTCATAGTTGCCAGACCCCGTCCTTCACGATGTACTCGCCCGTGTCGAGGATCTGGATCGAGATGTCGAGGTTCACCCCGTCGAGATGGAGGGCGCTCTTGTTCTGTCCGCCCGGGTAGCAGTTCTGGTTGTCGCCGAGCGCGAAGTGGGCAGTGCCTTTCCGTCCCTTGGACGAAGGTCCGACTTTCGGAGCGAAGTCGCTCGTGCCGAACGCGAACTCGGCGACGACCTCGGTGCCCGGCACCCCGCTGATGACGCTGCGCAGACGCTCCGCCTCCCAATCGCCCTCGATCGCGGTGTACCGCCCATCCTCCACGTGCCAGGTCACGGGGTGCTCGACGTTGCCGGGCACGCCCACACCCAGAAGATTGCCGTCGACGACGATCGTCCCCTCGGTCTCGGTCTCGACGGCGCCGTACGCGACCTCTCCCCAGAGCGGAACAGGTCCCATCATCGCGCCCTTCGCCTTCACGGGAACGACCTCGAGTGCCGGACGGCCTTCGATGCTCACCTCCACGTCGGTCCCCGCCGGGGAGGTCACGCGCACCCGCTTCTTGCCCTCCAAGAGCTTGATGGCCGCCTGGGCATTGGAGATCGTCCGCCGGATGTCCTCGACGGAGATGGGCCAGCGTCCGAATCCCTCCTCGACAGATCCGATCCGCGAATGGTTCGCGCACGCTTCTTTCACCGCAGGCACGTGCGCGAAGCGGTTCGCCCATTCGAGATTGGTCATGATGATGATGTCGTCGGAGCTCACGATCGCGGTGTGCAGGTTGCGCGGCGGGACCATGGGGAACAGCGTGTCCTGAAGGGCCCTCCGGATCTGGGTGTCGTTGTTCGCGACCACCGGCCAGCCACCGCGTTCCGAGACGACCGTCGCGACCATCTCTGCCTCTTCCTTCCGACGATTGTCGGTGATGATCGTGACGACCTCGCCCTCTTTCACCTCGAAGCACACGTCCACGATGAGCTCGGCTGCCGCGCGCAGCTCCGCTTCGGTACGCGGCTCGGGCTCCACCGCTTCTTCAGCCATCGCTCCTCCTTCGTCTCACATCAGCCTCGTCTCAGAAGCTCTCAGCCCGCGTCTCTCAGTGCAGGAAGGATCTCCTTGGAGAACCGCTCCACCTGGGCGAACTGGTCCATGTCGCCGAAACGGCAGATGAAGTGTCCGACGCCGGCGTCACGGAACCTCTTGAACCATTCGATGATCGTGTCGGGGCTGCCGACCGGTCCCCAGTTCGAGAGATCGACCGACTTCGACAGCTCCGGGTAGTAGCTCGAGATGTAGCTGCCGAACGCTTCACGCGCCTGCTCCTTCGAATCGCCGATGTTCATCGTCACCTGGTAGGAAACGGTGAAGCGACCGAAGTCCTCCCCGAGCCTCGAGGCCGAGTCCTCGAGCTGTGCGATCTGCTCGACGACCTCTTCAGGATGCTCGGCCCGGCAACAGGTCATCCAGCCGTCCCCGTATCGGATGACACGGTCGCACGCCCGGGCCAAGCGTTGCTTGGCGACCGCGTCGGAGAGGTCCCCGGTGAGGCGGATATTCGACACAACCCAGGTCGGCGGAGGCTTCTGCAGGGGCATCAGCGGCCCCATCTCCGTGCCGGAATAGAACGCCACGTCTTCGTACGTGTAGTACTTGCCCCGGTAGGTGACCGATCCGTCGGTCCAAAGCGCCCGCAGCACCGCGAGCCCTTCCTCGAAGATCGTGGCACGATCCTTGAAGTCGAGCCCGAGGGCCTTGAACTCCTTCTGCACGCCGACTTCGGGGTTGCCCATGCAGGCGCCCAGGATGGACCGACCACCGCTCAGCTGGTCCATCGTCGCCCATTCGAGCGCGAGGTAGAGGGGATTACGGGTCGAGGTCACGAGGCACGCAGTCCCGAGCTTCACGCGTCTCGTGCGCTGGGAGATCGCGGACATGAGCGCGATCGGCTCGTACCGGGGCTTCGAGAACAGGCTGTCGCCCACCCACACCGAGTCGAACCCGACGCTCTCGGCGAGAACCGCGACGTCGAGCAGCTCCGGGAGCCCGTACCCCGGAGCGATCAATGGCTCCCGGTTGTTGAGGTTGACTCCGAATTGCATCAATGTCCCTCTCGCTTTCCCGTGACCCGAGGGTCGAACGCTCTCACTGAATGCGCGTCCGCAGCGCGCGCGGCTCTCCCGTCATGAGATGGTAGGGGAGACACCTGCCTCCAGCGTCTGCTGCTTGGTTCGTCCGAGCTTCGCGGTGAAGTAGTACAGCACCCCGGCCACGACGAAACCGACGATCCAGTCGATGTTCACCCCTGTCATGGCTTTGGAAATCGGCCCGACGTACAGTGTCGTGTTCATGAACGGGAACTCGATGCCCAGCGTCACCAGGTAGACGATGCATGCGGGCAACATGAAGTCGGGGTAGCTCCCCTTTCGTACGAAGAAGGAGCGGACGTCGTAACGCCCGTGACGCAGCATGTAGAAGTCCACCAGGTTGATCGCGCTCCATGGCACGAAGAGGAAGATGAGCACTGTCAGGAACTGCTCGAAGGTGTGAAGGAACGTCCGCCAGCCAAGCTCGGCGAGGATCGTACCGATCGCGAACATGACCAGGATCCCCACCACGCGCACGACCTGGCGATGCCTACCCTCCATCACCCGCTGGATGCTGCTTCCGAAGTTCGTCGCTGCGAGCATGCCGCTGTAGCCGTTCATCGTCACGCCGGGAATCTGGCCAAACCACATGAAGAGCATGATCCAGGTCCCGGACACGGCCCCGAGCGCGACTAGCGGTGTTGTCGCTGCCTTCGGAACCATCGCAGTGATCCACGCGCCTAGCGCAGCGAAGAGGGTCGTGGAGATCATGAGGCCGGCGAAGATGGACCAGAAGGTGCTCCTGAAGCTCACGTTCTCAGGCAGATACCTGGAGTAGTCGGAGATATAGGGCGCCCAGCTGAGCATGTTCATGAACATGATGGCAATGGCCGCAAGGAACACCGGGGCATTCGAGAAGCCGAAGCCGCTCGCCGCGGGCGTGATCCCGTGATTGAACAGTGCCGCTTGGATGAGCGAGACGAAGATCACGGCGACCAGCATCACGGTGATGAGCTTCGCGAATTGGTGGATCCAGCGGTATCCGAAGATCGCAATGACGAGAGCGGGAACCGTCACGATGATGATCCACCATGTGACGGTCACCCCGGGAACCAAGAGGTTCATCGACTTCGCCTGGAGCGCCTGCGATGCTGCCAAGTACCCGACGTCCAGGAGGATCGCCGCAAGGAAGATGAATTCCGATCCGATAAAGCCGAACTGGCCGCGGCTCTGGATCATCTGGGGCACGCCGAGCCGCGGCCCTTGCATCGCGTGGAGCCCGGTCAGGACGGCACCGAGGATGTTGCCGATCAGGACGGCGATGATCGCCCAGAACAGGTTCAGCCCGAGCGCGACCATCAGCCCGCCGAGCACGAAGTTCACCACGGTCGTGTTCGCAGCGAGCCACACAGCGATCTGGTCCCTCGGTCTTCCGTGCCGCTCCGAGGCTGGGATGACGTCGATGTGGTGCGTCTCCATCTGGTTGGCCACGAGGCCCTGGGACTCCAGTGGGGCAGAGACCCTGCCGCTGCTCTGCGACGTCGTCGCCATGTACCGACCCCCCGTCTCTCTCGCGGTCGTGCCCGACGTTCGACCCTCCCCGCGTGGCTACATGCAACCGTCCTGCACGTCACCGCGCGGCTCTGCCGGTCGGCAGCCACTCCGCACGTTCGTCTCGTGTGTTCTAACCCAGTGCGGGCAGCCTGTCAACAGGTGACAGTCGACTGGTACCAGTTCGCACGACGGCTCGGGCAGACTGCCTGAGGAGGCGTCTCGCTGCCGGGGCCCCCAAGTGCGGAGAGGGCGAGAAGTCGGGAAGGAGGCGCGGCGCGATCGCCGGCCGAGGCCTGCTACTCGCTCACGGCACCACGAGCACGGGGCGCTTGCTCGCGTGCAGCACCTTGTAGGTCGTGCTTCCGAGCATCATCGCCCCCAGGGGTGACAATCCCCTCGAGCCCATCACGATGACATCGGCAGAGATGTTCTCCGCGACGTCGAGGATGGCCCGGTAGGTGTCCTCCACCAGGGCACGCCGGACGTCGACCTCCACGTTCACTCCGGCCTCTTCGAGCAGCGCGACCTCTTCTGCGACGAGCGAGCGGGCCTCCTCCTCGGACTCGATCTCGAAGGAACCGCCGCCCTTCCCCACGATCTGCTCGTGGCTGCGCGCGTGGAAGACATGCACCGTGCCTCCGCACACCTTGGCGAGGTCCCGCGCGACGACTGCTGCCTTACCGGACTGCTCTGACTTGTCTACCGCCAAGAGCAACATTCTGAACCCGCTCATCCACGAACCTCCGCTCCGCTTTTCCCCGACTATGCCATGGTCAACGTCGCAGCGTCCACGACGAGCACTCGCCGAACTTCGGGACCTGGGCTCCTTCGTTTTCGTTCGTGCAGGGCGCTTCCGGCGCCGGCAATGGCAGGATCGCTGCGTGGAATCGGCGAGGGTCGACCAGTGGCTCTGGGCGGTGCGGATCTTCAAGACCCGAGCGATGGCGACCGAGGCGTGCAGGGGCGGGCACGTCCGGGTCAACGGGGCCGCGGCCAAGGCTGCCACCCGCGTCCGCCAGGGTGACCGGGTGGCTGCGCGGGTCCACGGGCACGACCGGGTCCTCGAGGTGGTCGAAGCAATAACGAAGCGCGTCGGCGCCGCCCAAGCGGCCGTCTGCATGATCGACCACAGCCCGCCCACGACGCTGCGCGACGAGTCCCCCTTCGACCGCCCGCGCGGAAGCGGCCGCCCTACCAAGCGCGACCGTCGCCAGCTCGACCGCCTCCGGAGATGACCCGGTCATCTGCCGCGACCGGTCCCGGACGCCCGCCGCGGATGACCCGGACGCCCGCCGCGGATGACCCGGGTAGCTGTCGGGGACCTCCGGAGGGGAAAGCTGCAACAGGGGAGGCGCCTTTCGACGGCGATCGGGATCCCAGCACTCAGTCGACGTACTCGCGTCGATCGACGAGATGGTCCGGAGGCGCTCCGCTGAGCACCTTCAAGACGTTCGCGGCGGCCCGCCGAGCTGCCTCGGCAAGCGAGGTCTCGGTGATCCCCGAGTTGTGCGGCGACCCGAGCACGTTGGGCAGGTCGAGGAACGGCAGACGGGGCGCGAACGGTTCGCCACTTCGCGGCTCGTCCCACCAGACGTCGAGCCCTGCCTGGAATGCCGGGTGCTCGCCGAGATGGCGGAAGAGGGCGCCTTCGTCGATGATCGGGCCCCGGGCGACGTTGATCAAGATGGTGTCGGGCTTCATGGCCGAGAGCTCACGCGCCCCGAGTAGCCCACGGGTCGCCCGGGTGAGCGGGAGGGACACCACCACGATGTCTGCCCCGCCCAGCCCCGTGCGGAGGTCGTCGACGGTGCCTGCCCACTCGACCCACTCCTCGTCCACGGGCGAGCGGGTGATGGCACGAATGCGTGCCCCCAGCGCCTCGAACAGCCGCGCGCTCGCCCGCCCGATGCCACCGAAACCCACCACGCACACGATCGAGCCGCGGATCTCCCGGTTCGCCGACTGGTCGAACACGCCTGCCTCGAGCGCGGCATGGCGCTGGGGAAGGTGCTTGGCGAGCGCGAGCGCCATCGCCAGCACGTGCTCGCCCATCGGCCCGGCGTACGCTCCTGCGTTCGACGCCACCGGCACCCCGTCTGGAATGCGGCTCAGCGGCACCTCCTCGACGCCAGCGGACAGGAGCTGCACGAGACGGGCCGAGCGCAGCTCGGCGAGCTCCTCCGGACCTTCCAGCTCCCGATCGAGGCTCCAGGCCAGCACCGCGCCGGCGGAGCCGAGCGCCTTGCGACGTGTCGGCGCCCCGACGTCGGCAAGGTAGGTGACGTCGGCGGCGCCTTGGAACGCCTGGTCGAGCGCGTCACGAACCGCCGGCGGTGGGCGGAAGGTGACGAGCACGTGCGGGTCAGCCATGGTGCACGACCTCCGGTGCGCAGTTCTCGTGTCCAGTGACGTCCAGCGAGCAGGGCCAGCCACGTGCTCGTGGCCCGAGGCCAGTCACGGCCGACGCGATCACGCCGAGTGGCGGAGCACCCCGATGCCCCGCGGGTAGGCGTGAAGCCGCTCGCAGCCCGTCGAGGTGACCAGGAGCAGCTCGCCGGTCTGGACCCCGGCCGTGCCGTCGGGGGTGACGACATTGGGCTGCACCACGATCGTCATACCCTCTTCGAGCACGAACGAGCCATGGCGGGGCTCCCTCCCGCCGCCGGGAACGACCGGCGGCAGGTACCCGCCCACGAAGCCGTGGACCAGGTCGTCGCACGTGGTGAAGCCGGCAGACTCTATGACGCGTGCCGCTTCGGCGAGCTCGGCGGCGGTCGTGCCCGGCGCGACCCGTGCCGAGATCGCGTCGAACGCCGCGACTGCCACGTCGTGCAGGTCGCGGTAGAGAGGAGTGGGCGGCTCCTCCACGGTGAACGTCCTCAGGAGCTGGCCGGGGTAGCCCCACCAGCTGGCGCTCACCTCGCAGGAGACCACGTCGCCGGCGCGGAGGCGTCGCTCCGCGGGCCACTGGGCCGGCACGCGCATCGAGGGCTGGCGCATCGCGGTGGCCGAGAAGTAGTGGATGTGCGTCGTGCCGCCCTCGGGAACGTAGGCACTCTCCACGATGGCCCCGAGCTCCACCTCGCCCGTGCCGGGGCCGGCACGCCGGGCGAGCGCGTCCACGGCGGCGTCCGTGAGCCTCGCGCCGCGGCGGGTCCACTCCAGCTCCTCGGCCGACTTGACGAGACGGAGGCGCTGGAACTCGAGATCGAGGAACACCAGCTCGGCGCCCGCTGCCTCGAGCAGCACTGCGCCGCTCGCGGGCAGCGGACCCACCACGCCCAGCCGAAGGCGGCCCGCACGGCGTCTCCCGAGCTCGGCAGCAAGCGTCGCAGCCGTCGAGTCGCCTCCCCAGCGAACCTCGCAGCCGGTGGAGAGCCGCTCGGCGTTGTCGAGGTGGTTCGCGTGCTGGACGAGGAGCAGCGGCGCGGCTCCAGGCGTCCACAGCAGCGCAGCCTCCCGGGTGACCGGCCAGTGGGTCAACCACTGCACGGCGGCCCCTGAACGGTCGGCGCCGTACACGACGAGCGCGTCGACGCCCGCCCGCTCCACCTCCCGAGAAGCCGCCCTCCACCTCCGGCCGATCTCCGCCGGGGAGAACCGCGGGTACCCGTCCTCACCGGGCATCCCCGGCTCGGTCGACGCAAGGCGTGGCGTCATCCAGCAGCCTCTACGCCCGAGCCTCGACGAACGCGTGCACCGAGGACGGAACAGGCACGCCCTCCTCGAGATCGGGTGCACCGACGGGACTGCCTGCAGCCGTTCGCAGCGGGATCACCCCGGCCCACGCCGGCCCCGCGCGGTCCTCCTCCACGTCGTCGGGCCAGCCGTCGGAGACCTTCAGGGACCAGTGCTCGATCACCATGGCGAGCACGAGCGTGCGACGCTGCTCCTGGGCCGTCGACGCCCGGACCTCCTCGCGTCGCCCCGGCAGCAGCTTGTCGGTGATGACGTCGAGCGCGAGGTTCCTGGCGCTCGCATCGAGCCGCCGGAGAACGCCGAACACCACAGCGCTGCGGTAGCGCATCGAGGACTCGAACGTCGAACGGGCGACGACGAGCCCGTCGAGCGCCGTCACCGTGAGACAGGCCGGCGCGCCGGCCGCGGCGGCGCGCATCCAGCCAGAACCCGTCGAGCCGTGGAGGAAGAGCTGGTCGCCGTCCCGTGCGAAGGCCGTCGGCAGGACGAGCGGATGCCCGTCGACGACCAGTCCCACGTGGGCGACCAGCACCTCGTCGAGGAGCGCGTCGAGGGCGGACCGATCCTCGACCTGCTTTCGGCGCAGGCGACGAAGGCGGGTGTGGGGCGGCTCGGGTTGCACGACCTCACTGCCTCATGTCAGGAGCCTGCGCCGTTGAGGCTCATCGACCCGCTCGAGTCGGCCGTCGGGGCACCGAGGAGACGGCGTGGCACCGGCCGTCTGCGCTTGTCCGCTCTGGTCGACCGCAAGCGGCTCGACGAGGGGGAAGTGGAACGCGGCGAGATGCCCGAGGTGCCCGGAGGGCCGGAGGGGAGGCTCTTCGTGCGCGCAGATCTCTTGGGCACGCGTGCAGCGCGTCCTGAACCGGCACCCCGAGGGCGGGTTCGCAGGCGAGGGCAGCTCGCCTCGCACCTTCGGAGCCCTGGCACCGCGCCTGGTCGGGTCGTGAACCCGGACCGCAGATCCGGCGGCCCACCCGGATGCTGTAGAGCGCCCTCGACCGGTCGGCCTGCAGCCCTGGGATCGACTCGAGGAGCGCCTGGGCGTACGGATGGCACATCTCGTTCGAGATCGTAGCCACGTCGCCGGGCTCGATCGGCTGGACCGGCGTACATTGGCGGGCGATGGCATCGCGCGCGACGAGACGGGCGCGACCCCGGCCGGTGGCCCCCGACCCGATCGTGGTCGCGCTCGCCGCGGTGCTCGGACGCGACCGCGTCCGAGACGAC
>JAKBTL010000093.1:11486-18985 GCA_021844425.1 Actinomycetes bacterium | reverse complement strand
ATGGGGATCATGGCGGGGGTCTCGGCCGTCGGGATCGTCCTCACCTTGGTGGCCCTGCCCGAGCCCAAGGGCCAGACCCTCGAGGCGGCCTCGGCCGAGATCGAGCCTGAGCTGGTTGCCGCCGCCGCTGCGGTCTCATGAGCGGCCGGCAGCAGCTTGTCGCAGCCCTCGAAGCCTCGCCCGGAGGCAGGCCCATCACACCCCATCACACCGATAGCCTGGTCAGATTGCCGACGCTGCGCAGCATGGCCCGGTGGTCGCCGCGCTCGGAACCGTGGAGTGGACGCAGGAAGCGCCCGGGACCCACAGCCGCTCGACGGTCATGAACGGCATCCGGTGGGCGGTCGTGCGGCACGCCCCAGGAGCTGAACGCCGCGAACGCTGCACCGACGGACACCGCGGGTACGTGCTACACGGCCACATGTCCCACGAGCTCGACGGGGGAGGCCGGCTCGACGTGCCAGGCGGCGCTTCGTCAAGCGAGACGCACGGGGCGACGCCGTGCGGTCAGACTCCCGCCGGCGTCGCCCCGTAGACCGTCGCCCGATACACCGTCGCCCGATACACCGTGGGCCGATGGCCCGTCGCCCGATGGCCCGTCGCCCGATGGACCGTGGGCCGTCCGAGAGACCTCAGGGACGGTCTCAGGGTCTCAGGCCACCCGCCGCAGATCGGTCTTCTCGATCTGCTCCGCCTGGTCGTCGAACTTGCGGAACAGTCCGGCGAAGAACGCGTACAGGGCGTAGAGCAGCAACGCCGTGCCACCGAGGGCCACGCCGGTCAGCGTCACTCCGACCCAGCCGTACCGAAGGTTGCCGACAGACCACCCGGACCACATGTTCAGGTTGGCCAGCCATGCAAGGCCGACACCCCACGCTCCAGCCAGGAGCGGACGGAACTCCCGAAGCCGCCGGTGGAGGCGACCGCCCAGGGCAGTCAGTGCCATCACGCCGAACGCCACGAAGAGGAACACTGCGAGAAAGTGCATCGCTGTCTCCTTTCGCTCATGTGTCGCTCATGCAACTCATCTCTCTTCAACACCTGCCTCTCGGGTCTCTTCCCGGTCAACTCACAGGCCGCTTCGGCGTCGCAGCTGCGGCGGCGCCCGAGACTCAGCGAGCTTGCGCCGCGTGAGCCGCGCCACCCGGCGCAGTGGATAAAACCCGACCGATTTGGTAAGATTTCTCCATGGCCCTCCGGACGCTGCTCACGTTCCCCGATCCCGTCAACGAGAAGGCAGCCCGGACGGTCGCCGCCGGCGTCGTGGTGCTGAGCGCCGCGGCGATCGCCGCACGGCAGCCGTGGCTGCTCGTCGTCCTCGCCGCCGGCTTCTGGGCTCGGGTGCTCACGGGCCCGACACTGAGCCCGCTCGGCCGCCTGGCGACCTCGGTGATCGCACCGGTTCTCGGGGAACCGAAGCTCGTCCCCGGAGCACCCAAGCGCTTCGCCCAGGGGATCGGCACCGCCTTCAGCACCGCCGCGGTGCTGCTGTGGTTCGGAGCCGGCGCCCACGTCCCTGCACTCGCGGTCACGGGCGCTCTCGCCTGCGCCGCCTTCCTCGAGGCGGCCCTCGGGCTGTGCCTCGGGTGCAAGATCTTCGGAGCGCTCATGCGAGCCGGCATCATCCCGGCGTCCGTGTGCGAGGCGTGCGCAGACCTCTCGCTGCGTCACCCGGAGCTGCGCCCCGAGTCGGCACGCACCTGAGCGCGGCCCCGGGCGCACCCGCGCAGGTCCACGCGAACTGCGTGGGGACGTGGTTATGTGGTGCCGTGCGACGCCGCCTCGTGAAGCCGCCGAGCAGCGGCCGGGCCCCGCGACCGTCGGCAGATCGCCCGTGACCGACCCCGCCCTGCACCCGTTCTCCTCCGAGCGCGAGCTCCTCCAGGCACTCGGCACCCCGGTGGTCGTGCTCGACGCTGAGGGCATCGTCCACTGGTGCAACCGGGCAGCCGAGGACATGCACGGCTGGGACCTGTCACGAGACGGGGGCCGGCTGTTCTCCGACCTCCTCCCGGCGCTCAGAGAGGCGGGCACGAGCGACGTCACTGCGGCCTTGTCTGGCTCAGGGACCTGGTCGGGGAGGGTCCTCCTCACCCGATGGGACGGGACGACGTACCCGGCGCTGCTCGACTGCGTGCCAGTGCGCGGCGGCACAGGGGAGCTCCTGGGTCTGGTCGTGACGTCGTCGGATCTGACCGAGGTCGAGGGAGCCGCGCGCCGTCTCTCCAGCGGGTTCGACTCCTCCCCCTTCGGGTGGATGTTCTGCGAGCTCGACGGGACGATCGCCGACTGCAACCAGTCGTGCGCCGACATCATCGGGCGCGAGCGCCACGACGTGGTCGGGCGGCGACCAGACGTCTTCACGCACCCTGCGGACGCCGACACGCCCATGCCCTTCGAGGCCATGCGAAGCGGGTCCCATCCCCCCGTCTTCAGGTCGCAGATGCGCTACGTGCGCCCGGACGGCACGACACGCTGGGTCCGTGTCCACGCCCGGCTCGTCACCGACCACCTCGGCCAGCCGGAGCTCTTCTACGTGCACCTCGAAGACATCACCGCGCTTCTCGGGTCGACCGAAGCGCGCGAGGCGGCCGAGCGCTCCTATCACGAGCTGTTCGGCAGGGCCGTGCACTCCCTCGGTGCTGCGCTGGAGGCGCGAGACGCGTACACGGCCGGACACCAGCACCGCGTCGCCGAGCTCTGCGTGGCGATCGCGCGCCGGCTCGGCATGTCCGAGGACGCAACCGAAGGGCTCGCCATCTGCGCCGAGGTGCACGACATCGGCAAGGTGGCGACCCCTGCGGAGATCTTGACCAAGCCGGGCCGCCTCTTCGACGTCGAGTACGACCTCATCAAGCTGCACTCGCAGATCGGCAGCGGCATCCTGCAGGAGATCCCGTTCCCATGGCCCGTCGCCCGTGCGGTCCGTGAGCACCACGAGCGACTCGATGGGTCCGGGTACCCTGACGGGCTCACCGGCGACGCCCTCTGTCTCGAAGCCCGGGTGATCGCCGTCGCGGACACCGTCGAGTCCGTCGCCTCCCACCGCCCCTACCGGCTCTCCCGGTCGCTCGAGACGGCCCTCGAGATCGTCACCGACAATGCCGGCATCCTCTACGACCCCGAGGTCGTCGCCGCCTGCACGGCGGAGTTCGACAGCGGCTTCACGTTTCCGGGCCATCCCGCCCCGTTGCCCGAGGACAACTGGGCGGGCGGGGACGTCCGAGCCTGACGTTCTCTGCGCGCTTCTCCGCCCGGCATCAAGGTCATCGGCGACCCATACTCGGAGGGTGCCCGACGACGCGTCGATTCGGATCGTGAGACTTCGTGGCCTTTCCAGGTGCGGTCACTCCACGACCCGCAGGATCACGGCGGTAGCGGCGAAGACCCGCGACGTGGACCGCCTCGAGCGCCGCCTCACCGTCGAGCGGGTGGAGCCCGGCGTCCTGTGGTTCGGGGGCGGCTTCGCCCTGGCCATGATCGGCAACGCCCAGCCATGACGGGCCACGACGCGCGTCCTCCGCTCTTCGGGCTCTCGGCGCAGCGCCTCTTGTGGCCCGGTGGCCAGCTCGAGCCCGGCGTGGTCTGGATCGACCCTGCCACGGGCACCATCGCCGACGTCGTCCGCGCGGGCCACGGCCCAGCCGGGACCCGCCCCGAGGACATCGCCGTCCGGCTCGTCGACCTCGGCGACTGCACGATCTCCCCGGGCTTCGTGGACATCCACGTCCACGGAGGCGCGGGCCACCAGGTGAACGGCGACTCCCCGACACAGGTCGCCGAGGCGCTCGTCTCGTTGGCCGAGCTCCACGCACGGCACGGGACCACGTCGCTGCTGGCAACGACCCTCTCCGACTCCCCCGCCCGGCTCGCCGCCTCGGTCTCGGGCGTGGCACGGGTCGCACGCCAGCCTCCCCGCCGCGCCGCCCGCGTGCTCGGCTGCAACCTCGAAGGCCCCTTCATCTCGGCTCGGCGCGCCGGGGCGCACGACCCCGAGGCCATCCGCGCCCCTGATCTCGCAGAGCTGTCCCGGCTGCTCGAGCTCGGCGAGGGAACGGTGCGCGTCGTCACGATCGCGCCCGAGGTCGACGGGGCGATGGCGCTCGTCGCCCCGTGCCTCGACGCGGGCGTCACGGTCGCGCTCGGCCACTCCGACGCCGATTTCGACACCGCCCGAGCCGCCTTCGACGCGGGCGCGTCGCACGTCACCCACCTCTTCAACGCGATGGCCCCGTTCCACCACCGCCACCCGGGGCTCGCCGGGGCTGCGCTGCTCGAGGGACGCGTCACGCTCGAGCTCATCTGCGACCTCCACCACGTGCACCCTGGTGCGATCGCTCTGGCCGCCCAGGCGGCATCTGGGCGGGTTGTGCTCGTGACCGACGCGACGCCACTCGCCGGCATGCCGCCGGGACGCCAACGCCTGGGGGATGTCGACGTCGAGCTCGTCGAGACACGCGTGGTCCTCGCGACGGACCGCTCGACCCTCGCAGGGAGCGTCCTCACGATGGAGCACGCGGTCCGACACATGGTCGACGCCACGGGGATGCCCCTCGCCGACGCACTGCGCGCGGCGAGTGCGACTCCCATGCTCATCGCCGGCGCGCCCGCGCGGGGGCACGGAGCCTCTCGTGCCGGAGCCCTCGAGCCCGGCGCTCCCGCAGACCTCGTCGTCTTGGATCCCGACCTCGAGGTCGTCGCGACGATCGTCGCCGGTGCGGTGGCGTTCGCCCGAGATCAGCTGCTCACATGACGAGGCCGTGGGGGATCTCACTGCGCCGCCCCTCGAAGAGGAACGAGACCGGCTCGCCCGCCGCGATCGCATGGACGAGGAGCATTTCCGCCGCAGGCGCCCCCATGAAGCCGTGCACCCACCCGCAGTCGAGCAACATTGTCCGAGGCCTCCGCTGAAGGCCTCTGGGTACGGACCCGACGGTCGTCGAGGGTCGGCGACGGTCGGTGAGGGTCGGCGATGGTCGGCGAGCGTCACGCCATCCGGCGAGGCGCCACGTCTCCCAGCCGGTCCCCTGCGATGCTGGCAGCGTCCTGTGCCCGCCAAGCCGAAGCGAGGGAACCGATCGTGCCTGCCTGGATCTGCACGACGTGCGGCGTCCAACACGCAGACAGCATCCATGCTCCCGCGCGATGCGCCATCTGCGAAGACGAGCGGCAGTACGTCGGCGAGGGCGGCCAGCGGTGGACGACCATGGCCGAGCTCGCGGAGTCCCATGCGGTGGTCGTGAAGGAGGAAGAGCCGGGCCTGTTCGGCATCGGCATCGAGCCGCCCGTCGCGATCGGTCAGCGCGCCCTTCTCGTGCGCACGGCCTCCGGCAACGTGCTGTGGGACTGCATCCCCCTGCTCGACGGCGCCGCTCGCGCACGCCTGGGAGAGCTCGGCGGCATCTCGGCAATCTGCATCTCTCATCCCCACTTCTACGGCTCCTACGTCGAGCTCGCAGACGCCTTCGACGCTCGGGTGCTCATCTCGAAGGCGGATGCCGCGTGGATCCGCCGGCCCTCGCCACGCGTCGAGCTCTTCGACGAGGAGGCGGAGCCCGTCCCCGGGATCACCGTGGCGCGCATCGGGGGCCATTTCGACGGGGCGGCTGTCCTGCACTGGCCGACAGGGTCCGACGGCCGCGGCGCGCTCTTGACCGGCGACACCGTGCAGGTCGTCCCCGATCGCGGATGGGCGAGCTTCATGTGGAGCTACCCGAACCTCATCCCGCTCGACGAGCGCACCGTCGAGGAGATCGCCCGGCGCATCGGACGCTTCCGATTCGACCGCGTCTACGGAGGATGGTGGGGGCGGGTCATCCTCGACGACGGAGCGGCGGCCGTGCGGCGCTCCGCGGACCGCTACGTGGAGCGCCTACGCGGGCGACGCGGCTCCTCGCTGCCGGGCGACGAGTGAACTGATCCTGCAGTCCTCACCAGCGGGCCCGGGACACCCAGTCCGAGTGGAGACGGCGATCGAGGTCCTCGGCCAGGTGTCGGCGCCCGGTGCGCGCCAGGCGCACCTCGTAGCTCGGAACGTGGAACGCCTCGGACGGGCTCTCGTAGCGACGCGCCTCCATCGGGTCCGGGAGCGGGTCGCGCAGCGTCAGGTGCTCCTCCCGCCAGCCCTCCAGGACGCCGGCGAGCCCGGCCGCGACGCCCTCCGCATCCGAGGTGACGCGTCGTGTCCCGAGTGTCCCGAGTGTCCCGAGTGTCCCGAGTGCGCCGAGTGCGCCCGCAGGAGCCGCGAGAAGGTTCACGGTCATCTGCGAGTCCCGCTCGATCTCGTAGAGCTGCTCGTGGTCGAGCCGCCAGCAACCAGGATGCAGCGTCTCGATGTAGAGGTGCTCCGCCGTTCGCACGGCGCGCTGGTAGGTGTACGCGCCGTGGCTCAATACGAGCCGCTCGCGTCCGGCGAACGGCGCCCCACGCACCGCTGGCGCGAACGATTCGCCCTCCCAGCCCGCCGGCACGTCGATCCCGAGAAGCTCGCAGACCGTTGGACAGAGGTCGAGCTGGTAGGCGAGCCCGGGGACGTGACGGCGCCTTTCGGGAAGCGCGGTCGTGACACCTGGCCACCGTATGACCATCGGGACGTGGTGGGAGGCCTCGTTGGCCATCGGGTGGTCGCCGTAACAGCCGTTCTCGCCGAGGCACTCGCCGTGGTCGGAGGCGACGATCACCGCGGTCTCCTCGGCGATCCCGAGCTCCGCCAGCTCCTCCATGAGGATGCCGAGGTGGTGGTCCCAGTAGGCGACGGCCCCGTCGTAACCGTCGACGAGCAGCTCGAAGTCACGTCGCGACCTGATGGCGTCGGGCATGGTCTCGGGGTTCGGCGACGGCGGCGGCGGAACTGACCACGTGCCGTCGCCCTCGTAGAGGTCGAGCGCAGTATGGGGGCCGTAGATCTCGGCGTGCGCCGCGATCGCGTCTTCGTCCGGCCACGCCGGGGGAGGGCCCGACTCCGACGCCCGGCGCGCCCAGTCCCCGGGCTCGAGATACGGGATGTGCGGATCCCAGAAGTGCACCTGGAGGAACCAGTTGTCGTCGCGGCCGCTCCTGTGCAGCCACCGCCGGGCGGCGTCGGTGACCGTGGCGGCATCTTCGTCGTCTCCGTTCGACAGTGACGGCTTCAACCACTCCCGGAAGTTCCCGAGGAACCAGTACGCCATGTGGCGTTCGGGGAAGCAGGAGATCGACGCCGTGTGGATCCCGTTGCGGTAGAGGTGGCCGCCGAAGAAGGGGGCGTACCGGGTCCGTTCGAACATCCGGATCTCCGCCGCCGGACCGAAGTTCGCGATCGCTCCGGTCGTGATCCCGAACTGCCCGCTCGTGAGAGCGGCCCTCGACGGCGCACACGGCGTGTCCGAGGCGTAGCAGCGGTCGAGCACGACCGACTCGCGTGCGAGCGCGTCGAGGTTCGGCGTGATGGCTCGTCGGTAGCCGTACGGACCGGTGTGGTCCGCTCTCAGCGTGTCCACGTCGACGTAGAGGATGCGGAT